>CAZJCX010000101.1:0-1898 GCA_964544425.1 uncultured Verrucomicrobiota bacterium
AAACTTCACGTGAGCCGGCGGCTCTCCGAGCGTCTTGAGGAGCGCGTTGAACGCTTCCTTCGTGAGCATGTGAACTTCGTCTATGATGTAAATCTTGTACTTCCCGCGCGCGGGAGCGTACCGGACGGTGTCGCGAAGCTCGCGCACTTCGTCAATCCCGCGGTTGCTCGCGCCGTCAATCTCCAACACGTCCAACGACCGGCCTTCGGCGATCTCGATGCAGTTGTCGCACTTCCCGCAAGGTTCTGCCGTCGGACCCTTGGCGCAGTTCAAGGCCTTGGCAAAAATCCGGGCGCTGGAGGTTTTGCCGATCCCGCGCGGGCCGACGAAGAGGTAGGCGTGCGCCAGCCGGTCTTGGGTAATGGCATTGCGCAGCGTGGTGGTGATGTGGTCCTGCCCCACGACCTCGTCGAATTGCTTTGGCCGCCACTTGCGAGCCAGCACCTCATATTGTTTCGCCATCGTCTTATCCAAAAAAAAGGCCGTGCACCTCGGCTCGACAAGCGGCGTCGGTTTGCCCGTGGTGGTTGTGGCTCCCGTCAGGCGCCCCGCCGGCACAGGGAACATCAAGTTTACCGTTGCTGCCTTCCGGCCCTGGCGGGGTTCAACCCGCATCCCTTGCAGCGGACCCAACGTTCGATGCCGCGCCACCACGTGCTCCCCCACACCACCGCCTCCCCGAGGAATTCCGCCCGGCTGGAGCGGGTTGCCGGAAAGGGGAACCGCTACCTCCCCGCCTAGCACGACCAAAAATTTTCCAAACAACATTCTGCGCGGTCTTATATACGCACCGACCTTGCCCGGCTCAAGATATATCCCGGCTGCCTTCCGCATATCGGCAGAGCCGCGGGGACGGCGGCCTCGACAAGCCCAGCCGATGTAGTGGCCGCCGTCCCGGCGGCTGTCTCCGAGTTCGTCTTTTCTGCCAACTTCCGGTAATGTCCCGTCGCATGAGGTGGCGCTGGATTGTTTTCGCCGTGAGCGTGTTCCCGGCCGCAGCCGAGGCGGCGATCGTGAAACTCCAAGACGGGACCGTCTATGAAGGCGTCACCATCGTCCGCCACGACGAACGCGTCGTCTAACTGCAATTCCCCTACGGCACGGTCGTCCTGCCGGTCGCCTCAGTCCGCAGTATTGACGGCCAAGCCGTCGCCCCACCCCCGGCCACCGTGACGCCACCCCGGCCGCCCGCTCCCGTGCCACCCTCGGTCGCCCCGGCACCGGCGACCCCGGTGACGGATTGGTCGCTCGGTCGGATGGACGCGGCCATCGCCGGTTTTGCCGGGGTGATGGGGTTATGGTTGGCGACGCTCCTGTGGGTGCAACGCGACGCCGACCGGCGTTATCCGACGCGGTTCGCAGCCCGGCGCGTCTGGAACACGTTGGCGTTGCTGGCGCCATTCATCGGGCCGGTGATCTATCTGTTCGCGCGCGGGCGGGAGCAACGGCCCGCGGCCGACTCCCCGGCGGCATCGGAGCCAACCGGAACCGCGCGGGACCGGCTTGGCCTCGAGTTCCTCGACGCCGACCACAACCCCATCGCCCTGCCCGACCGGGCACCGGAACTGACCGGCTTGGAATCGGCACGCGCATTGTTGGCGGATGCCGTGACGCAGCGCGCCAGCGACGTCCACATTGAGCCGCACGAAAAACTATTTCGCGTCCGCTTCCGTGTGGACGGCATGTTGCAGGAACGGGCGACGTTCGAGAAGGCCGACGGTCAGCGGATCGTGGCGGCGCTAAAAACGCTCGCGCAAATTGACGTGGCCGAGAAACGCAAGGCGCAAGACGGCCGCTTCAGCGCCCGGACCGGGCTGGGCGACGTGGATTTTCGCGCGGCAACTACCGCGGCCATTCACGGCGAGAAACTGACCTTGCGAATCCTCGACCGCAAGGGC
>CAZJCX010000101.1:1908-4615 GCA_964544425.1 uncultured Verrucomicrobiota bacterium
ACCGAGGCCTACGAGTTCCAGGAGATCTACGGCCTGGAGACGGTGGTGGTGCCCCCCAACCGCCCGAGCAAGCGGCAGGACCAGCTCGACCGGGTCATTCGGTCACGCGCGGGGATGATCCTCGCCACGGGACCGACCGGCAGCGGCAAGACTTCGACGCTGTACGCGGCGTTGAGCCGGTTGGACACGAAACGGCTCAACGTGATGACCATCGAAGACCCGGTCGAGTATGAGTTGGCGGGCGCAACGCAGATCCCGGTCAACGTGAAGGCCGGTGTGACCTACGAATCCGGTCTGCGCTCCATCTTGCGGCAGGATCCCGACGTGATTTTCGTCGGCGAAATGCGCGACGCCGAAGCGGCGACGATCGCGATCCGCGCCGCGCTCACCGGGCATCTGGTCTTTAGCACGCTGCACACAAAGAACGCCCTGAGCACCGTCATCCGCCTCACGGAACTCGGCGTCGAGCGGCAACAAGTGGCCTCGGCGTTGCTGGCGGTGGTGGCGCAACGATTGGTGCGGACGCTGTGCGAAAGCTGCCGGGAACCGCACACCGCCAGCCCCGCCGAGTGGCAGGAACTCGGCGTGTCACCTTCCGACCGGCTCATCTATCGCGCGAAGGGCTGCCCCGCGTGCGATGGCACCGGGTATCAAGGCCGGACCGGTATCTTCGAGTTGTTCGTCCTCGACGAGCCGCTGCGCAAAGCCATCACCGAAGGCGTCGGCGAGCAACAAGTTCACGACCTCGCCCACGCGCGCGGGTGGCGCGATTACCGGACTGATGGCGCGGACAAAATCCTGCGCGGCCAAACCACGATCGAAGAAGTTTCCCAGGCGAGTTGATATGTTTGAACCTCTGCTCAACCTCTTGCTCATCGCCGGGATTATCTATCTGGCCCGGCTGGGGACGTTGTTCGGGCTGTTCTACGAACTCGTGATCACCACGCTGATCCTCTTCGCGTCGCTGCTCACGTTCCGCTACTGGTTCTGGCTCGCGCAGTTTCTGCAGGACCGCGGCTGGATGGAGAGTCCGTATGCGGAGTTTGGCAGCTACTGGATTCTCTTTCTCGTCGGCTGCCTGCCGCTGGTCTGGTTGGCGCGGTTTCTGACCGATGAATCCCGGCCGCTCTATCCGAAATGGCTCGATACGCTGGGCGGCGCGGCGCTCGGTTTGGCGGGCGGGATCCTGCTGGCGTGCGTCATCGTTACGAGCGTCACCGTCCTCGGCCCCACGTTCAGCCGCCGGTACGACCGGACGATGCTGTGGTTGCCGTACGACACCACCGCCATCACGGCTTACCGGCGACTCGAAGAACGCATGGGCGCGCCCGCGACCACGCGCCTGCCGGATTTTGACTCGCGCGACCCGGCAAATCCCATTTTGCCGTGGCACTGAGCCGCGCAACTTCCGGGGCGTTGCGGTGTTGGATGGTGTCGGGTAGCATTGCATACCATGACGGACAGCGACGCCGACGCGGAGTTGATGCTGCGCGTCCGGGAAGGCGATGAGGGTGCGTTTCGGGAATTGATCGAGCGCCACCAGCGTGTCGTCGTGGCCACCATTCACCGCGCTATCGGCGATGCGTGGGAGGCGGAAGACTTGGCGCAACGAGTGTTCCTGCAAATCTACCGGTCAGCGGGCCGCTACCGGCCGACGGCGAAGTTTACGACCTGGATGTTCACGATCGTCCACAATACCATCCGCAATGAATACCGGCGCCGCGCGCGTCACGCCGCCGCATCGTTGGACGAAGTCGGCGAACACCTGCCGGACCATCGGATCGCGGATCCCGCCCGGCAAGTGGCGGAGAATGAAGTGCAGGAGCGCATTCAAAGCGCGATTGGCGAGTTGCCGGCCAACCAGCGCACGGCCGTCATTCTTTGCCGGTACGAAGGCCAATCGTACGAAGAAATCGCCGCCGTGCTCGGCTGCAGCGTACCGGCCGTAAAAAGCCTGCTGCACCGGGCGCGCGAGACGTTGAAAGAAAATCTGCAACCGCTTTTGCGAGCGAAACCTTGTTGAGGAGTCGGTGTTGAAATGAACGACATGAATCGTGAGCCCGAACGACCGAACGATTTTGACCCCGAACTGTGGGAGTGGCTCGGCAAGCACCGAGCGGCGAAACCATCGGTCGGATTTGCCGACCGGACGTTGCGGCGGTTGCGCGAGGCTCCGCCGCACCGGTCGGCGGCGTGGCGGTGGGCGTTGGCGGGGGCGACGGCGGTGGTGGTGGTCGGTGCCGTCTGGCAGCACCGGGTCGCACGCGTCCAGCGCGCCGAGTTTTATGCCACAACGCAAGCGGCGGATTACCTGGAGGACTTTGACGTGATCGAAGCGCTCCATGTGGTGAAAGGAGAAAACCATCTATGAACCGATACCTGATTCTGTGTTTGGCGGTCGGGACGTTGGCGCTCGCCGATGAACCCAAACGTCCATCCCTGCCCCCGTCGGAGGCCGAACGCGCTGACTTGGAGCAGCGGTTGAATGCCCAGTGGGGCAAGATGCCACTGGAGCAGAAGGCGCGGGTGATCCGATTGCACGGCGCGTTGAATGACATGCCGCCCGGTGACCGCCGATTTATCCATGAGCGCGTCGAACGCTTCCTCAACATGCCGCCCGAGGAACGCGACCGGCTGCGGCAAAACCGCGAGAAGTGGGAAAAGATGTCGCCCGAAGAACGGGAAAAAGCCCGGCAGGACTTTCGCA
>CAZJCX010000101.1:4675-8088 GCA_964544425.1 uncultured Verrucomicrobiota bacterium
CCGTTCCGTCCGCAGCGCCGTCCGCGCCCGGAGGGCGAACTACCGCCCCCGCCGCCACCACCGGCCGAACCCGAAAACTGAAAGGTACCAAACCATGAACCGTATGTTGCTAACCGTTGTTGCGCTCGGCGCGATCCTCACCACTGCCGTCTTTGCCGAAAAAGAAAAAGGCGACGACGACCAGCCCAAGAAACGTCCGCCGGCCGGGATGGAAGGCTTGTTGCCGCCACCGCTGGTGGAAAAGCTGAACCTGACCGCCGCGCAGAAGGCGGAGTTGGACAGGTTGGAAAAGGAGTTTGCCGCCGCACGCAAGCAGCACGCGGCCGAGCACAAAGATCAAGCGAAGAAGTTGCGGGCAGAGATGAAAGCCGCGCGAGCGAGTGACGACAAGGCTAAAGCCAAGGAATTGGGCGGGCAGATGCGGGAGTTGCACAAACCGGTGATGGAGTTGCGGCGCAGCTCCCTGCAGCAATTCACCGCGACGTTGTCGGCGGAACAGAAAGCCACGTGGGATGCGCACCGCGAACAGATGAAGAAGCGTCGCGGGAACGAGGTGCCGCTCGCGGATTGAACGCCGCACACCGGCTCCGTACTCTGGTGCCGCTCCCCACTCGCGGAGGAGGATTAGAGTGAGGGGCGGCGGAAGCGGGCGACGAAGGCGCCGTCCACCTGGTCGCGGGGCGGGATGATTTCCCGGATGGTTTCGAGGCCGGGCATGCCGGCGATGACTTGTTGGTTTTCTTCCGGTTCAAGGCTGCAGGTGCTGTATACGAGCACGCCACCGGGTTTGACGAACTCGAATGCTTTTTCCAGGAGTCGCCGCTGAAGTTTGGCCAACCGACCGATTTCCGCTTCGGTCAGCCGCCACCGCAAATCGGGACGGCGCCGCATGACGCCGGTATTGCTGCACGGAGCGTCCAGCAACACGCGGTCGAATTGTTGACCGCGCAAGCACCGGTCGAGCCGCGTGCCTTCGCAGGGGAGGGTGGCGACGATTTCGACGCCGAGTCGCCGGCAGTTTTCGGTGACGAGTCCCAACCGGCTGTTGGAGGAATCCGCGGCGAGGATGCGGCCGCGGTTTTGCATTTTCTGGGCGATGTAGGTCGTCTTGCCGCCGGGCGCGGCACACATATCGAGAACTTCCTCACCGGGTTGCGGATCGAGGATGTCCACGGCGACGAGCGTGGATGGGTCTTGGAGATAAATCTCGCCGTTTTTCCACTCTGGGGAGTCGAAGAGGCCGGTGGGGTCTTCAATCCGGTAGATGCCGGTTTCTTTGGATTTGATCGTGTTGCGGCGGGCGTAGAGGTGCGGCGGTTGGTTGTTCCATTCACACCAGGCATCGCCGTGGCGCTGCCAGAGCCACTGCGGATGAGAGAGGCGTACCCACGGTTCGGCTTGCGCGAGCGCACCAGGATCCACGCGACGCAGGAGTGCGTTGACGAACCGGGCTTCGGCAGGGCTGGCGTGTTGTTTAGCGAGTTCGACCGTTTCGTGGACGGCGGCGTGGGGCGCGACCCGCATGAAGTGCAGTTGATACAGACCCATCAGTAGAAGGTGGGCAACGACGGGGCGCGGCGGTTTGCCGGCGTGGTGGTGGATGAGGTATTCGAGCGCGAGTTTCTGGCGGAGGCAGCCGTAGAATAATTCCTGCACGAACGCGCGGTCAGCGGCCGGCAGCTTCACGTCGCCGAGCAATTCATCGGCGAGGGCGCGG
The DNA here is from genome assembly GCA_964544425.1 of uncultured Verrucomicrobiota bacterium. GTDB lineage: Bacteria > Verrucomicrobiota > Verrucomicrobiia > Palsa-1439 > Palsa-1439 > OMJI01. Next base: position 6,393 of record CAZJCX010000101.1, read on the forward strand.
CTGCCGGACCAGCGTTGGAGCAGTTGGAGGGCGACGGCGCGGGCGTTCACGGCGGGGACGCTACCATATTCGGGCTGGCGTGTTGGGATAATGTTGGTAAAACCCTCGCACTTCATGACGCCCATTCTCGCCATCGTCGGCCGCCCGAACGTCGGGAAGAGCACGCTCTTCAACCGGATTGTGGGCCGCAAGATCGCCATTGTGCATGAGGAACCCGGCGTGACCCGCGACCGGGTCAGCGCACCGGCCCGGTGGGAGGAGAAATCGTTTGAGGCGGTAGATACCGGGGGTATCGCGTTCATGGACGACGAACGGGCGCGCGATCCGATGGCGGCCGCGATGTTGCGGCAGGCGGAAGTGGCCATCGAGATGGCGACGGTCATCGTGCTGGTGGTGGATGTCACGGCGGGCGTCGCGCCGTTGGACATCGAGATTGCCCGCAAGTTGCGCGCGTGCGGCAAGCCGGTGGTGCTCGCGGTCAACAAGGTGGACTCGTACCGGCGCGACGCGGGCGTGGGCGAGTTTGCGGAGTTGGGTTTTCGCGACGCGTTCCCGATCGCCGCGGCTCACGGGTTGGGCGTGCGCGAGTTGCTGGATGCGGCGACGGCGGACTTCCCGGCCAGCGTCGCGGGGGAGGAACCAGCGGCACCGCGCATCGCGATCGTCGGGAAACCCAACGCCGGCAAGTCATCTCTGATCAACTGCATTTTGCAGAGCGACCGTACCATCGTCAGCGACATACCCGGCACGACTCGCGATTCGGTGGATGTGCCGTTCAGCGTCGGCGACCGCCGGTATGTGCTGATTGACACGGCGGGACTGCGGCATCGCAGCAAAATTCGGACATCGGTGGATCAATTTGGACTGATGCGCGCCGAGCGAAGCATCCGGGAATGTGACATTGCCGTGCTGGTGATGGATGCGGCGGAGGGCGTGACGAAACAGGATAAGCGGATTGGCGGCTTGATTGATGAGGCGCGGCGCAGTTGCGTGATTTTGGTGAACAAGTGGGATTTGGCGGCCGACGAGGAGCGAAAAATCCGCAAACCCGCGCGGAAGGGGGACAAACCGCCCACGTTTAAGGAGGAATACCTCGCGGCGTTGCGGAAGGAATTGTTCTTTCTCGACTGGGCGCCCGTCCTGTTTGCGTCTGCCAAGACAGGCGAGCGCGTGAATGAATTGTTTTCGCTGATCACGCGCGTGGAACGCGCCCGCCAAGCCCGCGCCGACACGCCGCGGCTCAATCAGGTGTTGGGTCGCGCGCTCGACTCGTATCCGCCGCCGTATATCCACGGCAAGCGCTTCAAGATCTTCTATGCGTTCCAAAAACCGAGTCCGGTGCCCACATTTGTGTTGTTTGTGAACGATGTCCGGTGCCTCACGCCGCACTATCAGCGCTTCCTCGCCGACCGGCTCCGCAGCGTCTGGGAGTTCACCGGCAGTCCGGTGGTGTTCGAGTGCCGGGCGCGCGCGCAAAAAAATTTCGCACAAAAGTAACGAGAAAGTTGCGGTTCTGGAAAAAAGTTTCGGCCGCGAGAATTTTTTTCTTGAACGCCGGGAAAAACACAATATATGGGGTAGTGTAGTGATGCGAACACACTATTAGTAGCTTTCTGGGGGAAGCGGTTCGCAGCACCATTTTCCGATTAAAAGGAGGCTGTACCATGATTGATGTGAAAGGCGTTGAGGATGTTTC
>CAZJCX010000101.1:8120-8366 GCA_964544425.1 uncultured Verrucomicrobiota bacterium
AGAGTTTGGCAGCGACGTGTCCACCACCACCAAACGAACCAAGCGATCACCGGAGAAAAAGAAGCCCGGTCTGACGGTGGCGCGGGTGTTCAGCAAGGCCGCCGTCAGGCCATTCGAGGAACTCGAATGGGAGCGGCGCACGGCGGAAATCACGGATGATACCGGCAAAACGATCTTCAAGCAGGAGAACGTCGAGGTGCCGAAGTCGTGGTCCATCCTCGCCACGAAGGTGGTCGTGTCCAAATA
>CAZJCX010000101.1:8503-9850 GCA_964544425.1 uncultured Verrucomicrobiota bacterium
GAGTCGACGTGGCTGTGCATCAACCAGCATGGCTCGTTCAATTCGCCGGTCTGGTTCAACTGCGGGTTGTACCACCAGTATCACATCGGCAAGAACAGCGGCCCCGGTAACTTCTATTATGACCGCGCGAGCCAGCAGATCAAACAGGCCACCACGCAGTACGAATATCCGCAGTGCTCCGCTTGCTTCATCCAGTCCGTCGGCGACACGATGGAAGACATCATGGAACTGGCGCGCGCTGAGGCGATGCTGTTCAAGTACGGCAGCGGCACCGGCACGGACCTGTCCACCCTCCGCAGCCGGCACGAAAAACTCTCCGGCGGCGGTCGGCCCAGCGGTCCGCTCGCGTTCCTGACGGTGTACGACGCGATTGCCAGCGTGGTGAAGTCCGGTGGGAAAACCCGCCGGGCAGCCAAGATGAACACATTGAAAGTCTGGCACCCGGACATCAAAGACTTCATCGAGGCCAAACCGAAGGAGGAGAAGAAAGCGTGGTCGTTGATCGAACAGGGATACGCGGGCGACTTCAACGGGGATGCCTACGGTTCCGTCAGCTTCCAAAACGAAAATCTCAGCGTCCGCGTCACCGACGACTTCATGAAGGCGGTCATTGAGGACAAGGATTGGACGACGCACTGGGTCACCAACCCGGCCAAGCCCGGCCCGACATTCAAGGCGCGCGAACTGATGCTCGGCATTGCGGAAGGGACGTGGACGTGCGGCGATCCCGGCGTGCAGTACGAGGACACGATCCAACGCTGGCACACCTGCAAGACCACCGGCCCGATCAACTCCAGCAATCCGTGCTCCGAGTACATGTTCCTCGACGACAGCGCCTGCAACCTCGCGTCGTTGAACTTGATGAAGTTTCTCCGTGCTGACGGCACGTTTGATGTCGAACGGTTCAAGGCGGCGGTGGAGATTTACATCACCGCGCAGGAAATCCTCGTGGACAACGCGAGCTATCCCACGGAAGACATCGCCCGCAACAGTCACCTCTACCGGCCGCTCGGTCTCGGCTACGCGAACCTCGGTTCGCTGCTGATGGCGCTCGGTTTGCCGTACGACAGCGATTCGGGGCGCGCCATGGCCGGGGCGATCACGGCGATCATGCACTTGCACGCCTACGCGCAATCCGCGCGGGTCGCGGAGCGTTTGGGCGCGTTCGAGGATTTTGCCAAGAACCGCGAGCCGATGTTGCAAGTCATGGAAATGCATCGCGACTCCGTGAAGCGGATTCACGCGAGCTGCCCGGATTACCTGCGCGAGGCGGCGCAGCGTTGCGGCGACGAGGCGGTCGAGTTGGGCCGCCGTTTCGGCTACCGCAACTCGCAGGTCACCGTGCTC
>CAZJCX010000101.1:9875-11358 GCA_964544425.1 uncultured Verrucomicrobiota bacterium
TCGCCCCGACCGGCACGATCGCGTTTATGATGGACTGCGACACGACCGGTGTGGAGCCGGACATCGCCTTGGTGAAATACAAACTGCTCGCGGGCGGCGGGATGTTGAAGATCGTCAACCGCACTGTGCCGATGGCGCTGCAAAAGCTCGGTTACACGGGCGAACAGATTGCGGAGATCGTCCAATTCATTGATGGGCATGATACGATCGAGGGCGCGCCGCACTTGCAGGAGAAACACCTGCCGGTGTTTGACTGCGCGTTCAAGCCGGCCAAGGGCAAACGCAGCATCCAGTACCTGGCGCACCTCAAGATGATGGCGGCGGCCCAGCCGTTCCTCAGCGGCGCAATTTCCAAGACGGTCAACATGCCGCAGGAATGTACCGTTGAAGACATCATGCAGACGTACCTCGAGGGGTGGCGGCTCGGACTCAAGGCGGTCGCCATTTACCGCGACGGCTCCAAACGCAGCCAGCCGCTCAACACTTCCAAATCCAATGGCGCCAGCGGCAAGACCGACGTGGAGGGCGTCAAGAAGGAGAACGACGACTTCCGCAGACGGATCCTCGAACTCGAAAGCGAGATCGGCCAGTTGCGGCAAAAGATGGAGACGCCGTTGCGACACCGCCTGCCGGACACGCGCCAAGCGCTCACCCACAAGTTCGATATTGCCGGCCACGAAGGCTACATCACGGTCGGCTTGTACGAGGATGGCGCGCCCGGTGAGCTGTTCATCACCATGGCGAAGGAAGGCTCGGCGATTGGCGGGTTGATGGACACCATCGGCACGCTCGTCAGCCTGGCGTTCCAATACGGCGTCCCGCTCGAAACGCTGGTGAAGAAATTCGCACACCAACGGTTCGAACCGTCCGGCTTCACCAAGAACCCGGACATCCCGATCGCCAAGAGCATCACCGATTACCTTTTCCGCTGGCTCGCGTTCCAGTTCATCCCCGGCTACCGGGAACAGAACTCGCCCAACGCCGGCCAGGCGGAACTGCCGCTCAAGGAGGTGGCAGAACAGGAAAAACGCGCGGTGAATCGTCCTGTGGAAGACCTCGCCCAAACGAGCGAGGCACCTTCCCGCCCCACGACCATCGTCGCCCGACCGCTCTCCGCCGTGCAGCAACTGAGCCGGACGGTGGAGCATTTCATGACGGACGCGCCCGCCTGCGACACCTGCGGCGCGATCACCGTCCGCAACGGCGCTTGTTACAAGTGCCTCAACTGCGGCAACTCGATGGGCTGCTCGTAGTCAACCCCGGGCAACCCACACCAGCAAACCCCCGCGCGCCCCGCGGGGGTTTGTTTTTTCGTGAGACAGTCACCTACCCATTCTTTGTGGGAGCGCCGTTCCGGGCGTGAGGATCAGCGCTCGCGCCCGGAAGGGCGCGGCAACAATTTCCAGCTCCCCATCAAGCGGCCGTCACAGCGCCAGCGGGAAATACGCCTGCGCGTTGCGGAAGCAGACGTTACGAACCAGTT
>CAZJCX010000102.1:0-3888 GCA_964544425.1 uncultured Verrucomicrobiota bacterium
GGTACGTCTGGAACAAGAACCAGATTTACCGGCTCGGCGACGAACTGAAACGGCGGGAGGCGACGCTGGGTTCGTTGGAGAAGCGCAACGCGATGTTGGCGGCGCAGCTCGCGCAACTGAAGTCGCCGGGCTTTCTCGAATCCCGCAACCAGCAGTATCAGCTCGGTCTTAGTCCGGCGCGGGAAGCGCAGACCGTGCGGATGTGGGAGCCGACGGCGGCGTGGGAAGTGCAGTTCATGGCGGCGCAGCGCGCGGAAGCAGCGCGGAATCTGGTGGTGCGGCGGTGAGTCTGGCGCCCCAGGTCAAACGCGCGGCGATGGTGGTGTGCGTGATCGGCGCGGGGTTCAGCGCGTTGGGATTCCGGTTAGTGCACTTGCAGGTGCTGCGGGCGCCGGAGTTGCGCGCGGAGGTGACGAAGATTCACGGCCAGGTTTTGCACCGGCAAGGCCGGCGCGGGCCGATTTTGGATTGCAACGGCAACCTGCTCGCGAACAGCCAATCGGTGAACATCATCACGGCGGATCCGAGTTTGACGGCACCGAAGGCGCCGGAGTTGGCACGGCAACTGGCGCCGTTGTTGCAGGTCGGCGAGGCGGAGTTGCTGGCGCGGTTGACGCGGCCGGGCCGGTACGTGCGGCTGAAGCAGCGGGTGGATTTGGAGACGGTGCAAAAAATCCGCGACCTGAAACTAAAGGGCATTTTTTACGAAGACCAATATGCGCGGACATACCCGAACGGGGTGTTGGCGAGTCATGTGATTGGGTTTGTGGACGGGCAGCATCGTGGCGTGCAGGGCATCGAGGCGGTGATGGATTCGTACCTGAACGGGCGGTCGGGGTACGAGATTATCGAACGCGACCGCAAGGGCCGGGAGATTCGGGCGCGGCGCAACGAGGCGATCGGGCCGCGCGACGGGTTGCGGGTGACGTTGACGATTGATCAGGTGATCCAGCACATCGCGGAGACGGAGTTGGACAAGGCGATGGAGGCGCACCGGCCCGCGGGGGCGATGATCATCGTGTCGCGGCCGGCCACGGGAGAGATTTTGGCGATGAGCAGCCGGCCGACGTTTGACTTGAACGCGCCCGGCGAGGCGGCGGCGGACGCGCGGCGCAATCGGTGCATCAGCGACGTGGCGGAGCCGGGTTCGACGTTCAAGGTGGCGATCATTGCCGGGGCGATCAGCGATGGGACGGTGAGTTTGGCCGACCGGTTCGATTGCGAGAACGGCGCGTTCATTTACGCAGGCCGGGCGTTGCATGACGCGCATCCGCACGGGGTGTTGAGCGTGGACGAGATTTTGCACAAATCGAGCAACATCGGCACGGCGAAGATCGCGTTGCGGATGGGGCCGCAGCGGCTGCACGAGTATATCCGGGCGTTTGGGTTCGGGCAGCGCACGGGGATTGCAATGGCGGGCGAAGTGGCCGGGATTGCGCATCCGTTGTCGCGCTGGACGAAACTTTCAATCACGCGGATTCCGATGGGGCACGAGATCGCCGTGACGCCGTTACAGATGTTGCTGGCGATGAACGCCGTGGCGAACGGCGGACGGTTGCTGCGACCGATGTTGGTGAAGAGCGTGACGGATGGGGACGGGCAGCCGGTGATTTCGTATTCGCCGCAGTTGGTGCGGCAGGTGATTTCGCCGCGCGCGAGCATTTTGCTCACGTCGTCGTTGCGCAAGGTCGCCACGCCGGACGGCACGGCGCAGCGGGCCGCGGTGAACGGCTATGACGTGGCCGGCAAGACGGGCACGGCGCAGAAGATTGAGAACGGCCAATACGTGCGGAAGTACTACTCGTCGTTCATCGGTTACCTGCCGGCGCATGATCCGCAGATTTCGATTTTGGTGACGTTGGATGACCCGGCGGTGGGCGGGTATTACGGCGGAACGGTGGCGGGGCCGGTATTCCGCGGCGTGGCGGAAAAGGTCGCGCCGTATCTCGGTATCCCGCCGCAAAACGTGGAACCGGGCGAAGGAGATTTCTCATGAAACTTTCCGAATTGGTCAAAGATGTGAATCCGTTGGCGGTGGAAGGCACCCTCGACCGGGAGATTACCGGCATCGCGTACGATTCGCGGCGGGTGTTGCCGGGGCATCTGTTCGTGGCGATGCGCGGCGAGCGGACGGATGGGCACCGGTATGTGGACGCGGCGATTGACCGGGGCGCGGCGGCGGTGGTGTTGGAACGGGACAGCGGGTTGAGTCCGCGCGCGACGCGGATCCGCGTCCAGGATGCGCGGCAGACGTTGGCGCGGGCGGCGGCGGCGTTTTACGAACAGCCGGCGCAGCGGCTGCAGGTCGTCGGCGTGACGGGGACGAACGGGAAGACGACGACGGCGTTCATGATGAAGTCCATTTGGGAGGCGGCGGGCACGATGACCGGTTTGATGGGGACGGTGCAGTACGAGATCGGCGAACGGGTGATTCCCGCGTCGCGCACCACCCCGGAGTCGGTCGAGATTCAGGAGATGATGCGGCAGATGTTGCAGGCGGGGTGCGGCGCGGTTTCGATGGAGGTCAGCTCGCACGCGCTGGAGCAGCACCGGGTGGATGAGGTGGATTTCGACGTGGCGGTGTTCACGAATTTGTCGCAGGACCATTTGGATTATCACGGGACGATGGAGAATTATTTCGCGGCCAAGTCCCAACTGTTTCGCCACCTCAGCCGGCGCGAGAAGGACGGCGTGGCGGTGGTGAATGTGGATGACTCTTACGGGCGCCGGTTGGTGGACAGTCTGGGTGGGGAAAACGCCGTGCTCACGTACGGCGTCTCAGATGCGGCTGCCATCGGCGCCCGGGAGATTCAGGTGACGCGGCTGGGGACGACGTTCTTCGTGCGCGCCCCGCAAGCGAGTTTCCCGGTGACGCTGCCATTGCTGGGCCGGTACAACGTCCACAACGCCCTCGGCGCGATCGCCGCGGCGCTGGCGATGCGCTTGCCGGTCGAGGCGATTCAACAGGGGCTGCGCGGGCTGCGCCCGGTGCCGGGCCGGCTGGAACGCGTGCCGGTCAGCGATCCGGTCGATGTCTATGTGGATTACGCGCACACGCCGGCCGCGTTGCGGAATGTGTTGCTGACGGTCGGCGAACTGACGCGCGGCCGGTTGATCGTGGTGTTCGGCTGCGGCGGCGACCGCGACAAGGGCAAACGCCAGCCGATGGGCGCGGCGGCGGCGGAGTTGGCGGACTTCGCGATTGTCACCAGCGACAATCCCCGCACCGAGAATCCGGCGGACATCCTGCAGCAGGTGCAGACCGGGTTTGCGGCGGACGCGAAGAATTTCATGGTGATCGAAGACCGCCGGGAAGCCATCGAACGCGCGCTCGACATCGCGCGCGAGGGCGACACGGTGCTGATCGCCGGCAAAGGTCACGAGGCGTATCAGGAATTTGCCGACACCGTTGTCCCGTTCCACGACCGGCAGGTGGTGGAGGAATACTACGCAGAATTCGGCAAACGGTGGACACGATGAATTTGGGTCAACTGGCGGAACTCTGTGACGCCCGGCTGATTCGGGGTAATCCCGACGCGCCGGTGGAGCGGATCAGCACCGATACCCGGTCGCTGACGCCGCGGAGCTGTTTTGTGGCGTTGCAGGGACCGCGGTTTGACGGTCATGAATTTGTTTCAGACGCTGCCCGATCGGGGGCAAGCGCGGCGGTAGTGTCGGATCCTACCCGTGCAATCAACTCGCCTAGTGCCCTGGCGCTTCTCCAAGTACAGGACACCCTCACCGCATTGCACAAACTCGCAACCAACTACCGCCGTCTCTTGCCCCCGACCACGCGCCTGATTGGAATCAGCGGCGCCTGCGGTAAAACCACCACGAAAGAGATGATCGCCGCCGTGCTCGGCGAGCGGTTTCACGCCCACAAAACCC
>CAZJCX010000102.1:3916-9074 GCA_964544425.1 uncultured Verrucomicrobiota bacterium
CCACATTGGCGTTCCCCTCAGCCTGCTCGCGCTCGACGCGGCGCACGATTTCGGCGTGATCGAGCTCGGCTCGAACCATCCCGGCGAGATGCGCGTGTTGGCGGAACTGGTGCGGCCCGAGATTGGCGTGGTCACGAACATCGGTCTCGCCCACGTCGAGTTCCTCGGCGACGAAGCCGGCGTCGCGCAGGAGGAAGGCACGCCGCTCGAGTACCTCCCGCGCAACGGCGACGGGCTGGCGGTGCTCAATGCCGACGACAAATGGTGCCCGGAATTGCGCAGCCGCACCCGCGCCACCGTCATCACGGTCGGGATTGATCAGTTCGCCGATATCCGCGCCAGCAACATTGTGATCAACGGCGACGTGAAGTTCCGCCTGAACATCGCGAAGAAACGCGAGGATGTGATTGTGCGGTTGAAGACGGTCGGGCGGCATCAGATTTACAACGCGCTGCAAGCGGCGGCGGTTGGCTACTTTGCCGGGATGGATTTGGACGAGATCCGCGAGGGCTTGGAGAATGTCCAGTACCCGGCGATGCGGATGCAGGTGGTGGATCGGGACGGCATCCGATTCGTCAACGACTGCTACAACGCGAATGTTCCCTCGATGAAAGCCGCGTTGCAGATGATCCGCGAGCAGCCGTGGCCGGGCCGCAAGATCGCGATCCTCGGCGATATGCTCGAACTCGGCGCGTGGACAACTGAAGCCCACCGGCAGGTCGGTGAGTTGGCCGCGCGGAGCGATTTGGCGTTGTTGCTGACGGTCGGCCCGCTGGCGAAACAGTTCGCGGAAGCGGCCTTGGCCGCGGGGATGGAGATGCAGCGGGTGTTGATTTTGCAGGACGCCGTCGAGGCCCAAGACGCCGCGCGCGGGTTGTTGAAGGAAGGCGATTTTGTGTTGGTCAAGGGCAGTCGTAAAGTGGGGTTGGAGAGGGTGATTTGCGCGGGAGACGAACCGTGAGAGCCGAGGAACGCAAGCTGTATAAAGCATGGAAGCGACTGCGTGCTAAATTTGCACGGACACAGGTAGCGCTGTTGTGCTTGGGATTGATGGGGATGATTTCCGGACTCTCGCTGGCCTCTGCAGTCGAGCGGGATGACGACGCGGACAACTGGCCAAACGGAGTAGATGACCAACCCCTTTCGCGAGCGGTTATGAGGTGGGGAAATCCAGAATCCACCCACGGAGATGAGTACTTAGCATCGGGACCGATGTGGTGGTTGGGAGCCGAGAAAATCGGCGGCGAATGGTTGACGAATGGCTGGCACGTGGCGGCAGGGGAACCAAAGGATTTTGGGGCGTTGCTCATCTACCTGGATCGGGCCGCAATGACGAACCTTACCGGTAACGCCGCCAGCAACGTGGTGCTGGAGGTGGCGTGGTTCGACCAAAAGGGCGCGTCGCTGCTGGTCGACCTGTTGGATGAGAACAGTCACACGGTCGCGACGAATCTGTTTGGCAATCTTGTCACGGGCAGTAATCAGACTATGGCCGCCGCCTATGATCTACCGTGGGCGGCCCATCCGAGCGCGGCAACGCTCCGACTGCGCCGGGGGGAGGGCGAACTGACGGTGCACCGAACGGTGGTGTACATCGACGAGGATGGCGACGGTTTCGACGAGGATCAAGCAGCGCAACTTCTGACCTCCCCACCGCTCAGCGAAAGTTCAGGCGGTGGGGGCAGTTTCCTCTTGTCGTCGTCATCGCTCGTCGGGTGGTGGGAGTTTGACGAAGGCAGTGGTACGACCGCCACTGATTCCAGCGGCAGTGGCAATACGGGAACGTTGACCAATGGACCGGTCTGGACCAATGGCGTGGCGGACTTTTCGCTGAGCTTCGACGCAACCAACGACTTCGTCAATGTGACGCACGCTTCGACGATCGACATTACCGGGCCGTTTACCATTAGCACGTTTGCCAGATTCGCTTCCCTGTCGACGCCGAATGGATGGGAAGCCGCCTTGATTGCCAAGGGTGCCACACCGACGGAGTGGGCGCGCTATGCCCTGGCTTTTGGTGGCAACGACGGCACGATCTTGCTGTACTCGGGAGATGGTTTCTCACCACAGTTCATCACTTCGACCCAAAAGGTGGTGGTCGCCCGGTGGTATCACATCGTGGGCTTATTGCGGGGGACAGGTTCAAATCAGGCCGAGATTTGGATTGATGGCGCGAAAACGGGAGAGGGCACATTGAATTATCCAAGTTCCCATTCTGGCGATCTGAGTATCGGACGCTGGCGCGCTCCGGATTTTGATTTCGATGGCCGCCTCGACGACGTGCGCCTCTACGATTACGCCCTTTCCTCGAATGAAGTGGCGACGATCTACAATACCGATACGGACGGCGACGGCCTCATTAACCTCGCCGAACTCAATACCTACGGCACGGACCCCGAGAATCCCGATACCGACGGGGACACGCTACCGGATGGTTGGGAGGTTCAGCACGGCTCGAATCCCTCGGTGGTTGATCCACTCGGCGATGCGGATAGCGACGGTTTTTCCAATCTGGAGGAATACATTCAGGCGCTCAGCGCCGGGCCGTTTGGCACCGTGAACACCAGCAACGTCGCCACGATCCGGTACTACTTCGATGTGGATGGCCGTCTAACCGACGTCTTCTACGACAAGAACGCTGCTGGCGCGAGTCGGTACTCAAGCGGTCATAATCTGAATCAGGATCGGATGGTGAGGCCATGAACCGGGTGAACTTGAGGGGCGCGATCATGAACAAGTTCAAACGGAGTTTTAGGAACGAAAGTAGGACAGGCATCCTGCCTGTCTCTTCCGCTAGAGCCGGCGGCAGACCAGCGGAACGTGTGTCCTGCTTTGTCCGGGTATTCGCTGTCGCGAATGTCATCGGCTGGGCCATCACCGCCGCCCTCGCCGAGCCGGCGGGACCGGGCTGGCACTACCGCGCCGCCGACCTGCAGACCCAGCCCACTCTCGGACAGTTGACAATTCAAGGCAGCGAGCCGACGGCCCCGAGTCCCGATATACAACCGCTCGGCGGCGGTGGCGGGGTGATGTTGCTGTCGGGCAGCGGCGGTCCCGGCGTCTCGAACTTGGTGGCCGAGACGGCCCGGGCTCTTCAGAACGACCCCGCCCTCATCTATGAGTTTGTTCGCAACGAGATCGATTACACGCCGTACTATGGCTTATTGCGGGGGCCGGAGCGCACGTTGTTGGATCGGCAAGGCAACGATGCCGACCAGGCATCCTTGCTCGTGGAATTGCTCCGCGCCGCCGGTTACACCGCCGACTATGTTCGCACACGTGAAGATCTGGGAAGTGGCGCTAACTTTCCAATGACTTCAGCGAATGGCTACAACGCTCCCGCTTGGTTTTGCGTAAACAATGATTTCACTCAGGTTATCAGCGTTGCAGGAAACGCCTGCTATCTTTGGGCAACGAACACTACTGAAGTCATCTTGCCGCACGTGTGGGTGCGGGTGAACATCAGCGGCACGAACTATGACTTGGACCCATCCTTCAAGCCAACGATAAAAACCAACGGCGTCAATCTGGCATCCCTGATGAGTTACAGCCGCAGTGCGCTTTACACTGCGGCGGGTGGGACGATCACCACCGATTACGCGCAGTCGCTCAACGAAACGAATCTCAACAATCATCTCAATGGCCTCGCCGGTACGTTACGGGGACAGCTTTTGACCAACTATCCGAATGCGACTTGGGAGGACATCGTGGGCCAACGCGCCACCGTCCCCGAAGTTGTCACGAACCTGCTGTCCGGAGCACAAATGTTGCGATTCACCGTCTCGCAGTCCACCACCGAGAGCGAGTTGCCGAGCTGGCAACATCATCACCTGACGCTGACACATGGCGGCGTCGCGACGAATCTCAACTTGCATGAGATTAGCCATCGCAAACTCTGGATCAGTTACACGAATGTCGCTGGCTCCGTTAAGGGACAGGTACGGCTGGACGATACACTGGTGATCGAGGACTCGGGGACGCAGGGAGCGGCAGTGGCGGTCACGCTCAATATCACCCATCCCTATCCCAGCACAGTGTTTGACCAATCAGCCACCTACAATCTGACTCGCAGCACCAACAACACATACGTGGTCGCGATGGGCTTTGGCGGGAATCACAACGGTCGCATGGTCGAAGCCGCCTTCAAGGACTTGGAGGAAATGAACGCTGCGGGAGTGCCCGACACGAGTACCCGCAAACTCGGCGCGGCGCTGCAATCCGTCGGGCAGGCCTGGCTTCAAGAGACGGATTTATTTGCCAGCATCAACGAGCGACTGGCCGGCCTGCGGACCATCACCCATCATCGCGCCGGCATCGTTGCCCAAGAAGCCGGTTATTATGTGGATCTGAAGAATCAAGTCTCAGCGCCATACGAAAACAGTCTGCTGGCGGGATTGGCGGGACTCAAGAACGAACTGTACACGCAAAGCGCCATGGAGCATGGCGTGCTCGAGCAAATGCAGCATACGAATCGGGCGGCGGTGTCCACAATCCGGTTGATCAAAGACGGCAATTCCAAAGGCCACAAGACATTTCGCGCCACGTCCAACAACTGGTCCACGGTGCAATCCCAGTTGAGTGGCTACAGTTCGGGCGACCTGAGCGCGCTTTCGAGCGCAACGTCCGCGGGCCACACGTTGATTCTGCCTCAGAGCGGTTCGCTGACCAACCAGCAATGGGTGGGTAAAGGTTACGTCGATTATTTCGCGTCCGATACTTCCGCCAGCCTGGGCATGATCATTGGAGGCGGATATTTCGGTGGGTATGGCGGTGTGGCCGCGACCCTCAATCTTCCCACTGTGCAGGCCGTGCAGATTCCGAAAGTAGTCTCGGCCGTGCAGGTGGTGAATCCTGTGAGTTGGGATCCGGTGGATTTGAAAACGGGCGCGTACCTCTACGATAACAAGGACCTTTGGTTGGGAGGCCCGATGGGATTGGAATTCACTCGGCATTACACGTCGTTGGCGCGGAATCGAGATCGCTCGCTGGGCTTTGGTTGGACGCACAGCTATAACATTTCAGCTCAACTCCACAGCGACTTTGTCGCAAGTCTGGGACAACGCGCCCCGCAGGATGCCACGGCTGTACTCGTCGGCGCGACGGCGCTCCAGCATCCGGCCACGGCGAAGCTGCGGCTTGTCCTCCTGCGGCGGAAGCT
>CAZJCX010000102.1:9084-11354 GCA_964544425.1 uncultured Verrucomicrobiota bacterium
GGCGCGACGGCGCTCCACGACCTCTTGGCAAATGAGGACACCGCGCAAAGCTGGTCGGTGGCGGCCCTGGTGGCCAACTGGATGATCAATCAGATCACTGATCATTCCGTTTCCGTCTATCTGGGCACGAAGGCCATGACCTACAACCGGCAACCAGATGGCATTTACACACCTCCGCCCGGCGTAACGGCGAGTCTGGTGGTCAGCAGCGGGGTGTATGTCGTTCAAGAGCGATTGGGCAACACCTACACCTTCGGCGCGAACCGGAAGCTCAGTCGGATCACCGACCCCGACGGCAACCGCCTGACGTTCACGTATAACGCCACGACGACCAATCTCACTTCGGTCGTTTCCTCCGACTTCGGCAGCAAGGCACTGCATTTTACCTATACCGGCAACCGGTTGTCCCGCGTCTATGACAATAGCGCCATCCACGACGTGAATTTCACTTACGATGCCAGCGGCAACTTGACCGGCGTCGTGGACTCCGCCGCCCAGAAATGGCGCATCAACTACGACAGCGGACATCGCATCACCTCGCTGGTTGATCCCGAAGGCATCACCACCATCCAAAACTTCTACAACTCCCTCGGCCAGGTCACCAATCAGATCTCGGGCACCGGCCAGCCGTGGAACTTCTACATCGCCGACCGTCGCGCCGTGGAAGTGAATCCGCTCGGCCAGAAGACGACCTACTTCTACGACCGGCAGGGGCGCACCGTTGGCATGGAGGCCGCCGATGGGGCGAAGACCACCACGGTTTATGACGGCCAGAACCATCCGATTCTCACCGTCGATGCGCGCGGCGTCACCAATCGCTTCGAGTACGACGGCAACCAGAACCTGAAAAAGATCACCGAAGCCGTGGGCACTACCGAGCAACGCGTCATCACCCGCGTGTTTGATTCCCTGCACCGTCTCATTGCCGTGACCAACGCGTTGAATCAGGTCATTCGCATGGCATACGACAGTGAGCATCACCTGACCAACGTCGTGGATTCCCTCGGCGTCGAGACCCGGACCACTTACCATCCGAAGGGGCAACCCCATGTCATCACAGTCGTGGCCGGAGGACAAACCCTTTCCACGACTACCAACACCTATACCACCAGCGGTTATATAGATTTGGTCTCCAGCACGGATGCCGGCACGATCAACCACAACTTCGATCTTTATGGCGACCTCGACAGCGTCGTGAACGCCAACGGCAAGACCACCACCTACACCTATGACAAACGGCGATTGGTAACCCAGGTCACCGACGGTGCCGGCTTCATCGTCAAAAACACCTACTACAACAACGGCTTGCTCAAGACCACCACCAACGCGCTCAGCCGGGCGACGAGCTACACCTACACGGCGGCCTACAAGCCGCTCACGGTCACCGGTCCGGACGGTGGCGTGAGCAGCAACGTCTATGATGCCGCCGACCGCCTCATCGCCGCCCGCAACCCGCGCGGCTATTGGACAACTAATCGCCTCGACGCCGTCGGCCGCGTCACCAACACCGTCTTCGGCGCGGACAGCCGCAAGTTCACCTTCGACCCCAACGGCAACACCCTGACCGCCCGCGACGCGCTGAACAATCTCACCACCAACCAATACGACCGCCTCAATCGTCTGGTCTGGCAGTTGTTGCCCATCGGCGAACAAGACTTCGAGTACGATGCCCTCGGTCGGCTGACCAACACTGTGGATGCATTGGGCTATCCCACAGGTTTGTTGTATGACCCCTTGGGCCGGCTCACGAGGAAGACCCGGCCTTCGGGGGCCGTCGAACAGTTTGGCTATAATGGCTTGGGCTATCGGACATCATTCACCAACGCCGAGAACCGCGTCACCAAGTTCGGCGTGGATGCCCAGGGTCGCGTCAAAACCGTCACCAACGCCCTCAATCAGGTCGCCACCTTCCGCTACGACGCCGTCGGTAACATGACGAATCGCACGGATGCCGCCGGGGTGGCGACGCGCTATCTGTACGATGGGATCAACCGGCTCACGAACATCGTCTATGCGAGCACGGGTCAGCGGACGATCCTGCGGTATGACGCCAACTCGAATCTGACGAACGCGTGGGCGACGAACTCGACGGCGTTCGCGAAGGTGGTCAACCTCGCCTTGCGCTACGACAATCGCGACCGGCTAACGAATGCCACGACCACCGCCGGCAGTGCAAGTTGGTCGGTGGGTTATCGGCACGACCTCAATGGCAACACGACCAACATCATCTACCCCGGTGGTCTCGTCTGCACGTACACGTTCGACACGCA
>CAZJCX010000103.1:0-520 GCA_964544425.1 uncultured Verrucomicrobiota bacterium
TGATGAAAGCGCTGCGACGAGTCGAGGCCGTCCTCGCCGGTCGGACACCCGACCGGGTGCCGGTGTGTCTGCACAATTTCCTGATGGCGGCGAAGGAGGCCGGTATTCCGTTGCGCGATTATCTTGAAAAGCCGGAGTCGGCAGCGCGGGCGCATCTCACGGCAGCGGAGAAGTACGGGTACGACTGCATTTTGATTGATCTCGATACCACGATGATCGCGGAGGCGATGGGGGCGCAGCGGGATGGCACGCCGAATGAGCCTGGTCACATTGCGGCTCCCGCCATTCGCAGTCTGGATGAGGTCGGGAAGCTCAAGCCGGTCGACCCGACGCGTGACGGGCGAATCCCGGTACTGCTGGAAGCGGTGCGGATCATGGCCAAAGCCGTCGGCAACGAGGTTGCGATTCGGGGGAACGCGGATCAGTGCGCGTTCTCGTTGGCGGCGTTGTTGCGCGGGATGGAAGACTTCATGATGGATGTGATCGAGCAGCCGGACAGTCCGCCGCTCCGGCAACTCCT
>CAZJCX010000103.1:587-11303 GCA_964544425.1 uncultured Verrucomicrobiota bacterium
GTCCTTGGGTGACAGTCCGGGCGGGCCAGATGTGGTGTCGCCGACGATTTTCCGGCAATTCGCGCGGCCGTATCATGAGCGGTTGTTGCGGGAGTTGGATTGGCCGGTGGTGATTCATATCTGCGGCGATACGTCGGCGATTCTGGATCAGTTCGCGGAGTATCCGGCATGCGGGTTTGAGTTGGATTACAAGACGGACGCGGCACGGGCGAAAGTGACGGCCGGTCGGCAGCACGTGCTGTTCGGGAATGTGGACCCGAGCGGTGTGTTGGCGCGTGGCACACCGGCTTTGGTGCGGGAGAAGACGCGCGCGTTGATTGAGCGTTGGAAACCCGGTGGGCGGTTCGTGTTGAACGCGGGCTGCGCGATTCCGGCTGGCACGCCGCCGGAGAACCTGCGGGCGTTTGTCGAGACAGCGAAGGAGCACGGACAATATGCGTAAGGAAACCATGACCGCGCGCGAGCGGTGGTTGGCGGTGTTGACACGCCAGAAACCCGACCGGGTGCCGATGGATTACTGGGCGACCTCGGAGGCGACGGACAAACTGTGCAAACATCTCGGCTGCGATTTCGACGAGGCGCTGCGGCGGTTGCACATTGATATTCCGTTGCCGGTGGGCGGGCATTACGTCGGGCCGAAGCCACCGGATGGGCAGGACATCTGGGGGTTGAAACATCGCGCCATCAACTACGGCACCGGCACCTATCACGAAGTCGCCAACGCGCCGCTCGGAGCCTGCACGAGCGTCGCGGAGATCGAGGCGAACTACCGGTGGCCGACGCCCGATTGCTGGAATCATTCGCATATTCCTGCGCGTGTGAAAGGGAAGGGCGACCGGCCAATCCGCGGCGGAGGGTCGGAGCCATTCTTGATGTACTGCCTGTTGCGCGGCATCGAACAGGCCTTCGAGGATTTGGCGCTGAACCCGGAGATTGTGGACTACTGCTTGGGCAAGCTGTTTGACCTCGCATACGAAGACACGCGCCGCATCTACGAAACCATCCCGGGACAGGTGACGTTCAGTTACGTCGCCGAAGACCTCGGCAGCCAGCAGTCGCTGTTGATGTCACGGGAGCACATCAAACGCTACTTGTTCCCGCACATGAAACGGATGATCTCGCTGGCGCGCTCGGCGGGCGTGTACGTCTTTCATCACGACGACGGGGCGATCCGCGACATCATCCCCGACTTGATAGAGCTTGGGATTGATATCCTCAACCCGATTCAATGGCGGTTGCCCGGGATGGATCGCGAAGGACTAAAACGCGATTTTGGCAGCAAGCTCATTTTCCACGGCGCGGTGGACAACCAGCAAACGCTCCCCTTTGGCACCGTTGCGGACGTGCGGCGGGAAGTGGCGGAGAATCTCCAAATTCTCGGCGCGGGCGGCGGTTATATTCTCGGCCCGTGCCACAACATTCAGGCGGTCAGTCCGCCGGAGAACGTCGTGGCGATGTATGAAGCGGGTTACGAATTGGGGTGGACATGACGGAGCGCATCCTGCGCAATCAGCAGTTGTTGAGCGACCTGTTCGACGGGCCGTTTCGTGGCCACGCGCTCATCGTCAACCCGGCACCCGTGGAATGTCCGCTCGGAGATTTTCTGATGTCCGACCGGCCCGTACGCCATTGGCTGCCGTGGGTGGTGGCGAGCTACCAGGCGCGCGTGGCGCAACTGGCACGGTTTGACGACGACAGCGTGCCGTACGTGAATCTCTGCACGCACACCGGGTTGTTCGCGTCGGGATTTGGGTGCGAGGTCGTGAAGTTTGAAGGGTCCAACGCGGCCGCCTTGCCGTGTGTCAGCAACGCTGCGGAAGCGGATCAGCTACCGGCCCCGACATGGGCGGATGTGCCGTTGCTGATCCGGTACTGGGAACTGGCCGAGCTGGCGCAGCGCGAACTTGGACCGGCGGTGCCGGTGAGTGTGCCGGACATTCAAAGCCCGTTCGACATCGCGGCGTTGATCTGGAACAAGGAAGATTTGTTCGCCGCGCTGATCGAGACGCCGGACGCGGTGCATCAACTCGTCGCCAAATGTCACCGGCTCTTGAAAGGATTTCTGTTGGAGTTTCAGCGGCGCTTCCCAACGGGCAACCTGATCCACTGCCCGAACGCGTGGGCGCCGCAACGGCTGGGCTGTTCGTTGTCGGAGGACGAAGCCGGTAGTTTATCGGTGGCGATGTTCGAGGAGTTTTGTCTGCCGGGATTGCGGGATTTGAGCGAAACGTTTGGCGGGCTGTTCATGCATTGCTGCGCGAACGCCGATCACCAGTACGCCAGCTTCCGCAAGATTCCCAACCTGCGCGGCCTGAATCGCGTTTTCCAATATCCGCCCGGGCCACGCGCGGCGGTGGAATGTTTCAGCGGGCAGACGGTGCTCGTGGAGGCGTGGATGTCACCGGCGCAATTCCATGAGTTGCTCGACCTCGCCCAACCGGACACCCGGTATCTTTTGAATTTGAATTTTGACACGTACGAAACCACGCGTCCGTTCTACGACCAGTTGCGGGCTCGTTGTCCACGAAAGGAAAGTTGACCATGACCAAACCAATGACCGACGGCGAGCGGTTTCTCGCCACCATGCATTACCAGCCGCGCGACCGCGCGCCGATCTGCGATTTTGGTTTTTGGCCGGAGACGATTGAACTCTGGCATGAGCAGGGTCTGCCGGCGTGGGTGACCGGTGGGCACGACACGGCGCAAACCAACCAATTCTTCGGCATGGACGTGTGCGGCGGCGGGAAGTGGGTGAATGTCGGCTTGTGCCCGGCGTTCGAGCGCAAAGTCCTCGAAGACCGGGGCGATCATGAACTGGTGCAGCAGAGCGACGGTGTGACGGTGTTGCGCAAGAAATTCATGGGCAGCATTCCAGAACATCACGGTCATTTGCTGACTGACCGGGCGAGTTGGGACAAGCATTACAAATGGCGGCTCAACCCCGACACGCCGGAGCGCTATCCGCACTGGGAGGAAGCGCGGCAGGTGTGGAACGCGCCGCAGCCGTACGCCCACAGCGCGTGGGCCGGCAGCTTGTTCGGTTGGTTGCGGGATTGGATGGGCATGGAGAACATCTCCTATCTCGTCTATGACGACCCGGCATTGTTCGAGGAGATGGTGACGACGTTGGCCGACCTGACCGTCGAGGCCCACCGGCGCGCGTTCGCCAACGGCGCGAAGGCGCAGGTGTGCGGGTTCTGGGAGGACATGTGCTTCAACTCCGGGTCGTTGCTCTCGCCGCCGTTGTTCAAGAAGTATCTCGTGCCGCACTACAAACGCATCACCACCCAACTGCGCCAGCACGGGTGCGATGTCGTCTGGCTGGATTGCGACGGCAAGATTGATGATCTGATCGGGATGTGGCTCGACGCGGGGGTGAACTGCATGTTCCCCATCGAAGTCGGCACGTGGGGCGCCGACCCGGTAAAGTACCGGAAGGAGTACGGGAAGGAACTGCTCATGCAGGGCGGGTTCGACAAACACATCCTCGCGAAAGGCAAACGCGAGATCGAAGCGGAGATCTACCGGCTCGCGCCGCTGGTGGAGGAGGGCGGCTACATCCCGTTCGCCGACCATCGCGTGCCACCCGATGTGCCGCTGGCGAACTACCTGTTTTACTTGGAGACCGCCCGCAAGGTCTGGGGCAAAGGCGTGAATCTGAAACCGCTCGGCCAACTGGAACGCTGACTTGCATCACGAGATTCAAGATCGGTTTTACCGGGTCTATGCCGACCTGCCGGTGGACCGCGTGCCGGATATCGAATTCGGCTACTGGCCGCAGACAATCCGCCGCTGGCTCGCGGAAGGAATGCCGGTCAGGCTGACCGCCAACGAACAAAAGCAGATGTTCCTCCAGAAGCTCGATGACTTCTTCGGCTTCGAGGCGGAAGGCCACGGCATCAACACCCGGTGGGGCATCAACCCGCCCTTTGAGGAAAAGATTGTCGAACAGCGCGCCACGTCCGTCGTCTCGTATGACGGCGACGGCGTATTGGCGGAGCGGTTCTTGAATGATCAGGACGAAAGCTCGATCCCGCATTACCTGAAATTCCCCATCGAATCCCCGGCGGATTGGCCGGCGATGAAAGAGCGGTTTCGGTTTGACGACCCGACCCGCGAGATACCGGCAGCGGAAATCGCCGAAGCCCGGCAGGCGCGGGCGGCCGGTAAGGCGATTCATGTCTTTTTCGTCGGGTTCTACGGCAAGTTGCGCGGTTGGATGGGGACGGAAAATCTCTCGTACGCATTCTACGATTTTCCACAGATGATCCACGAGATGGTCGAGCATTGGGCGGAGTTGTGCGCCCGGCAACTGGAACGCTTGCCGGCGGATCTACCGGTGGATGTCGTCGGTTGGTGGGAAGACATGGCCGGCAAGAACGGGCCGCTCGTCAGCCCGGATGTGTTCCGCGAATTTCTCCAGCCCGGTTACCGGCGCGTGATGCGCGTGGCGAAGCAACGGGGTTGCCGGTTGAGTTGGGTGGACAGCGATGGCAACCCGCGCGCGATCATTCCAAACTGGCTGGAGGAGGGCGTGAACATCATGTTCCCCATTGAGATCGAGGCTGGGGCGGATCCGTTCGAGTGGCGGCAGACATTCGGGAAGGACCTGCGTTTGCGCGGCGGCATCGCGAAGCAGCCGCTCGTCGAGGGTGGCCGGGCAATCGATCGCGAACTGGAACGGATTCGTCCGTTGCTGGACGAGGGCGGTTACATTCCACACCTCGACCATCTCGTCCCGCCGGACATTCCGTACCGGAACTACTGCGAGTACCTGGAAAAGAAACGAAAGCTCATCGGCAAATGAACGAGAACCTTCTTTGGAAACCAGACTGGTCGTTGGCCCGGCAGGCTTTCACGGATTGGTGGGAACACCGCGGGCTGGCGCTGTGGGTGGCGGCGCCGAAGGCTGAGCCGTGGGAGGAGATTCCGCACCCCCGCGCGCCGCGCGACGCGGAGGAGCAGTGGACGAATGTGGAGTTGTGGGCGCAGACGACATTGTACCACCGGTCGCGGACGTTTTGGGGTGGGGTGGCGTTCCCGAATTTCTGGACGTGCATCGGCGGGCCGGGAAGTCTCGGGTTGTTTCTCGGCGCGATCGGGCATCCGGCGCCGGATACCTTGTGGTATGAGCCGGTGATTACGGATCCGGACGCCCATCTGCCCTTGAAACTCGACCGGACGAATCCGTGGTGGACGCGGCACATGGAGTTGCTCCGGTACGGGGTGCGCGAGAATCGCGGCCGGTATGTGGTCGGTTTCCCGGATTTGATCGAGAACATTGATACGCTCGCGCAGTTGCGCGACGGGCAGTTGTTGTTGGTGGATTTGATGGAGCGGCCGGATTGGGTGAAGGCGAAGATTGCGGAGATCAATCAGGCGTTCTTTGAGGCGTACGATGAGATGCACGCGCTGATCCGCGACCCGTGGGGCGGCAGCGCCTTTGCGGCGTTTGAGTTGTGGGCGCCCGGCAAGGTGGCCAAGGTGCAATGCGATTTCTCCTGCATGATCAGCGCGGCGATGTTCCGCGAGTTCGTCGTCCCGTCGCTGCGTGAGCAATGCCGGTGGTTGGACTACTCGATGCACCATCTCGATGGCACGCAGGCGATGCATCAGTTGGAGCCGTTGCTGGAGATCGAGGAGTTGGACGCGATTGAGTGGACGCCGCAGGCCGGTATCGAAGGCGGCGGTCATCCGCGGTGGTACGACCTGTACCGGCGCATCAAAGCCGCCGGTAAGAGTGTGCAGGCGATCGGTGTGAAACCCGAGGAAGTGGAACCGCTGATTGAGGCGGTCGGGCCAGAAGGTCTGTATATCATGTGCTGGGCCGAGAGTGAACGACAGGCGGGCGATTTGTTGCGGCGCACTGGATGGAAGGGAGAGGCGTGATGACGCCCCGCGAACGCATCCTCACCGCCGCCCGGCGCGGTCAGCCCGACCGGGTGCCATTGGACATCTGGTACACGGGCGAGGTGCGCGACAAGTTGCTGAAACATTTCGGCGTCGGCACTGACCCGGAAATGTGGGCGCGCCTGCACCTCGACAAGGTTGTCAGTGTGTGGCCGAAATACATCGGTCCACTGGCGCGTGAGTTGCCGGGCGGTCGCAAGATCGCGCCGCCGTGGTGGACGACGCAGGAGGAGATTCACTACGGCACCGGGTCGTACTGGGAGACGGTGGATTGGCCGTTGAAGAACGCGACGACGCTCGCGGAATTGGAGGCGTTCGAGTGGCCGCGCGCGGACTGGTGGGATTTCTCGGAAATTGAGAAGCAGTGCGATGCGTGGCCGGAGCACGCCATTGAGGGTTGTTACGTCGCGCCGTTTTACTGGCACAACCATATCCGTGGGCTTGAGCAGAGCTGCATGGATCTCATCGCGGAACCGGAACTCACCGAATATGCGCTCGGCCGGATCACGCAGTTTTGCTGGGACTATGCCACGCGGTTCTTTGCAGCCGGTAAGGGCAAGATTCACCTGACCCAGGTAACGGATGACTATGGGTCGCAGCACGGGCTGATGATCAGCGAGGAGTCATACGTCCGGTGGTTCAAGCCGATCCAGAAAAGGTTCATTGATCTCGCGCACCAAGCCGGAGCGCTGGTGATGCATCACGACGACGGCGCGATCCGCCCGCTCATTCCGCATTTCATCGAACTGGGCGTGGACATCCTGAATCCCATCCAACACGTCTGTCCGGGGATGGACATGGCGGGGTTGAAACGAGACTTTGGCGCGAAACTGTGTTTCCACGGCGGCGTGGACAATCAAGACGTGCTCCCGCACGGCAGCGTCGCCGACGTGCAACGCGAAGTGCGCGAGTGCATCGGCACGTTGGGGGCCAGCGGCGGGTACATCCTCGCCCCGTGCCACAACATCCAGCCGGTGACTCCGGTGGAGAACATCGTGGCGATGTACGAGACAGCTTATGCCGAAGGCAAATACTGATCGCCTGGCGAATTACGACATCGCCGCGCACAACGCCGAGGTGAAACGGTGTTGGGAGGCTTACTCCGCCGGTAAGCCGTACCGGACGCCGGTCATGGTGGGCTTGGCAACGCGCTTTTACATCTACAACGACGAGGTCAATACCGGGCGGCTCTCATTCCGGGAATACTCGGAGAACCCTGACAGGATGTTCGAGTTTCAGCTTCACTGGCAACGCTGGACGCGGTTCAACATCCTTCAAGACGCCGAGTTGGGTTTGCCGGCCAAGTGGACGGTGTATCCGGATTTCCAAAACTACTACGAGGCGGCGTGGTTCGGCTGCCCGGTGCTTTACTTGGAGAATCAAGTGCCCGATACCACGCCGGCGTTTGCGGACTGCCCCGAGCGCGTGCTGGAGCGCGGCTTGCCAGAACCGCTGGGCGGGTTGATGGCACGGGGCGTGGACTGGTACGAGCGGATGAAAACGCGCGCGGCGCGGGAGACGTTTCTTGATCGGCCGATTGAGGTTGTGGTGCCGTGTTTGGGCACGGACGGGCCGTTCACTTGCGCGTGCAATTTGTTTGGGCCCGACGTCGCGTGCGAAATGATGGCCGGTGAACCAGAGCGGTTCCACCGGCTGCTGGAGTTCATCACGGAAGCGACAATTCGCCGGCTGGTCGCCCTGCGAAAGCGTGCGAACATCCCGGTGCCGCAGGACGGATTCTTCTTCGCCGACGACAGCGTGGCGCTGATTTCGACCGCCATGTTCCGCGAACACGTGTTGCCGCATCACCAGAAGCTGTGCGCCGCGCTGGCGACGGATAAACCGCGCGGGATTCATCTGTGCGGCGATTCGACCCGGCATTTCCTCACGTTGCGGGATGATCTGAACATCCAGACGTTCGACACCGGCTACCCGGTGGATTTCGGCGGTTTGCGTCGGCAACTCGGTCCGCAGGTGCGCATCCAGGGCGGCCCACCCATCGAGTTTCTGCGGACGGCCACGCCCGCGCAAGTGCGGGACCGGGTCCGGGAGATCATGCAGTCGGGGATTCTCGGGGGCGGCTTGTTCGTCTTGCGCGAGGGCAACAACACGGCGCCCGGTACGCCGCTGGAGAATCTGCGGGCGTTGTACTACGCCGGGCGCGAACGGGGGAAACTGACATGACCTCCCGCGAACGCTTTCTGGCCGGGATTTCCAATCGCGTGCCCGACCGCATCCCCGTGGCGCCGGATATTTCCAATTTCATCCCCTGCAAGCGCACCGGCTTGCCGTTCTGGGACATTTACTTCTTCAACAAGGTTCCGCTCTGGCGCGCGTACCTGGAAGCCGCCGAGCATTACGGGATGGAAGCGTGGATGGCGTCGACGGTGTCTGCCCCGTTAGTATACGCGGCGAACGATGTGGAGATTCGCACCGCTTATGATTACCGGCCGGAACTCGGCGCGATGATCCACCAAACCGTCACGCGCACGCCGGCGGGGACGTTGACTTCGGAGCGAACTTGCTTCCGTGCCGACCCGCCGTCGCCCACCGTGAAGCCGATCAAAGACCTCGCGCGCGATTTGGCGGCGTTTCAATTCACGATGCCGATGCCGGTGGGCGTGGATATGGTGGTGCTTGAACAAATGCGGTCGGCGTGCGCCGCGCGCGCGCAGGCGCTCGGATTCAGTCTCGGCTATCCGGGGTTTCAGATGTGGATGAATTACGTGGAAGGCGGCGTCGAGCCTCTCAGTTACGTCGCGATGGACGCGCCGGCGCTGCTGGAAGAATGGTTCGAGTTCGATCTCGCGCGCGGGACGAGAGCGATGGAACTGCTCCTCTCCATCAAACCGGATTACATCTTGTTTGGTGGGTCGGGCACAATCACGCTGGCGTCACCGGAGTTGGCGCGCCAGTACGCTTTACCGGCGTTGAAACGTTGGTCGGCGATGGCAAAGCGGGCGGGTGTGCCGACGATGTTGCACAGTTGCGGCAAGGAACGCGTGTTGGTGGACTTGTTGTGCGACGAGACCGACGTGAACTCTATCAATCCACTGGAAATCCCGCCGATGGGCGACGTGGATTTGGCGGAAGTGAAAGCGGCGCGCGGTCGGCAAATCAGTTTGATGGGCAACCTGCACACGACGGACGTGATGTTGCGCGGCACGCCGCACCTGGTGCGCGCGAAAGCCATCGAAGCCATGCGCGCGGCGGGAAGCGGCGGTGGCTTTGTGCTCTCGACCGGCGATCAGTGCGGGCGCGACACGCCGGAGGAAAACATTTTTGCATTGGTGCAGACCGCGCACGAGTTTGGTGTGTACGACTCGCGGGGCGAGCTGCCAAATCTATGAGCTACCAAATCGGCATTGATACGATCAACTTGAAGCCCACACCACGGTTGGCACACACGGAGTACTGCTCCCATCATGCGCTGATGAAGAAGCTGACCGGCGCGGACACGCATTGGTTGACGCCAAAGTTTTGCGCGGCGTGGGACATTGATTTCATCTGGAACACCAACGACGGCCCGGGACCGTGGGCGGAACGCGGTCGGGTGACGGATATGGGACATGCGGATTTCTTGGAGGGCGGCATTGACCGGCGGCAGCCCGCGCATTGCCCGTTCACCGATGCGGAGGAAGTGTTGGCGTTCGATGCCGTCAAAGAGTATGGCCTGCCGGATTTTCAGAAGTTGGTGGCGTACTACGAGCAGAGTTATCAGGAAGGCCAACGAACTTTTGCCGAATCAGTCTTCACCGGGGGCTATTACAAAACGATCGTCTCGGGTGCAATTGACGCGTTTGGCTGGGACATGTTGCTGCTTGGCGCGGCGGAACCTGACCGGTTCGAGAAAGTGCTCGACTCGTTTTACCGGCTGACGCTCCATCACATGCGTGCGTGGGCGGCGACGACAGCGCCCGTGATCATTCAGCACGATGATTTTGTGTGGAGCGAGGGGCCGTTCATGAACCCGGAGTTCTACCGGCGCGTCATCATCCCGCGCTACCGGGAGTTGTGGAAGCCGCTGCGCGCCGCGGGCAAAAAGGTGTTGTTTTGTTCTGATGCGAATTGGGACTGCTTTGTGGATGACATCGCGGAAGCTGGCGCCGATGGGTTCATCTTCGAGCCGATGATGGCGCTCGATCTCATAGTGAAGAAGTATGGCCGGACGAAATGTATCATCGGCAGTAAAGTGGACACGCGGACGTTGACGTTTGGCACGAAAGATCAAATCCGCGCCGAGGTGGATGCGACGTTGGAGTTGGCGTTTGACTGCCCGGGGTACATGTTCGCCGTCGGCAACCACATTCCCAGCAATGTGCCCGTGGAGAATGCGGAGTTTTATTTCGACTATTTGCGGAGCAACTGGAAACGATGAACAAATTGATTGAGGGACTTCTTCACTCCACACCCGTCATCACCGACGGCGCGTGGGGGACGCAATTGCAGGCGCGCGGGCTGGAGGCCGGGCAGTGCCCGGATGTTTGGAATCTGACTCATCCCGACCGGGTGGAGGAAGTTGCTCGGGCGTACGTGGCGGCCGGAAGTCGCGTGATTCTCACGAACACGTTCGGCGCGAACCGGATTCGGCTCGCGGATACCGGCCACGCGGCCCAAGTGGGGGAGATCAACCGGCGGGGCGCGGCGATTTCGAAACGCGCCGCCGGTCAGCAGGCTTTGGTGTTTGCGTCGCTGGGGCCGACCGGCAAGATGCTGTGTGCCGGTGAGGTTGACGCGGACGCAGTGGCGGCGGCGTTTGCGGAGCAGGCAGACGCGCTGAAGGCCGGTGGGGCGGACGCGATGGTG
>CAZJCX010000104.1:0-961 GCA_964544425.1 uncultured Verrucomicrobiota bacterium
CATCGGGTGGGCGCAGGCGGATGCCGTGTTGCCCGCCGTGCCGGCGAAGAGTCGTTACGCCGTGGTGATCTCGCGGGAGACCGCGCGACAACCAGAGTGGATGGCGGTGGCCCGGGCGTTGCGTGAGAAATACGACGCGACGGTGATTCAGTATCCAAGCGGTCGAGTCGCCAGCGCGGTGCCGGAGTTGAAACGGTGGTTGCCCCGGTATGCCGCGTTTGTGGCGCGGCCAGAGGAGGCGGGCCGGGATTTCGTCGTCGCGGTGCACCGGCTGACGCGGCAATTGGATGACGACCCGTTCACCGATGTGCGGTGGGGGATTGTGACCGGGTACGAGGCGGCGGATGCGCTGCGGGTGGCGCGGCGCAGGGAGCCGTTGATCGTGCGGAGCGCGGCGTCGAGCATGGGACCGGGCTGTTTTGAGAATTTGGCGCATGGGTTTGCCAGTTCGGAGACGGACCGAACGGTGTTCTGGAGGAAAGCGCAAGGCGGGCCGACGGAGCCGCGCGCGGTCGAGCCCGACCCGGTCAAGAGTCTGGTTGAGACGTTCAACGCGCAACCACCGGATTTGTTTGAGACCAGCGGTCATGCGACCGAGCGGGAGTGGCAGGTGATTTACAATGCCGACGCCGGTTACTTTCGGTCTGAGAACGGCCGGCTGTACGGGCTGAACTCGGCCGGCGAGCGGTTCGAGATTCGGTCACCGAAGCCCAAAATTTATCTGCCGCTGGGAAATTGTTTGATCGGTCACATTCCCGGCCGCGATTGCATGGCCACGGCGTGGATGCACAGCGGCGGTGTGTATCAGATGTTTGGTTACACGGCGGTCACGTTTCACGGCTACATGGGTTGGGGCATCGGGGACTTTTTCCGCAATCAGTACAGTTTGTCCGAGGCGTTCTTCTTCAATAACCAGTCGTTGATCTGGGAATTGCTCACGCAATATCCCGACAAAGCGAAC
>CAZJCX010000104.1:1012-1633 GCA_964544425.1 uncultured Verrucomicrobiota bacterium
ACAGCCGCCCGCCTGCATCAGATTGCCGATCGCCAACTGCTTGGCCATCTCTGGGACAAGGACAGCGTCGCGTTCTACGGCGACCCGGCGTGGGAAGCGCGTTATTTGCGGGACGACCCCGCCTGGAGATCGTCCTACCGGCGCGACGGCAAGCGTGTGCGTGTTGTGGTGAAGGTTCTCAAGGACGGCCAGTGGGGGAATCGTCCGCTGGCGATCCCATTCCCGGAGCAATTGCGCGAGATCCGTAACGTGGAGTATAACGGGAAGCCGACGCCGGTGGTGGCGGACGATTTCGCCTTGTTACCGGTAATGGGTCAGCCTCGAACAGCGGGTCAAGAACTGGTGCTGACATTTGGAGCGAGCCGACGATGAAGACGAGTTGCCATCCAATCTATCTCGCGACGGTTTGCCTCGAACGCAACCGCTGGGGCAACCGGCAACCTTCGTTTCTCGTCAGCGAGTGGCTGCCGCGACTGCGGGCGGACGGTTTTGACGGAATCGAACTCTGGGAAAACCACCACCTGCTGGCCGAGCCGACGGAGCAAGCGCGACTGGCCGGTCAGGTGGCGATTTTCAACACCTACGCCGGGTTCACCGACGCCGACGCGGCGCACCGTGACC
>CAZJCX010000104.1:1643-8395 GCA_964544425.1 uncultured Verrucomicrobiota bacterium
GCGGCGGCGATTGTTCAGTTGAAAGTCGGCGGGGTGAAATACAACCTCGGTAACGATGCGAACCGAATTCCGGAATACCGGCGAAATTTATTGGCGTGGTCCGGTCAGTTGCCGGCCGCGTGCCGGTTGCTGTGTGAATGTCATCCCGACACGGTGCTGGAAACTGTCGAGGCTGCCGCCGCGTTTTTCGCCGACCTCGACCCCGCGCGTTTCGGCGTCATCGCGCATGTCCGCGGCGACTGCGCCGGGCTGGCGAATTGGCTGGCGACGTTCGAATCGCGCGTGCAACATTTGCACATCCAAGCGCGCGAGCCGGTCACGGGCGCGGAAGTGTTACGGGAGCGCAGCTACGCCGGCAGCGCCGCGATCGAGTTCACCCGCGGGATTGGCCGCGACGAGCAGATCGAGACGCTCTACGCAAACGCCCTGTCTGATCTCAACTGGTGTCGTGCTATGCTCTCTTGAGCGAGGGGAATCGTTGGGGAGGATCATGTCGGAATTCACGGTGAATTTTGACGCAATCGAGCCGTTGCCAGACTGGGTGAGCGCGGATAGTCTCGCGAGCGTGTTGCCGGACGAGAGGCGATCAAGACAACGCGTTGAATCGGGTGGTTGAGGGAACAATGGGCATACGAACGTTGCGTAGGTTACTACTTCTGATCATGGCCGGAGTTGCGGGCGGAGTGACTCATCCTCCGACTGCTCACGCGATTGTCATTAACGATGACGCGTTCAGCATTACTGATTCGCGGACTCTGGCGGCCCCCTTTGATGCCATTGTCCAAGTCAGCAGCAGTGGCGGTACCGGCAGTGGGATTCTGATCAGCCCGACCACGATTCTCACCGCCCGACATGTGACCGAAGGCGTCAGTGCCGCCGGTTTCTCGGTTCGATTTGGTGACAAGGTCACCAGTCCCTACACCCCGGATGCTTTCACGCGGTCTGTGTCGGCCAAGTGGGAAGCCGGCTCAGGCGGTACCTATAACGGCACCGATGTGGCCATGCTGACGCTGAGCACACCGGTGACAACCATCACACCGATGCGCTTGGTGGATTACACCACGGAGGCCATCGGTCAGGTCGGATACATGCTGGGGATCGGATACAACGGAACCGGTGACGTCGGCCACGAGAACAACCGCGACGGCTACCGTTGGTATGGGGAAAACATCATCGAGTCGTATGGAATGCGGGCCGGTACGACTGGTTTTAGCGGAAGCACCGCCAATATCTTCTCGACCGACTTCGATGACGGCACCGCCGCAGCCAATGAAATGGACTGGTTTGGCAGCAGCGCCACGCCGTTGACCCGTGAGTCCACCACCGCGCCCGGCGATTCTGGCGGACCATTACTGGTGCAACTCAACAGTGAACTTTTCATCATTGGTGTCTTGTCCGGTGGAACCACCGCCAACTCGGTGTACGGTGACATCTCGTGGTGGACGGGTATCAGTCCCTATCGGAGCAATATCGAATTGGCCGGGGGCGAGTTCTTCGATCTCGAGGCAGTCCCAGAGCCCTCGACAATCGTCTTGTTCGGATCCGGCTTCCTCATGCTCTGGTGGCGGCGGCGGTCGAGTCGCTAACCGGCTGCCCATGACCGCGGCGGCAGCGGACCTCAGCCACGCAGAACTTGAGCGGCTGCCCAGCAAGATGGCAATCCGTAACACCTCAGCCGGGTTCGCTGGTTCCGGTCACCCTGAGCGCGCGAATGCGCTGGGCGGGAGAATTGGCTGGCGATAGTTCGGCTGCGCCTGCTATATCGGCACTCCCGAGCGCGCGCCGGCTCGCGGCTACACGTGGACTTGAGATGATTACGTTGATCCATATCGCGGCCGGTAGGTCGCAGTTGCCTGCGGATGGCTTGTTGGCGGGCGAACTGCGAAAGCTCGGCCAGCTCATCATCGTGGAGCAGGGGCGCGATTTGTCGGATGCAGAGGCGCTGGAACGATTGCGCGCGGCGGACGTGGTGTTGACGAAGTGGGGGGCGCGGCCGATACCGGCGGCGTTGGCGTCGGAACCGGGGAAAGTCCGGTATATCCTGAATCTAACCGGGACGTGTCGGGCATTTGTACCGCTGGAGATTATTCGCAGCGGGATTCCGGTCACAAATTGGGGCGACGCGCCGGCGCGCGCAGTGGCCGAGGGGGTGATGGCGTTGTTGCTCGGGGTGCTGAAGGACTTGCGTGCACGCGAGGGGAAACGCCGGGGGACGTTGCGGGGATTGCGGCTGGGGCTTTACGGCTGCGGCGCGATCGGAAGGCGATTCGTGAAGTTGATCGCACCGTTCGAGCCGGATCTCGTGGTGTATGACAAGTACGCACAAGAGTTGATCGAGGGCTGCCGGCGTGTGGAAAGTCTGGACGCGTTATTCGAGCAGTGCGAAGCGGTGGTCATCTGGGCGGGGTTGTCCGACGAAACGCGCGGGTCGGTGACGGCGGCGCGATTGGCGAAGTTGCCGAATCTCGGCATCATCATCAACGCGGCGCGCGGGGAAATCATCGAGCAAGACGCGTTGTTCGCGGAATTGAAGTCGGGCCGACTCCGCGCCGGTCTCGATGTGTTGGTGAAAGACGATTATCTTCCCGGCCATGAGGCGCACACGTGGCCGAACTTGGTGCTAACCTGCCACAATATCGCCGCGTCAAATTGGCCGGTGCGACCGCCGCAGTTGACGGAAGCTGATCACGTAGCCTTGGAGAATCTGCAAAACTTCATTGCGGGCAAGCCGCTCAAGTTCGTCATGGACGAAGCGCGGTACAACATCAGTTCCTGATCAGACCGATGAAACAACCGAACATTATCTTCATCATGGCCGACGATCATGCGGCGCACGCGATCAGCGCGTATGGCAGCAAGGTCGGGCGCACGCCGAACATTGACCGCATTGCCAACGGCGGGATGCGCTTCGACAATTGTTTTTGCACGAACTCGATTTGCACGCCGAGCCGGGCGGTGATCCTGACCGGCACGCATTGCCACGTCAACGGCGTGACGACGCTGGCTACGCACTTGGACAACCGTCTGCTGACGTTCCCGAAACTGCTTCAGCAAGCCGGTTATCAGACCGCCGTGTATGGGAAGTGGCACTTGGGCGAAGCGCCGGAGAATTGTCCGGCTGGCTTTGATGATTGGGCGGTGTTACCGGGCCAGGGGTTTTACTTCAATCCTGAATTCATCGTGCCCGAAGGCAATGGCATCGCCCGCCGGCAAGTGCCCGGCTACTGCACGGACATCATCACGGACATGTCGTTGGATTGGTTGAAAAAACGCGACAAGAACAAACCGTTCTGTCTCCTCACACACCATAAAGCCCCGCACCGGCAATGGCTGAGCGATGAGATGCACGCCGGGATGTTTCTGGGCGAGACGATGGCTGAACCCGATAACTTGCAGGATGATTACAAGGGCCGCGCGTTCGCGGCGAAAGCGGCGGCGATGCGGGTGGGCGTCCACATGAACGCGCTCGATGTGCAGGCGGAGATCAATCACAACTTGCCGGAAGCGGAACTCCGCGCGTGGGCGTATCAACGTTACATCAAGGCCTACCTGCGCGTCTGCGCCAGCATTGACGACAATGTCGGCCGGATGCTCGATTACCTCGACGCTGAGGGCTTGGCCGAAAACACGCTCGTGATCTACACATCCGACCAAGGATTTTTTCTAGGCGATCACGGCTGGTTCGACAAACGGTTCATGTATGAAGAATCGCTGCGGATGCCGTTCCTGCTCCGGTATCCCCGCGAAGTGAAACCCGGCAGCGTCAATCGCGACATCGTTTCCAATCTCGATTTCGCGCCGCTGTTCACCGACATCGCCGGTATCGCGACGCCAAAAGAATTTCAGGGCCGCAGCTTCCGGCCCATGCTGCAGGGGCGGACGCCGAGCGATTGGCGGCAAGCACTCTATTACCGGTACTGGATGAACCGCGCCCACCACAACGTCGCCGCCCATTACGGCATCCGCACCCTGACGCACAAACTCGTGTACTACTACTACGACGACTGCGGCCAGACCGGGTGCGACCAGAAAGGCTGGGTGGGCCGTCCGCCCGTGGACATCAACGGCCACGAACCGGAGTGGGAATTGTTCGACCTCGAGAAAGACCCGCGCGAAATGCACAACGTCATCCACGACCCCGCCTACGCCTCCATTCGCCGGCAACTCACCGACCAACTCCACCAACTACAGGCCGAGTACGGCGACACGCGTTATGCCAAAGACATTTGATGCAGCAAGTTGAACTCGAGTTCCGACCGGACTTTCCCGCAGTGCAGGAACGTTGGGCGGCATTCTGGCGCGGGGAGAGTGGCCGGCCGCTGTTGCCTGCGATCGAACCGAAACCGGGCGTCACGCCGGTCCAGCGGCCGCGCCCGTACGATTGCGCTTTCGGGGAGCTTGAGCCGCTGATCGAGGAGACGTTGGGTTGGGCGGCGACGCATGACTTCCTCGGCGACACGCTGCCGTCATTCATGATCACCTTCGCGCCCGATCATTTCGCAGCGTTCCTGGGCGCAGAAATCAAACCTCATCAAAGCGGCGGCACCAACTGGGTCGAACCTTGCCTGACCAGCTTGGACGACGTTGAGATTCGGTTTCAACGCACCGGGCGCTGGTGGCGGCGGACGGTGGAGTGCGTGGAGAAGTTTCGACAGCGGTGTGACGGCCGAGTCATCATTACCGGGACGCATTTGCAGGGTGGGCTGGATTGTTTGTGCGCGCTGTACGGAAAGCAGAACCTGTTGCTGGATCTCGCGGTGGCTCCGGAGCAGGTTCACCGGGCTCTGGAGCAGGTGGATCGCGCGTTGACGGAAGTGCGGCAGGCGTTCGCGGAGATTCTGGAAGTCAAAACGTGGGGCAGTCTGAACCGGTTTGGAATGAACTCGCCCGGCATCCTGGACGTGCCGCAGTGCGATGTGTCGTGCATGATTGGCCGGGAAATGTTCGACGAGTTTGCCTTGCCGTCGCTGAAACACGAAATCGCCAGCCTCGACGCCAGCCTCTATCACCTCGATGGACCCGGCGCCCTGCCACATCTCGAAACTCTCTGCGGCATCACGCGCCTTGACATTATCCAGTGGATGCCGGGCGAGGGGCGGAGGACTGGCGTGAGTTGAATGCCAGAATTGACGCACTGGGCAAGGGGCAAATCTTTCAGCCGTACTACCGGCTGACGGACGCGGACATCGTGCGGATTTGGGAGACCTTCCAATCGCGCAAGTTGTTTTTCCATGTGGACGGAGCACAATGCCGGCGCTTGCTGCGCCATTTTGAAGGAGACGGACATGGTCCGTGATTACGACATCTACAAGTTTGATTTGAACGGCTTCCTCGTTCTGCGGGGCGTGTTGGGCCGCGACGAAATCGCGGAGTTGGAGCGGCAGCTTGACGCCATACCGCCGCTCCAGCCCGGCGCGTGGCACGGGCACGTCCACCGGCAGAACATGCCGGAGGAACGCGGCGTGGCTTTGCAGCAAATCTACGAGGGTGGCGCGGCGTTTGAGCGGCTCATCGATCACCCGGCCTACATCGAGCACGTGAAACGATTTGTCGGTAACCAAGACGATTTCGATGCGCTGCTTGGCCCGCTCTCCATTGACGAATGCTTCGCGCTCACCCGCGGGCCGGGCGGATTCATCGGGATGCATTCCGGCGGACATCAGCGAACCAAGCGCACCCAGTTCCGCCATCACAACGGACACTTCAGTTGTGGCCAAGTGAACGTGTTCATTCCGTTGACCGACATCGGCCCCGGTGACGGCGGCACCCTGGTCGTGCCGGGATCACACAAGGCCAACTTCCCGTTCCCGAAAAATGCCGGCGAGCCTGAACCGACCGTCGAAGTGCATCTACAGCGTGGGGACGTGTTGTTGTTCGTGGACGCCATCCGGCATGGCTCGGCCACGCGCAGCAATCCCGGCCTGCGGAAAGTCGTGATTTACCGGTTCGGCCCGTCGTGGGGAAATTCCCGGTTTGGCTACCTGCCGTCGAAAGCGCTGCTGCAGCGGCTGACGCCCACGCAACGGCAGATCGTGCAGCCGCAGACCTATCGCCTGCCACCGCACCTGACCCCCGAAGACTTAATGGCGGCTCTCAAGATGACCGCTCCCTGTGAACCGTGAGTCATTACATGAGCACAGGCGCCTGCCTGGATAAGGGAAACATCTCGTCAAGATTGACGCTTCGACAGTTGGCGGCTATATAGAGCCGATATGAAGACGCTCTCAGTTACCGATGCGCGGCAGAATCTGACCCGCTGGCTGCAAGCGGCAATGCGCGGGGAGGACGTGGGAATCCTCTGCGGCAACCAAGTCGTCGCGTTGCGCCCCGTCCAAGTTTATTCCGAGGACTACGCCTTGCACGAGTACGGGCTGACGAAGAAGGAACTGCGTCGCGCGGCCAAGCGGTTGGACGCGGAATTGACGGCGGACAGGAAGCAGGGCCGGTTGCGCCGGTATAGCGGCGACCTCGAACACGATCTCCGGCAGTCGTGAGCCGCGAGATTTATCTCAGTGACCGTTTTCGGGTTGTCGTTAAGGAGTATCCCAAGCCATTGCGTGCCGAAATTGGCCGAGCCATCGACCGTCTGCAATCCGCACTGGGTCAGCCGCACCAACATGCCGGCTTGGGCATTCGTAAGCTGGTGAAGCACTACTTCGAAATGCGCGTCGGGCTCGAGTTGCGCTTGGTGTTTAAGGTCGAGCCAGAGCCGATCACCTTCACTTTTGCCGGCACGCACGATGAAGTCCGTC
>CAZJCX010000104.1:8418-11293 GCA_964544425.1 uncultured Verrucomicrobiota bacterium
CTCTGACCATCGGACAAGGGTGCGGTCCGCCAACTCACGCTGTGCGAACTAGGCGAGGCCAGACGTTTGGAGTGGGCGGCGTGCGGTGGGGTTGCTAATCTGCGGTGATGCGAACTCGGACATGTTTTGATCTTCGTTGGCGCTTTGCGCTTGGCGACTTTCCGGAAGCCGTCCGGGCCGATTTTGACGATACCGGCTGGCGCACGCTCGATTTGCCGCATGACTGGTCAATTGAAGGCACGCCCGATCCCGGTAATCCATCGCGCGCGGCGGGCGGATTTTTCCCGGGTGGGCTGGGTTGGTATCGGAAACGGCTCGACGTGCCGGCCGGCCGGCGAGTGTTCATCGAATTCGATGGCGTGTACCGGAACAGCGAAGTCTGGTGCAACGGACATTTCTGCGGTCGGCGTCCGTATGGCTACAGCAGTTTCGAATACGAGCTGACGCCGTATCTTGTTGCCGGCGGGCCGAACGTCGTGGCGGTGCGCGTGGACAACTCCCGCCAACCCAACTCGCGCTGGTACTCCGGCTCGGGCATTTACCGGCATGTGTGGCTCACCGTCACCGGGCCGGTGCGCGTGGCGCATTGGGGGACGTTTGTGACGACGACACCGGATGCGGTGGAATGCGCGGTGACGGTCGACGGCGGCGAGGCGGAAATCTTTGCCACGATTGCGGAATGCGGAACGCGGAAGGCGGAAGCGGGGCGGGTGCGATTCGAGAAGCCGCAGTTAAAGCTGTGGTCGCCGGCGGAGCCGAACTTGCACACGTTGCGGGTGGAGTTGCGCCGCGGTGCGGAGGTGCTGGACCGGTATGACACCCGGTTTGGCATGCGCTCGATTCGGTTCGATGCGAATGAGGGCTTTTTCCTGAACGGCCAGCCGCTGAAGTTGCAGGGGGTGAATGAGCATCACGATGCCGGCTGTCTCGGCGCGGCGGTACCGGATGATGTGTTGCGCCGGCGGCTGCGGATTCTGAAGGCGATGGGTTGTAATGCGATTCGCACCGCGCACAACCCGGCTTCGCCGACCTTTCTCGATCTCTGCGACGAGCTGGGGTTCATGGTGGTCGAGGAAGCGTTCGATGAATGGCGCGATGGCAAGACGACGTTCGGCTACCAACTCGACTGGAACGATTGGTGGGAACGCGACCTGACGGACATGATTCGCCGTGACCGGAATCACCCGTGCATCGTGTTGTGGTCGGTGGGTAATGAAATCAAGGAAGTCCGGCAGGGGCGCGCCGAGGGATTGCCGATCATGGCGGCGTTGCGCGATGTGTGCCACCGGGAAGACCCGACGCGGTTGATGACGTGCGGGTGTTGCAACAGCCGGGAAACGTTGGCGGCGGGTTACGGACCTTTGATGGATGTGTTCGGTTACAACGGCGGCGGCGGCGGGTGTTTCGATTACGAGAAGGATCACGCGAAGTATCCCGGTATGCCGATGGTGGCGACGGAGCATCCGCATACGTTGCAGACGCGCGGGGTTTACCGGACACGCTCGTGGTATCGCGACCTGAAACGGAATCCGAATGTCGAACGGCTCGCAGTGCCGCATTTGACCGACGAGGAAGTCTTTACCGGGTTCGATGAGCATTATCAGTCGTCGTACGGCAACGCCGTGGTGCGGATGTCGATCTTTGATTCGTGGCGGCGGACGAAGATGCTGCCATATTTCTGCGGCGAGTTTCGGTGGACGGGGTTCGATTACCTCGGCGAATGCTACGGCTGGCCGGCGAAGAGTTGGAACTTCGGCATCATTGACCTGTGCGGTATCCCGAAGGACGCGTATTACTTTTATCAGAGCCAGTGGACGACCGCGCCGATGGTTCACATCCTGCCGCACTGGACGTGGCCGGGGCTGGAAGGGAAAACAATCCCGGTCATCTGCTACTCGAACTGTGACCGGGTGGAGTTGTTTCTGAATGGCAAATCGCTGGGGGAAGGATGGCGTTGGGACGTGCCGTATCAGCCGGGCAAGCTCAGCGCGGTCGGATACCGGGGCAACGCAGTGGTGGCGCAATGTGTTCACGAGACGGCGGGCGTGGCGGCAGCGTTGCGGTTGACGTGCGAGCGAGACGCCGGTATCGCGCACGTGACGGTGGATGTCGTGGACGCGCAAGGCCGGTTTGTGCCGCACGCGAACCCTGCCATCACGATTGAAGTGACCGGCGCCGCTCGCCTGCTTGGTTTGGAAAACGGCGATCCGCTGGATACCACCAATTACAAATTGAATCATCGCCGGGCATTCCATGGCAAACTGCTTGCCATCGTGCAAGGAGGCGACGCCACAATTACCGGCCGCGCGGCGGGGTTGGCGGGGGCGGTGGTGATCGGTCGGGAGTCATGAGACGACTGACGAGTTTACTGGGCGTGACGTTGACGTCGTTGAGCGGTATCGCGTGGGGTGGAGATTCGACTATGAAGATGAACACTGACAAAAGCGCCGCCGCCGCTAAGGCGCTGCCGTTCCCGGCAGAAATTTTCATGGTTCAGAACCGCCCGGCGTTTCTGATACTGCCGGAGAAACCGGCGGAGGGGCGACCTTGGGTGTGGTATGCGCCGACGTTTCTTCCCGGATATCCGCGGGGGGATGAGCGGTGGATGTTCCAGCGGTTCCGGGACGCGGGAATTGCCATTGCCGGAGTGGATGTCGGCGAATCCTACGGCAGCCCGGGCGGTCGGGAGACATATTCCGCCCTGTATCGGGAATTGACGGAGAAGCGCGGGTTCTCGCGACGCGCGTGTTTGCTGGCACGCAGCCGTGGCGGGCTCATGTTGTACAACTGGGCCGCCGCGAATGCGGCAGGAAGAGCACACGTCTGAACTCCAGTCGGAAGAGCGTCGTGTAGGGAAAGAGTGTACTTATTCAGA
>CAZJCX010000105.1:0-4969 GCA_964544425.1 uncultured Verrucomicrobiota bacterium
CTCCGGCGCTGACCTCGCGAACCTCATCAACGAAGCCGCCCTCATCGCCGCGCGCTCCGACAAAAAGGCCGTCGGCATGGAAGAACTCGAAGAGGCCCGCGACAAAGTCCGCTGGGGCCGCGAGCGCCGCAGCCGCGCACTCGACGAGCATGACAAGAAAGTCACCGCGTATCACGAGGCCGGTCACGCGCTTGTCATGACCAAGTGCAAGCACACCGAACCGCTCCACAAAGTTACCATCATCCCGCGCGGGATGTACCTCGGTGCCACGTTTTCACTGCCGGAGAAAGACAAGTACAGCGAGAGCAAGAACCAGTTGCTCGACCAGATCACCGGCATCATGGGCGGCCGCATCGCCGAGGAAATCATCTTCGGCGACTTCACCAGCGGTGCCGCCGGTGACATCATGCGAGCCACCCGCATCGCCCGCAAGATGGTCACCGAATGGGGCATGAGCGCCAAGATCGGCATGGTCAACGTCAGCTCCCACGAACAGCACATGTTCCTCGGTCGCGACCTGTTCAAAGGCCGGGAGATCAGCGAACAGACCGCGCGCGAGATTGACGAGGAAGTCCGCCGCATCATTGACGCCAGCTACGCGCAGGCGCGCACCCTGATCGAGACTCACAAAGACAAACTCATCGCGCTGGCCGAAGCGTTGCTCGAATACGAAACGCTCGACGCGCCCCAGATCCTCGAGATCATTGAGACCGGGAAGATGTCCAATCCGCCGCGCCGGCCCGTCCCGCCACCGCCCCCCGCCGCCCCGGCAAAAGTGGCTGACAGCACCGACACCACCGTCATCCCCGCTCCCGGCATCGGCCCCGCCCCCGCCAACGCCTAATAAGACTCTTGGTGGGCTTGGATATTCCTACAAGCCACACCTTCAACCAACTCCGCCGAAACCATTTATCTACAAAACCCCACTTTGTCTTTCGCCAGATGACTTTGTCCCACTACTACTGTTGGGCGTAGGATGATTGACCACATCGTACCGATACTGATTGCGGCTGCCATTCTCTGGGTCATCGGATGGTTCGCGTTTCGCCATATCCGTTTTGTGATGCGAGCGTGGATGATTAAATGTGTCGGGCGAGATGAGCTTGCTTATGTCGAGCGCGGAAAGGGTGAGATTGTTTTCTACGCGGAGATTCGGGTTGGCGGTCCGATTCGCCGTGTCATCTACCTTCCCGGCGATGGAGATTGGAGTTCTAAGACTCCAGCGTGGGCTTCTGGCCGGAGAGATGAGATAGTGAGTCGCATCAAGGCAGCGATGCCGGAGTTGCATTACGAGTACCGGACGACTGCATGAGGCCCAACAATCCGATTGAGCTAACCAAGTCCCGCGCTGGCGCGCGTGCCTCGGTAGTTCATCTTAGCGTTCCACCAAGCGGGTCACCACGGGATGACCTGACGGTCTCTCCAGAATAAACCGGTCTTTTCCTGTGGGGCGTCCGCCGCAAGCCAGACGATACCGGCAGCGCCTTCTTCGACGGAACGCGGCGCGGCTTGGCCGCCCATTTCGGTCCGGCACCAACCGGGGCAGACGGAGTTCACGGCGATGTTTTTATCTTTCAACGCCTCCGCCAACTGACAGGTCACGGCGTTGAGCGCGGTCTTGGAGATGCAGTAGGCCGGGGCCCAGGTGCCCATTTCGCTGAGTTGTCCGCCGCCGCTGGAGACGTTGACAATCCGTCCCGCCGAACTCTTCGCCAGCAGCGGCACGAACGCCTGCGCGACGCGCAGCGCGCCGAGCGTGTTGGTGAGAAATGTCCGCGCCACGATGTCCGGGGCGATGGTCAAAATGTTCTCATCGCCGTCCGCGATGAAGGCCGCGTTGTTGATCAACACATCGAGCTGATCAACCTGCCGGATCGCGCGGGCGACACTGGCTGCGTCGGTGACGTCCAAGTCCACCAAGCCATCCCCGCCGCCACGGCCGGTGCGGATGACGCGCCAGCCGCGCGCGGTGAGTTGCCGGGCGGTCTCGGCGCCGAGGCCGCGTTTGGCGCCGGTGATGAGGGCGGTTTTCACGGGAACGATTCCTCGGGGGTGATCGCGACCGCGAGCTTTTCGGCCCGCCGCACAATGGCCAGCTCCGCCTTCACGCCGATGGCGGTGGCGGTGAGGAGCCGGTGGAGGGTGTCGATGTCGCGAATCGGGTCGCCGTTGAAGGCGACCAGCACGTCACCCTCCCGCAACCCGGCATCTCGCGCCGGGCTGTCGGGTTCGACGGACACCACGAGCACGGCGCTGGCGGCCGGCAGTTTGTGGTGGCGGACGAGCCGCCGCGGCAACGCGATGTTCTGCCCGGCCAGGCCGAGATAGCCGCGCCGGACTTTGCCATCCCGGATCAGCAGGCCAATGACCCGCTGCGCGGTGTTGACCGGCACGGCGAAGCAGATGCCCTGCGCCGGCAATATCACGGCGGTGTTGACGCCGATTACTTCGCCCCGCGAATTGACGAGCGGGCCGCCAGAATTGCCGGGATTGAGCGCGGCGTCGGTTTGAATGACGCCATCAATGAGCCGGCCGGACTGCGACCGCATCGAGCGGCCCAGCGCGCTGACAATCCCGGCGGTGATGGTGGTTTGGAAACCGTAGGGATTCCCGATGGCGACGACGACCTGGCCGGGCTTCAACGTGGTCGAATCGCCGAGCACCACCGGCGTGAGGTCTGGCGCATCAACACGGACAACCGCGATGTCGGTGTCGGGATCATCCCCGATCAACTCCGCCGGGTACCGCCGGCCATCGGTGAGAACGACTTCGATTTGCGCGGCGTCATGGACGACGTGGCTGTTGGTGACAAGGTATCCGTCCCGGCTGATGATGAAGCCAGACCCGCCCCCGCCGCCGCGTCGCCCGTGGCGTACCTCAATCTTAACGACGGCTGGGCTGACTTTCTCCGCCACGCCGGTCACCGTGCGCGAATAGGCGTCGAGCAATAATTCATCCGACACCAGTTCTGAAACCAAGTGCGTGGTCAT
This sequence comes from uncultured Verrucomicrobiota bacterium, assembly GCA_964544425.1. Lineage (GTDB taxonomy): Bacteria > Verrucomicrobiota > Verrucomicrobiia > Palsa-1439 > Palsa-1439 > OMJI01. Next base: position 2,991 of record CAZJCX010000105.1, read on the forward strand.
GCGGCTCCTTTCTGGAACACGGCGGTGTGTTCCCGGGCGAAATCATCGAACGAGCGCGGCGCGCGGCCGGTCACCTTGACGACGTGGTCGGTGACCAAGCCGGTATAGCCGGCGCGGACGAGGGCGTACAACTCGTTGAGCGCGTCGGCCAGCCATTCGGGGACGCCTTGTTGAATGGCACCGGTCTTGAATTGTTCCGCCGTGATGTCCACGAACTCGACGGGCTTGCCGAGCGCGGCGCTGATGAATTCGGCTACTTGCGCGTGGTTCAACGCGGCGGGGCCGGTCAGGGTGTATGTCTTGCCTTGATGACCCGGTTGGGTCAGTGCCGCAGCGGCCACGGCGGCAATATCCCGCACGTCCACGAAACCCATCGCACCGGAGCCGGTCGGCGCGTAAAACTTGCCGCCCCGCGCGATCGTCGCGGCAAACTGGAGCGTGTTCTGCATGAAGAAACTGGGCCGCAGATGCGTCCAGCCAATCCCGGATTGTTCGAGTTGTTTCTCGGTCTCGCCGTGCAGTCGGGCGAGGCGCGCTTTCGTGTTCGGCTGCGCGCCGAGGGCGGAAAGTTTGACGATGTGTTGGACGCCGGCGGCGCGGGCCGCGGTCAGGAACTGAGACTGTTCCGCGGTCATGGCCGGGTTGGGATTCTGGAGGAGGAACACATGGTCCACGCCGCGCAGGGCGGGGACAAAGGTGGTGGGTTCGGTGAAATCCCCGGCGACGGGTTCCACCGCGGTCGGCAGTTCTGCGCGCGCGGGATTGCGGACGAAGGCTCGAATCGGCGTGCCGCTGGGAATGAGTTGTCGGACGAGTTCCCGGCCGATCTGGCCGGTGGCGCCTGTGATCAAGATCATGGTGGCGTTTGGATGGTCGGCCTCGGCAAAAGTTTCAGCCGTGAAGTTGCCAGGGTGTTGGCGTACACTGCCGCGTATGGGCGAACCATTCCGGTGGGAGACGCAGCGCGTGTTGGTGATGGGCATCCTGAACGTGACGCCGGACTCATTTTCGGACGGTGCCCAGTTTTTTGACGTGACGCGAGCGGTGGCGCAGGCGCGGGCGATGGACGCGGACATTGTAGATGTGGGCGGCGAGAGCACGCGGCCGGGCGCGGAGCCGGTCGGCGAGGCGGAGGAGATTCGCCGCGTGGTGCCGGTGGTCGAACAAATTGTGGGAGCGCCCTTCCGGGCGCGGCCGGAGGCAGAGTCGCGCCTGGCAGGCCGCTCCCACCGTCCGGTGATTGTCTCCGTGGATACGACAAAATCGGCGGTCGCCGAGCGGGCGCTGGCGGCGGGCGCGCGGGTAGTGAACGATATATCGGCGTTGCGGAATGATGCGCGGATGGCGGCGGTGGTGCGGGAGCACGGGGCGGGGGTGGTGTTGATGCACATGCAGGGAACGCCGCGGACGATGCAGTCGAATCCACAGTATGCGGATGTGGTGCGGGAGGTCCGGGAATTTCTGGCAGAACGGATCGAGTTCGCGGTGGCGCAGGGAATCGGGCGGGAGCAAATCGCGATTGACCCGGGGATTGGGTTTGGCAAGACGGTGGAACACAATTTACAATTGCTGGCGCGATTGGGGGAGTTGACCGGGCTGGGATGTCCGGTGCTGGTGGGCGCGTCGCGCAAGTCGTTCATCGGAAAAATTACGGAGCGCGAACCGGGCGCGCGCTTGGCCGGTTCGGTGACGGTGGCGGCGTGGGCCGTCGCGTGCGGGGCGCGGATCGTGCGGGCGCATGATGTGGCGGAGACGCGCGATGCGGTGCGGTTGATGGAAGCGATACAGACATGGTCCGAGTCATCGAAATCATAACAGCGTATTACCGGCCCGTCATCGAGATCGGGTTGTTGACGGCGGTGTACTATTATCTGCTGCTGCTGTTCCGCGGTACGCGTGGCGCGGCGGTGTTGACCGGCTTGGTGACGGCGTTGTTGGTGGTGGCCGGCGTGACGCAGGTGTTCCAGCTCGAAGTGATC
>CAZJCX010000105.1:4987-8457 GCA_964544425.1 uncultured Verrucomicrobiota bacterium
GGCGCTGCTGGCGATCGCGGTGTTGGTGATTTTTCAGCCGGAACTGCGGCGGGCGCTGGCGCAGTTGGGCAGCCAGCAATTCTTCGGCACCACCCGGCAGCGCGGCGAACTGGTGGATGTGTTGGTGGACGCGGCGGCGGCGCTGGCCAAAGAGCGCAACGGCGCCCTGCTGGCCGTGGAACGGGAGATTGGATTTCGCGGCGTGGCGGAATCGGGCGTGCATCTGGACGCCCAGGCCTCGGCGGAATTGTTGGAGACGATTTTTCATCCGAATACACCGCTGCACGACGGCGGCGTGGTGTTGCGCGGCGACCGGGTGGTGGCGGCCGGCTGTGTGTTCCCGCTCACGCAACGCGACGGGCTGAGCGCCACTTTGGGGATGCGCCACCGGGCCGCCCTCGGCTTGACCGAGGAAACCGACGCGCTCGTCGTGGTCATCAGCGAGGAGACCGGCGACATTTCCATCGCGCTCCGCGGGCAACTTACCGGTGGGCTGGACGCCGCCGGGTTGCGGTCGTTGTTGGTGACGCATTTGATGCCGCCGCCCCAGCGGATGCACTGGCTCCGCGAGTGGTTGCGGCGCGGGGTGGACGCGGTGATGCTGCCGCGCAGCGGCGAAAAAACCGAGGAACCTCCCAAATGAAGTGGTGGCAGATCAACCGGCGGTTGAAGTTGACGGCACTGGTGATCGCGACCGTGACGTGGTTCGCCGTCAGCAATATCACCAACGACCGGCGCGTCGTCTCCGGCGTGCCGGTGGAGGTTCGGACAGGGGCCGGGGTGTTGGTGCTCGACCAGAGTGCGAGCCTGGTGGACGTGGAGGTGCGCGGCACGCGCAACGACGTGCGGCAGGTGCAGCGGGACGATTTGTTGGTGGTGTTGGACTTGAGCCGGGACTCCCGGCGCGGCGAGCAGACGCACCGGCTCGGCCCGTCGGCGGTGCTGGCGCCGCGCTGGGTGCAACCGGTGAGCGTGCAACCCGCGCGGGTCACGGTGGTGGTGGATGAGTTGGTGAACCGGGAACTGCCGGTGGAGCCGCAGTTGACCGGCGCGTTGCCGGCAGGCTATGAAATCGAGCGGATGGTGTTGCACCCCGCGCGCGTGGTCGTGCGCGGTCCGGCCACGAAACTGGCGCAGCAGACCGGTGTGCCGACGTTGCCGATTGATGTGACGGGCCGGCAGACTTCGTTCCGCGAACGGGTGGAGCTGGCGCTCGATGCGCTGACGGACCTGCCCAACGCGCGCCGCTGGGTGGAGGTGGACGTGCGGATTCGCGAGCCGCAAACGCCGTAGGAGAATGACATGACAACGGATCGAAAAATTTTTGGAACGGATGGCGTGCGCGGCACTGCGAACGTGGAGCCGGTCACCGCCGAGACAGCCCTCAAACTGGGGCGCGCGGCGGCGCATGTGTTTCGCAAACGCGTGCCGGTGGCGCGCGGGGGTGGCCGCCACAAAATCGTCATCGGCAAGGATACGCGGCTATCCGGCTACATGTTGGAGAATGCCATCGCGTCCGGGATCCTTTCGATGGGCGTGGATGTGTTGATGATCGGGCCGTTGCCGACGCCGGGCGTGGCGTACATCACGCGGTCGTTGCGGGCCGATGCCGGCATCGTGCTCACCGCCTCGCACAATCCGTTCGAGGACAACGGCATCAAATTTTTCCGCGACGATGGCTACAAACTCGACGACGCGATTGAAGCGGAGATCGAGGAACTGGTGTTCAGCGGCCAGATCGAAAGCATCCGGCCGACCGCCGGTGAGATTGGCAAGGCGGTGCGCATTGAGGATGCGCTGGGCCGGTACGTCGAGTTTGTGAAGGCGGCGTTTCCGAAAGGGATGACGCTGGAGGGAATGCGGATCGTGGTGGATGTCGGGAATGGGGCGACCTACAAAAGCACGCCCTGTGTCCTGCGCGAACTGGGCGCGCACATCACCGTGTTCAACAACGCGCCCGACGGCACCAACATCAACCAGCGCTGCGGCTCCATGCACCCCGAAGTGATGTGTCAGGCGGTGCGCGCCGTCCGGGCCGACCTCGGCATCTCGCACGACGGCGATGGCGACCGGGTGTTGCTGTGCGATGAACACGGCGAGTTGGTGGACGGCGACGATGTGCTCGCCATCACCAGCCTCGACTGGTTGCAGCGCGGCGCGCTCGCGAAGAAGACGCTCGTCGCCACCGTGATGAGTAATCTCGGTCTGGACCACACGTTGAAGAATGCCGGGGGACAGGTCGTCCGCACACAAGTCGGCGACCGATATGTCATCGAGGAGATGGTCGGCAAAGATTACAACGTGGGCGGCGAGCAGTCCGGTCACATGATCTTCCGCGATTACACCACGACCGGCGACGGCATCATCAGCGCGCTCCAAGTCCTGCGCATCATGGAAGACAAAGGCCGGCCGCTGAGCGAACTGAAGAAGGTCTGCACCAAATTCCCGCAAGTCGTGCTGAATGTGAAAGTGAAGAGCAAACCGGACTGGTCCACGCTGCCGGAAGTGCAAGCCATGGTCAAGCAAGTCGAAGCCAAACTCGGCGATGCCGGGCGCATTTTTCTCCGCTACAGCGGCACCGAACCAAAAGCCCGCCTCCTCATCGAAGGCCGCGACCAAAAACAAATCACCCACTTCGCCGAAGAAATCGCCGACCGCATCAAAGCGAAGATCGGCGCTTAGAACGGCGCGAAGTCGTAGTTGTCGGTCTGGGTGCCGAACCAGCCGATGAGGTATCTGCGGGACGCAGCGCTGTCGGTGCGGGTGAATTGTTCAGGCGTGGCATGACCATCGGCCCAGACGACGTTGGCGCGATTGTGATGGCGGAAATGGATGGAGGGCGTGGGAGTGGCGTAGAGGACACCGGCCGCGTTGATGTATCGGTCTGGCTCAGCGAATGAATACTCGATCAGGTGGGTCTGACCGGCACTGAAATAGGGAAAGGCGGTGTCGGCAAACATGACCGCATCGGCGGCGCGTGTGATTTCTTCAGGGCGCAATCCGACCAGACTCGCAGGCTCGCTGTATCCAAGTTGATAGCTGCGGGAGCCGACGCCGATGGAATTGTAGCCGTAGCCGCCGCAGCCGGCTTCATAGGCGATGGCCGGGTCTTGGAGAAACTTCCACCGGCTCATCGCGGCGCAGGTGCGGATGGCGCGGCTCCAGCCGAGGTAAGGTGAGAGCGGACCGGACTGGGAATCGAACGGGACGCCGGTGCTCACGCGCGCCCCGTACCACCGGTTGAGGTTGTTGCCGAAGATATCCGAGGCCGCCGGGGCGAACCGGCCGTGGTCGGTGCTGTAGGTGGCGTTGGCGAAGTGGAGTTGGCGGAGGTTGCTGCGGCAGGCGACGGCGTGGGCCGCGCCGCGCGCCTGCTGCAACGCCGGCAAGAGCAAGGCGGCCAGCAGACCGATGATGCCGATGACGACGAGCAACTCAATGAGGGAAAAGCCAGCGGGGCGTTTCATGGG
>CAZJCX010000105.1:8467-11163 GCA_964544425.1 uncultured Verrucomicrobiota bacterium
TCCGATGCGAAAGAATTTTACGGTCAGGCCGGTGACGTAGTTGGTCAGGCTGGCGGCCGGGTGGGCGGCGACGAAACTGGTTTCGTTCGACCACGCGCCGGTGACGAGATCGGCGCGGGACTGGACGGTGTAGGTGACGCCGCTGACGAGGCCGGTGACGTGGATCAGGAAATTTGGCGGGCTGTGCTGCACCCCGGTGATGGTCGGGAGCGACGGGGCGAGGACGGCGACGCCGCGGAGGACAAATCCGTCAGTGGCAGTTTCGGGTGCCGGGACGAGGGCCGGCAGTTGCGTGCCGTCGTAGTACGGCGAGTAGATCGGGTTGCCGAATTGATCGGTGTAACTGCCGTCGCCGATGACGTCGGTGAGGCGGAGGTACCGGATGTTTTCCAAGTCCACCAAGCCGGCGACGACGTGGGGATGATTGGTGAGCGTGGCGAGGGCGAACGGCGTGCCGTATTGCAGCGCGGTCTTGCCGGCCAAGCCGTCCATCATCGTCGGATCTTGGCTGAGCCAATGGTCGGGGCTTTCGGGGACGAGCGGCTGGAAGAGCGCGTCCGTGTTCAGGTAGGTGACCGGGTAGCGCGCCCAGTTCACCGCGTCGGACGAGACATCCACAAAGGCCGGTTTGGTCCACAGGAAATTGTAGCCGCGCGTGACCGGCACGAGGTTCGTCCCGGCGCCGAAATAGACAAAGTTTGTCCCGCCGCCGCGTTCGGCGAGATCGGGGTCGGCGGAGAGAAAGGCGTTGTTGAAGACGGCGAAGTTCCAGCCCGGTTGGTTGGGGATGGGATTGGTGAAAGTGACGGTGATCGAGGCGCCGCGCCCGAGGGCGAGGCAATGTTTGGTCGTGCCGTTGAGCGTGAAGTCGGTCGGCGCGCCAAGAATGCAGTTGTCTATCGTGTCGGTCAGGTTGCCGTTGTTGTGCGCGAAGCCGCCGCTGTTGGGATTCGGCCGGAGGTAATCCTGCCAGCCGGTGGCCCAGCCAATGATGCGAACGTCGTTGGAGAGGATGCCGCCGTTGTAGTCGGCAAACGGGCCGGCGGCGGCGTTGCTCGCAAGCAACGCCGTCGCCAGCGTCAGTGGGAACGACCGGTTCACGGTTACTTCGTCCGGTGCCGATGCGTGACGGCTAAGCCGAACAGCGCAATGAGCGTGAGCAGAAACGCGCCCGGCTCCGGGATGGCTTGGTAGCCAAAGAACTGCGCCGAGTCGCCGCTGAACGGATTCGCCTGGTTGAAGTAGCCGACGTAGTCCTGTCCGTCGGCGGTGAAAGCGTAAACTTTGTAGTTCGCGTTGTCCAAGCCGGGGATGATGGTGGTCTCCGCGTCCGTGCCGGGGTCATAGACCTGGATGCCGTTCTGGAGAAACCCGGCCGACCAGATGCGTCCGAGTCCATCTACCGCCAGCGATCCAAGCGCATTGCCGAACTGATGAACGAACTGGCCATCCGCCACCGTCAGCGCGCTGCCGCCGATCGCGAGTGCCAACTGTGCGGCGGTAAACTTGTACACCTTGCCATCGTCGTTGTCGCCGACGTAAAGGTTACCGGCGGCATCCCGCGCGAAGTCGCTGCTGTACGTCGAGACGTTATCAATGATGACCTTGAAACTGTCGGTCGCCAGATCCACGTAGCCAATGGCGTGCGAGCTGCCCGTGCCGTTGTTGCCGGCAAGGTAGAGGGTGGTGGCGTCGCGGAAAACACCGGAATAATTCTGCAACGCCAGCCCCTGCGCCGCGAAGGACGGAGCATTCAGGGTGGACGGATCGAACCGGTACAGATCACTCGCGCCAAACCCGCCGCCACCGGCCAGCGCCCGCGTTGCGTCCCACACGGCGATGAACGATGGGTCGGCGTTGTTGCCGGGCGTGACGTTGGTGTAGGCGGTGTAGCTCGCGGCGCCAAACGCGTCCTGCCGGTAATACGCGCCCTGGTTGGCATAAACGTACCGGCCATCGGGCAGGAACCCCATGGCCGTGGGCGAAAAGGGGCTGACCAAGTTGGGCAGGCTGAATTCCGTCCAACTTGCGCGGGCGGGCGAAACGACAAAGGTCGTGGCGAGCGCCACGACCAAGAGAGAACACGTGCGACGGAACATGACGATCTCCTTTGGTTCGAAGGTTGTTTCGGTTGTTGCGCGTCGGCCGTTATTCTGACTTCCGGCTTCAAGCCTACCGCCTCACCTTCCCCGTTAGAGTGGTTATTGAGGTTTCGTAGCCGGTTACAGCAGCGCCACTGTGGCCGATTTTCACGGCCTTCCCTGCGCCGACGCGATATAAAGAACTGGAGTGAGGCTAGGACAGGCAAGGACGCGCTGCAAGTCAAAAACGCGGTAACAGTTTCAGTCGTCCCGTGCGTCCGCAAAGTGGCGGCATGGCCGCGAACACGATCCGCATCAAGCCACCCTATTGCTTCGACAAAAACCGCCGTCGCCGCCAACCGATTTCAAGCCGTCCTCACCCGCCACGACCTACTTGACCGCTGGCAGCAATTTGAGCGACAGTTCCCGCAGGAATCGCCATGAAGGTTAACTGGGAACGTATCCTCGCCGGCAAACGCGCCCTGCGCCAAAAACTCGCCCAACGTCCGTTGACCGAGAAATTGCAAATGCTGGACGACCTTCGCGAGCGCGCCTTGGACATCCGGCGCGCCGGCAACAGAGTGCAAGAAAACCCGGCTAAGTACGGTCGTCGGT
>CAZJCX010000106.1:0-5231 GCA_964544425.1 uncultured Verrucomicrobiota bacterium
AACCGTCCCGGTTGTCCATCCGTAGTGAACGCGCAGGCGAGACGCCCGCGCCGCTGATTTCCTCCGGCCGCATGATGCGGAAATCGCACTGCCGGCCAAGCCATTCCATCTCCGGCCGGTAGGTTGCCGCTTCGTCCGACACGACGACCGCCACCGGCTTCTCAAACGCCGCATCGAACCCCTCCATCATCCCGGTCGCGCCACCGACAACCTCGTCGCCCAACTCGCCGTACGTTTTTCCCAACCACCCGGTCAGCCCGATCCCGCCCGGCACGCTGTCGAGTTCCGTGATGCAGAAATGCTCGTTCGTCAGAATCACATCCGGCCGAATCACGCGCGGAACGTGCGCTTTGAAGCGGTCCCGCCGGGAGAGTTCGACAAGTTCCTTCGGCTTCCCGGCATCCCGCCACTCCGCGATCCACTGCGGCAACTCCCCCGCCACGCTATGCCGGTACATCAAGTTGCACGCGCGGTAGAACGCGAATAGTTGGGGGCCGAGCGCCTCCAGTTCCGCGACCAGGCTGGTCGGCAACGGAAACGGCGTCGGCGACACCCGCCAAGTCGTTCCCGCAAACAAGCCGCCCGCCGGCAACTGATCGCGCACATATCGGGCGCGTTCGAGCGAGGATTTCACGGGCGGAATATAGAGTTGCGCGCGGCTCGTGTCATGCGGAATGATATGCGACATGAGCCGTGCTTTCATCCGCGAAATGGACGACGCGCCGGAGTTGCCTTTGCCGCGTCGGCGGGAACCAGTGGTCTCGACCGGGGAGATTGTGACACCCGCACGCGAGGGGTCGCCGGATCAGGTCCGGTTGGGCAGCGTCGTGGTCGTGCGGGACGCGGAAGGCGAGAGCCGCTACCAGATCGTGATGCCCGAAGAGGCCGATCCGGGCGTGGGTAAAATCAGTTGGCGCACGCCGCTCGCGCAGGCGTTGCTACAGCGGCGGACGGGTGAGCGACTTCAGTTTCGCAACGGGGAATTGGAGTTGGTCGCCGTGCAGAATCAGTGACCGGGCAGGTCGCCGCGATGAAATCGGCGCGTGGCCACGTAGGTGTACACCGCTGGAATGACGAGCAGTGTCAGCACGGTGCCGATTGTCATCCCGCCCACGACGGCAATCCCCATGGACCGGCGGCTTTCGGAACCGGTGCCGAGCGCCAGCGCGATTGGAAGAATCCCTAAAATCGTCGAAATCGCCGTCATCAGGACCGGCCGCAAGCGGATCACCGCTGCTTCGCGCACGGCCTCGAGCGGGGCGAGACCGAGTTCGCGTTGCTGGTTGGCGAATTCGACGATGAGGATGCCGTTTTTGGTCACCAACCCGATCAGCATGATCATCCCGATCTGGCTGAAGATGTTCAGCGTTTGGCCGGTCGCCCAAAGCGAGGCGACCGCGCCGACGAGCGCGAGCGGAACCGTGAGCAAGATCACGAACGGATCCCGGTAGCTCTCGAATTGCGCCGCCAGCACCAGATAAATCAGCACCAGCGCAAGCAAGAAGGCAAAGAGCGTGCCCGCGCCGGTTTCGCGTAGATCCCGCGATTCACCGGCCAAGTCCGTCTCAAATGTCTCGTCGAGCACCTCCGCGGCGATTTCTTCCATTGCCTCCACGCCGCGACTGAGCGAATGGCCGGCGTTCAGCGAGGCCGACACCGTGGCGGCGTTGTAGCGGTTGAAGCGCAGCAGTTGCGGTGGGCTGACCTGTTCGGTGAGTGTGACCACGTTATCGAGCCGAATCGGCGACCCGCTGCGACTGGGGACGGTCAATGCGCGCAATTCGAGATTGTCCTCGCGTTGCTCGCGGACCAGCGCGCCAATCACGTAATACTGTTTGCCATCGCGGAGGAAGTAGCCGAAACGTTGTTCCGCCAGCGCGAGATTCAGCGTGTCACCGATGTCGCGCGCGGAGACGCCCAGCGACTGGGCGCGCTCGCGCAGGATGTCCACCCGCAATTCGGGTTTGTTGAACTTTAAGTCCACATCCACTCGCGAAAAGGCCGCGTTGGTCTCGGCTCGCCGCACAAACTCCGGCAAGGCCGCCCGCAACTTCTCGAAGTTCTGCGCTTGGATGACAAATTGCACCGGCAACCGCGACGGACCGCCGCCGCCAAGGGAGATCGTCGGGTCTTCCACCACCACCACACGCGCGCCGGTCTGGGAGCGGGACAGGTTCAGAATATCACCGGCAATCTGCGATTGGCTGCGTTCGCGCTGGTTGCGGTCCACCATGAACAGGCGCACGAAACCGGAATTCACCGCGCCCGCCGCGCCCATGCCGGGTGCGGTCAGCGAGATGATGACGTTGGCCTCGGGGGTTTCGGCGGTGACGCGCTCCGTCAATTCATCCATGTAGGCGAGCATGTAATCGAAACTGGCGCCCTCGGGCGCGGTGGCCACGACGCGCAACCGGCCGCGATCCTCGAGCGGCGCCAGTTCGCTGTCGAGTTGTTCGAAACAAAACCACGCGCCCGCGGCGGTCAGTCCGAGAACGGGAAACGCCAGCCAGCGCGCCGCGAGGAACTTCGTCAACACCGTCCGGTACCCGTCCGTCAGTTTGGTGAAGACGGGCTCGGTGCGCTCATAAAAGCGGGAGTGTTGATGCGCGTGCAAGATGCGCGAGCAAAGCATCGGCGTCAGCGTCACCGCCACGAACGCGGAAATAATCACCGTGCCGGCCAGCACGACGGCAAACTCGCGGAAGAATTCGCCGATCATCCCGCCTAAAAACAGAATCGGCAAGAACACCGCGACCAACGCCGCCGTGGTCGCCAACACCGCCAGGAACACTTCTTTCGTGCCTTCCACACCGGCGTCGCGTGCCGAAAGGCCTCCCTCGATTTTCCGGTAAATATTTTCCAGCACGATGATCGCGTCGTCCACCACCAGGCCGACGGGGAGCACCAGCGCCAACAGGGTCAGCACGTTGATGCTGTAGCCTGCGATGTCCATGATGAAAAAGCCGCCGATCAGTGTGATGGGAATGACGATGGTCGGGACAAACGTGGAGCGCAGAGTCCGCAAAAAGAGAAATATCACGCCGACGACCAGGACCACCGCCACCAAGATCGTCTCGCGCACTTCGTGGATGGAGGCGCGCACGTACTGCGATGTGTCGAAGCCGACGGTCGCCTCAATGTCGGGCGGCAGATCCTTGCGGATGATTTCCAGGCGCCGGTACATCTCATCGGCGATGGCGATCTGGTTCGCGCCGGGCTGCGGGCGCAACACCACGCCGACGGCAGGCACACCGTCGCGCTTCATCATGCTCCGCAGATTTTCCGCCCCCAGCACGGCTTGGCCGACATCCTTCAAACGCACCGGACCGCTGGCGCTTTCGCGGATGACGACGTTGTTGAATTCTTCGGCCGTGGTGTACCGGGTGGCGGCGCGCACGGTTAGTTCCACTTGCCGGCCATCAATCCGGCCCGATGGCAGCTCGACATTCTCGCGGTTCAACGCGTCGCGCACATCCACGGGGGTCAACTGATGGGCCGCAAGCTTGTCGCGGTCGAGCCAGATGCGCATCGCGTACCGTTTCTCGCCCCAAATATCCACCTCCGCCACGCCATCAATCGTCTGCAAGACCGCCTTGAAGCGCCGGTCGGCGATCTCCGACAACTCCAACAGATCGCGCGCCGGGCTGTACACCGAGATGAACGCGACCGGCTGCCGGTCGGCATCGGCCTTGGACACGGAGGGCGGGTCGGCGTCGGGCGGCAGACTGCCTTGCGCTTGGGCGACCTTGTCGCGGACATCGTTGGCGGCGCGTTCCAAATCCTCGCCGAGCTGAAATTCGACGGTGATCGTGCTGCGCCCTTCGCGGCTGACCGATGTCAACGTGCGGATGCCAGCGACGGCGTTGATGCTTTCTTCCAGCGGCTCGGTGATCTGTGATTCGATGACGGGCGCCGCCGCGCCCGGATAACTTGTTGAGACGCTGATGATCGGCGGATCGACCGCCGGAAATTCCCGGATGCCCAGCCGCTGATAACTGACAACGCCAAAAATGATGATCACCAGCGACATGACGGTCGCCAGCACCGGGCGGCGGATGCTCAGATCGTAGATCGTCATGACTTCGCCGGTCGCGCCTGCACGGTCATGCCGGGCCGCAGTTGCAGGATGCCGGTCACGATCACGTCGTCGCCGGCTGACAGTCCCTCCACAATCTGAAGCGAATTCGCCGTGCGCAGACCGACGCGGACCGTGCGGACCTCTACTTTACCGGCCTTGTGAACGTACACGCGCTGTTCCTTCAACCCGGGGACCAACGCAATCGGCGGGATCAAGATCGCATCCGGTATGTCGTCCAACGCCACCCGCACCTCCGCAAACGAACCCGGAAACAAGCGCGGCTTGGCGTTCGGCGCGAGGGCGCGCACCTGCAGCGACCGCGAAGAAACCTCGATTTGCGGTTCGATGGCGTAAATGGTGGCCGGCAGCGCGGCACTGTGTCCCGCCACGTGAAATGTCACCGGCTGCCCCACCCGCAAATACGGCAGGTATCGCTCTGGCAGCGCAAAATCCAGCTTCAACTCGCTCACGTCCTGCAATCCCGCCACGGGCGTTCCGGGTGTCAGGTAGGCCCCCACGCTCACCCGCCGCAGCCCGGCGATGCCGGCAAACGGCGCGACGATCCGGGTGCGCTCGACTTGGGCGCGAATCAACTCCACCTCCGCGCGCGCCACGTCCAGCCCCGCGCGGCTTGCGTCGTACTCGGCCGCCGTCACGAGCGTACCGGCTTCGAGCAACTGCCGGTTCCGCTTCTCGGAGATAGACGCGATTTCCAACTGCGCCTCCGCGCGGCGCAACTGCGCCTGCAATTCCGCATCGTCGAGCACCACCAGCACCGCGCCCGCCTCGACTGGCTGGCCTTCTTCAAATCGGATCTCTTTCACCACGCCCGCCCGTTGCGCCGGCAGCTCGACGGATTCCTTCGCCAGCAACGAGCCGGTCGCGAATAGTGTCTCCCGAAACGGCTGCGGCGTGACCGTGATCACTTCCACGACGTACGGCGATCCCGCCGGTCGTGCGGCCAGTTGTTTCTGCTCTCCGCAGCCTGCCAACGCCAACAGCAGGATGCCCGCGAACTGCCAACCTCGTGTCATGGGCAGGACAATAGCAGGTAATCGAGTCGTGCCAAGTTGAGCGTGGGGTTGTCGCCGCGCTTGGCAAGCGCGGCGACAGCTTACCGCCGGGCCAGCGCGTTCATCAAGCTGGCGGCATA
>CAZJCX010000106.1:5318-6166 GCA_964544425.1 uncultured Verrucomicrobiota bacterium
CGATGCCGCCGAAACTCGCGCCGTAGCCGACGCTCGTCGGAACCGCGATCACCGGCTTGTCCACGAGACCGCCCACGACGCTCGGCAACGCGCCTTCCATCCCCGCGCACACGATCAGGACGTTGGCATCGAGCAATTCCTCGTTGAGCGCCAATAGCCGGTGGAGACCGGCCACGCCCACGTCGTAAAACTTTTTCACGCGATTGCCCATGATGTCAGCCGTCAGCGCCGCTTCGTCGGCAACCGGAATATCCGTTGTCCCCGCACATAATACGGCGATGGTGCCGGCCCGCTTCGGGAGCGGACGGATGGTGACCGTGATGGCGCGCGCCGCTGCGTGGTAGCGGGCTTTGGGAAAAGCGCGTTTAACGGCTCGGTAGGTTTCGGGGCTGGCGCGCGTGGCGAGCAGGTTGTGGTTGTGTTGCAGGATGCGCTTGGCAATGGCGACCACTTGCGGCGGCGTTTTGCCGTCGGCGTAGATCACTTCGGGAAACCCTTTGCGCAAGGCGCGATGACCGTCCACTTTGGCAAAGTCCAGATCGTGCGTGGCCAACGATTTGAGCCGGCGGGTCGCGGCCGGCACCGTCAGCTTGCCGGCGCGGACGTCATGGAGCAGGGCGGTCAGGCGCGTTTCATTCATGGCCGCATGGTAGGCGATACCGGCGCGCGGCGGAATGAAAAATTCCGGCATTGCTTCGTCCCGCGTGCGGTCTATAAACGACCCATGACGCGCAGCCCGGCAGTGGCGGGTCAGTTTTATCCCGCGGACGCCGACGAAGCGAACGCGGAACTTGACGCGTTGCTCCCCGCGTCTGCTGCGCCGCGCGCGGCGAGGGCGTTGGTGGTTC
>CAZJCX010000106.1:6201-11116 GCA_964544425.1 uncultured Verrucomicrobiota bacterium
GTATTCGGGGCGGACGGCGGGCATTGCGTTCGGCGCGGTGGAGATACCGGACCGGGTGATTCTAATCGGACCCAACCATCACGGACTCGGCAGCGAGTACGCCCTTTACGATGTCGGGACGTGGCGGACGCCGGTGGGGGACGTGCCGATTGCCGAACCGTTGGCGGCGGGTATGTTGGACGATTGCGAGTTGCTGGCGGAAGACTGCCAGGCGCACCGCCGGGAACATTCCCTGGAAGTGCAACTGCCGTTCTTGTTGCGGCGCAATCCCGGGGTGCGGATTGTGCCGCTGTTGATTGGCGGACCGTGGCCCGGTAACGCGGCGGAATTGCGGCAAGTGGCCGACGCGCTGGCGCAGACGATTCGCGAGTATGGCCAGCCCGTGTTGCTCGTGGCGTCCAGCGACCTGAATCATTACGAAGATCAGGAGACCAACCGGATCAAAGACCACTTGGTGCTGGATGCCATCACGCAGTTGGATGAGGACGGCCTGCTCCAGCGAGTGCGCGAAGTCGAAGTGAGCATGTGCGGCGTCGCGCCCGCGTTCATCGTCATCCGCGCCGCGAAACGGCTCGGCGCCCGGCACGCTGAGTTGCTGGATTACCGCACGAGCGGCGCCGTGACGGGCGATGACAGCTCGAGGGTCGGCTACGGCGCGGTGCGGATCGCTTAACTGCGCGCCGTACCCCAGCGGCGGTGCAGGAACCGCTCGACGGGTGAGAAGAAGATTTTATCGGCCAACAGGCCGATGACGATGATGACGATCATGATGCCGATGACGGCGTCCATCGCGTGCAGTTCCCGGCCATAATGGAGCAGGTGGCCGAGGCCGAAGCCGGTCAGGATCGTGACGTAAATCTCCGCCGCCATCAGCGAGCGCCAGGCGAACGCCCAGCCTTGTTTCATCCCGCTGACGATGAATGGCAGCGACGCGGGCATGATGACTTTCAGCCACGTGTGCAATCCGCGTGAGCCCATCGTCCGCGCCGCGCGCGCATAAATGGGCGGGACGCTGCGCACCCCGGCATCGGTCGCCAACGTGACCGACCAGAGGGAACCCATGATGACGATGAAGAACATGGCGGTTTCCGTCTGGCCAAACCACAGCAGCGCCAGCGGCGCCCAGCAGACGCTGGGCAAGGTCTGCAGGCCGAGCGCCAGCACGCCGAGAGTGTCCTCGCAGAACTTGAACCGGGCATTGAGCAATCCGAGCGGCAAGCCGATGACGAGACTGACGACATAACCGAGGACAAGGCGTTTGAGCGTGACGTAGCTCGATTCCAGCAGGGTTTGGTCCTGAATCGAGGTGAGGAAGTACCGGCCGACATCCAGTGGGGAGGGCACCAGCACGGGCGACCAGATGCCGCGGCGAACGAGGTATTCCCAGACGCCCACGAGCGCGACGAAAAACAAGATGGCGATCAGCCACCGTTTCATTCCGCCACCTCGGGTTTCATGTGGCGCTTCAAGGCGCGCGTGATTTCGGTGGAGTACTTGGCCAGATCCACGCTGTTGATGTCGCGCGGGCGGGGGAGGGTGATCTGAAACTGTTCCTGAATCCGACCGGGATGCGGTGAGAACAGCACTACTCGGTCACCGAGACAGGCCGCTTCGCGGACGTTGTGCGTCACAAAGACAATCGTCTTTTTGCGCTCCGCCCAGATGCGCTGGATGTCGCCGTAGAGTTGTTCACGGGTCAACGCATCGAGCGCGGCGAACGGCTCGTCCATCAACAGCACGCGCGGGTTCGGCGCGAGCGCGCGGGCGAGGGCGACGCGCTGTTTCATTCCCCCGGACAACTCGTGAATGTTGGCGTGAATGAATTTCTCCAAGCCGACGAGTTGGAGATAGAACTGCGCGACCTCCCGCCGTTCCTTGCCCGTCAGGTTTGGTTTGAGTTTCAGGCCGAACAGGACGTTGTCGAGCACGTCGAGCCACGGAAACAAAGCGGATTCCTGGAACATCACCATCCGTTCGCGCCCGGGGCCGGTCACGGGCTTGCCATCGGCGAGCACGTGACCGCCATCGGGAGATTCCAGTCCGGCAATGATGCTCAGCAAGGTGGACTTGCCGCAACCGCTCGGCCCGACCAAACAGACAAACTCTCCTTCGCGCACGTTGAGCGCAACGTTGTCGAGGGCGTGCACGCTACCGCGCTGCGTCCGAAACGTTTTCGACACGCCCTCCACCGCCAGTTTCTCCGGCGCGACGTTGCGTAGTTCTTCGATCACGGTCGTCATGGGATGGCCGGCAGGCCTTTCTCCTGTAAGACCTCGCTCAGTAAGCGCAGGTCATAGATGCGGGACAAGTCCGGTTTCGTCTTGAGGAAACCAATCCGGTGGGCGTCCTCCGCGGGTCGTCCGCCGGGTGCCGTCGTTCCGCCGCGGGCCGGCCTCGATGGTGATTTGAGGAGCGAGGCACCGACCGGATCGTACGTGAGATGCAGTCGCGGCCACGCGGCGTCCAGCACGACCGGGGGCAGCGCGCGCGTGGTGAGCGTCTTAATCTCATCGTTGAAGATGCGCTTGGCCTCGACCGGGTTGGCGTTGATCCACTCGGTCAGCTCCACATGGGCGGCGATCCATTTCTTGAGCAGCACCGGTTGTTCGGCGAGGAACTTCACGCTGCTGACGAGGTGCGTTGTGACATACCGGCCTTGCGGCCAGAGCGTGCCTTCGTCGAGATAGATTTTCCCGCCGGCTTCCTGTTGCAACCGCGTGACCCACGGCTCGACCGTCCACACCGCGTCGAGATCGCCTTTCTGGAACAGCGCGAGCTGGTCGGGGTTGGCGGTCGGAATGACGAGCACATCGCCGCCCGTCATCGTGACCCGCAATCCCTTTGATTGCAGCCACGCCCGCGCCGCGACATCTTGCGTGTTGCCGAGTTGCGGCGTGGCGATCTTCTTGGCCTTGAAATCGGCGTCCGTTTTGATCCGGTCGTCCCCTTGCACGACCAGTGCCGCGCCGCCGCTGCACGCGCCGGCCACGATGCGGATTTCGTCGCCGCGCGATTTGAGGTGGGCATTGATGGCCGGGTTGGGGCCGACGTACGTGATGTCGAGCGCCCGCGTGAAAATCGCCTCCATCGCCGTCGGGCCGGCGTTGTACACAAACCACTCGATCTTCACGTCCGGGCCGAGCCGTTCCTCGAACCAGCCTTTCCCGGCCCGCGAGAGGCCGTGCGCGATGACGCCTTGCGCGTGCGTGATGTTCGGGAAATGGCCGACGCGCACGACAGTCGGCTCGGCCTGAACGCAGCCGGTCGTCGCCAGCGCCAGCAGCAGGAACCAGCGTCGCATCAGGTTTCCTCCAAGAAAGGGAGGGGAACTTTGTCGCGGCGCAGTTTCCGCAACGTCACCTCGACCGTGTCGGCCAAAGTGTATTTGTCGAGGATGTTGGCGATGGCGTTGCGCACGTCCACCATCAACAACCGCAGCCCGCAATGCGCCTCGTCCGGGCAGGAACATTTCTCGTAAGCGGTCACGCTGGCGCACCGAATGGGCGCCAGCGGCCCCTCCATCTTTCGCACCACGTCGCCGATCTTGATTTTGCTCATCGGCTTGGCGAGGAAATAGCCGCCCGTCACGCCCCGCTTGCTGTCGAGGTACCCCGCCTCCTTCAATTCCAAGAGGATGGCTTCGAGAAACTTGATCGGGATGTTCTCCTTCTCGGACAGCTCCCGGATCGGGATCAATTCCCGGCCCAACTCCTGGGCAATCCCGATGTTGATCATCGCCCGCAACCCGTACTCGCCGCGCTTGGAAAGTTTCATCGCACGCGAAGTCTAGCGGGACGCTAGAGTTTTGCAAATCTTTCGTGTGGGGGCACGTGGCGGACTACACCATGTCAGCCTGCGCGGGGTGAAAGACCTTCATCTCCTTCGTCGTCAGGAACACGGTCTGGCCCACACCGAGTTTAAGGGAGCGAAACCGCTCATGCGAAAGGTCGGCCGTCACGGTCTGGCCCCATTCCGTGGTCAGTTCCACTTTTACATGCGGCCCGGCAGCGTTGATCAGCTTGGTGCTGGCCGCCAGCGCATTGGAGCCGGTGGCCTCGCGGACGATGTCGAGTTGGTGCGGCCGGACATAGACGAACGCTTCCTGCGCGTCGGGCGGCGGCGCTTCGTGCAACTCGAACGGTACGTCATGCACGTAGGCCTGCCCGTAATGGATCTTGCACTGGAACAAGTTCACGTTGCCGAGAAAATCGCAGACGAATGGCGACGCGGCGTGGTGATACACCTCGGCCGGCGTGCCGACCTGCTCCACCCGGCCCTTGTTCATCACGACGATCCGGTCGGCCACTTCCAACGCCTCTTCCTGATCGTGGGTCACGAAGACGCTGGTGATATGAACTTCGTCGTGCAACCGGCGCAACCAGCGGCGCAATTCCTGCCGGACCTTGGCGTCCAGCGCGCCGAACGGCTCGTCGAGCAGCAACACGCGCGGCTCGACCGCCAACGCGCGGGCGAGCGCCACGCGCTGCCGTTGGCCGCCGGACAGTTGCGTGGGATACCGGCCCGCGAGATTGTCGAGTTTGACCAACGCCAGCAGTTCGTCCACACGGTTGCGGATGTCGCGCCGCGATGGGCGGCCGGTGCGACGGACGCGCAGGCCAAACGCCACATTCTCGAACACGGTCATGTGCCGGAACAACGCGTAATGCTGAAAGACAAACCCTACTTTGCGCGCCCGCACGCTTTGCGTGGTCGCGTCCTCGCCGTCGAAGAGGATGTGGCCGGTATCGGCAAACTCGAGACCGGATAAAATCCGCAGCAGCGTCGTTTTGCCGCAGCCGGAGGGCCCGAGCAGCGCGAGCAATTCGCCGGAGCGGATATCGAGGTTGATGTCGTTGAGCGCCGTGAATTTGCCAAATTGTTTGGTCAGATTTTTGATTTCAATCTTCATGAGGTC
>CAZJCX010000107.1:0-1656 GCA_964544425.1 uncultured Verrucomicrobiota bacterium
CATTGACCAGTTCATCGTCAGCGCCGAGGACAAGTGGCGGCGTTTGAGCGGGCTGGTCATGCTGTTGCCGCATGGGTTTGAGGGGCAGGGCCCGGAACATTCCAGCGCGCGGATGGAACGATTTCTGGCATTGTGCGCGGAAGACAACATCCAAGTCGTCCAGCCGACCACCCCCGCGCAGTTGTTCCACGTCCTGCGCCGGCAAGCCGTGCGGCCGTGGCGGAAACCGCTCGTCGTGTTCACGCCGAAAAGCATGCTGCGCCATCCGCGCGCCGTGTCCGCGCTCGACGAACTGGCAACCGGCCGGTTTCAGCGCGTGATTCCTGATCCGGTGGTGACGCGCGCGGCGCGGCGGGTGTTGCTGTGCTCCGGCAAGCTCTACTACGATTTGCTCGCGCGCCGGGAGGAAATGAAACTGTCCGACGTGGCGATTGTCCGGCTGGAACAGTTGTACCCGTTCCCCGCGAAGGAACTCGAAGCGGCCCTGGCCGGTTACGCGGAGGGGACGAATGTGATCTGGGTGCAGGAGGAACCGGAGAACATGGGCGCGTGGCGCTTCTTGCGTGTCACGTGCAGCATGGCGCTGTTCGATCGCTTTCCGCTGACGGGTCTGGCGCGGCCGGAATCATCCAGCCCCGCGACCGGCTCGGCGAAAGCCCACCGAATCGAGCAGGAACGATTGTTGGTCAGCGCGTTCGCCGAAGATCACGGGCCGCGTTCGCGCACCGAAACCATTTCCGGAACGAAGCAGCGCTAGAAAGGATCGCGTCAATGTCAGTTGAACTAAAAATCCCGGCGGTGGGCGAGTCCATCACGGAGGTCGAAATCGGCGAGTGGCTGAAAGCCGAGGGCGCGTCAGTGCGCAAGGACGAAAACATCGTCGTCATCGAGTCTGAGAAAGCCACCGTCGAGATTCCCGCGCCGGTCGGGGGCAAGGTGACGAAGGTGCTGAAAAAGAAGGGCGACAAAGCGCGCGTCGGCGAAGTGATCGGCTACATGGAAGAAGGCGAGGTTGCGGAAACGAAGCCGGTCACGAAACCCGCTGCCCCCGACATGCCGCGCGTCATGCCGGCAGCCGCCCGCGCCGCTGCCGAAACCGGTGTGGACCTGAAAACGGTGAAGCCCACCGGCCCCGGCGGGCGAATCCTAAAAGAAGATGTAGAGGCCGCCGTCCCGGCGGCGAAGCCGGTGAGCCAGCTCGTCAGCCCTGCGCCCGGGACGGGCGCCACCACACCCGTTATCCCACTCGCCGGCCGCGCCGAAGAGGTTGTGCCGATGACCTTGTTGCGGCGGAAGATCGCCGAGCGGCTGGTGCAGGCGCAACACACCACGGCGTCGCTGACGACTTTCAACGAAGTGGACATGGCCCCGGTCATGGCGTTGCGGCAGCAGTATCAGGAACAGTTCACCGCCAAGTACGGCATCAAACTCGGTTTCATGTCGTTCTTTGTAAAAGCGGTGATTGACGCAGCCCGCCAAGTTCCGCAAATCAACGCCGAGATCCGCGGCACGGACATCATTTACCGGAATTACTATGACATCGGCATCGCCGTCGGCGGCGGCAAAGGTTTGGTCGTCCCGGTGATTCGCAACGCCGAACGGCTCAGCTTCGCCGAGGTGGAAAAAGGCATCGCCGATTTCGGGACGCGCGCCAAA
>CAZJCX010000107.1:1692-1946 GCA_964544425.1 uncultured Verrucomicrobiota bacterium
GCGGCACGTTCACGATCACCAATGGCGGCATCTTCGGTTCGATGCTTTCCACGCCAATTCTCAACCCGCCCCAATCTGGCATCCTCGGGATGCACGCCATCCAAGACCGCCCCGTCGCGCGCGCCGGTCAGGTCGTCATCCGCCCGATGATGTACGTGGCGCTGACCTATGACCACCGGCTGGTTGACGGCCGCGAAGCCGTGACCTTCCTCAAACGCGTCAAAGAATGCCTCGAAAACCCGTCCCTGATGTTG
>CAZJCX010000107.1:1975-11106 GCA_964544425.1 uncultured Verrucomicrobiota bacterium
AACATGATTTGGTGGTGATTGGTGCTGGTCCCGGTGGTTACGTGGCGGCGATTCGGGCGGCGCAACTCGGCTTGAACGTGGCGTGTGTGGAGAAGGAGGCGCCGCTTGGCGGGACTTGTTTGCGGGTGGGGTGTATTCCATCGAAGGCGTTGCTCGAATCCAGCGAGCGGTATGCGGAGGCGAAGCACGCGCTCGCGGCGCATGGCGTGAAGGTGGCCGGGGTGGAGCTGGATTTGCCGGTGATGTTGCAGCGCAAAGATGAGGTGGTAAAGACGCTCACCAAGGGAATCGATGGACTCTTCCGCAAGAACAAGGTCACGCGCTATACCGGGCATGGCCACATTACCGGCCCCGGTAAGGTGAAAGTTGGCGACACGGAGATTTCCGCGAAGCACATCATTATCGCGACCGGCAGCAAGTCGGCGCAGTTACCGGGTGTCGAGTTGAATGGTGACCGGATCGGGACGAGCACGGAGGCGTTGGCTTACGCTACCGTCCCGAAACATCTCGTAGTGATCGGGGCCGGTTACATCGGGTTGGAACTCGGTTCGGTATGGCGGCGGCTCGGCGCGCAGGTGACAGTGTTGGAATATCTGCCGCGCATCCTGCCGGGGATGGACGATGAATTGGCAGATGAGGCGCTCAAGACTTTCAAGAAGCAGGGCCTGACGTTTCGGTTGGGCTGCCAGGTGAAGTCCGCGCGCGTGGTCGGCAACGAATGCGTTGTCGAATGCGAAGGTAGTGAGCCGGTCACATGCGACCGCGTGCTGCTCGCCGTCGGGCGCGTGCCGAACACGGAGAAACTCGGCTTGGAAAGCGTCGGAATCCAACTCGACCCGAAAGGTCGCATACCGGTCGGGGAACATTTTGAAACTTCAGCCAAGGGCATCTATGCGATTGGCGACGTGATTCGCGGACCGATGTTGGCGCACAAGGCGGAGGAGGAAGGCGTCGCGTGCGTCGAACGAATCGTGACCGGGTACGGTCATGTGGATTACAGCTGCATTCCCGGCGTGTGTTACACCGAGCCGGAGATCGCGGCGGTGGGGAAGACTGAGGAAGATTTGAAGTCAGCCGGGGTGGAGTACCGGAAAGGCGCGTTTCCGTTCCTCGCGAACGGGCGCGCCCGGGCGCTCGGTCAGACGGAAGGCCGCGTGAAGGTATTGGCGGATGCGGAGACGGATCGGGTGTTGGGCGTGCACATTATTGGGCCGCGCGCCGGTGATTTGATTGCGGAGGCAGCGGCGGCGATGGCGTTCGGCGCGACCAGCGAGGACATCGCCCGGTGTTGTCACGCGCATCCCACGTTGGCGGAAACGCTCAAGGAAGCGGCGTTGGCAGTGAACAAGCGGGCGTTGCACATCTAGTCGGGACGCTGGGTGGCGGCACCGGAGTTGCTAAATCAGGCGCACGCAAGGGGAACCATGCCGGACATTCACATCAATTACGACGCGCTCGCAAAATCCGCGACACCCAAACTGGTCGTCACGGAAGAGTTGCTCAAAAAGGCGAAGGGCCTGCTTGGGTTCAACGCCCGCAAGGAATTGACCCGGATGTTCGACGCGCAACTGCGGGTTTTGGCCGTCGAAGTGGCTGCCCGGCAAGCCAATCCCCACTCGCTCTACGAAGCGGGCACCGCCGGCCTACTCGAAGCGCTCAAGATGTATGAAATCGGCCAAACCCAGCAGCGCTTCCCCGATTTTGCCGCGCCCTTCATCCGCACCGCAATGCTTCACGCCCGCGACAAGGCAACTGCCTAGCGGCAAGTTTCCCCATCGGGCGTCAGCCTCACGCCTTCTTCGCCTAGCCGGCTCGATCAGATCCGGTCACATTACGAGGGCAGCGTTCAGAACTAGGCGAGCTGTTGTTTGATCAGTGCCGCGAGTTTGGGGCCGATGCCCGGTAGGGCGGCAATATCCTCGGTTTTGGCTTCCCGGAGTTTTTTGATCGAGCCGAATTGCCGGAGAACCGAGAGTTTCTTTTGCTTTCCCAAGCCGGGAACGTCGTCGAGAAGGCTTTCGCGAATGCGGCGTTGGCGAAGTTTTTGGTGGTAGGCGTTGGCGAACCGGTGCGCTTCGTCGCGGAGCCGTTGGATCAGATGCAGGGCCGGTGACTCACGGGGGAGGCGGAGCGGGTCCGGCTGGTCGGGGGTATATATTTCTTCAAACTGCTTGGCGAGGCCGATGACCGGCAGTTGAATATTCAACGCGGTCAGCGCCGCCAGCGCGGCGTTGAGTTGGCCGCGACCGCCGTCCACCATCACGAGGTCTGGTAACGCGCCGCCTTCCGCGCGCACACGGGCGTACCGGCGGCTGACGACTTCGGCCATCGAAGCAAAATCGTCGCTGCCGACCACGGTTTGGATTTGGAAGTGCCGGTAGTGTTCCTTGTGCGGCTGGCCGGCCTGGAAACAGACGCACGACGCCACGCTGAGTGTGCCGGAGATGTTGGAGATGTCGAAGCCTTCAATGTGCGCCGGCACGGCGGGGAGGGTGAGGACGCGCTGTAACTCGATCATTTCCGTTTGCGGCTCCGTTTTGGGACGGAGATCGCGCGCGAATTTCCGGTCGCGTGCGGCGCGGGCCACTTCCTTGAAGCTGTGGAGCACATCGCGCAGGCCGGCCGCTTTCTCGAACTGGCGGGCGGTGGCGGCGTTCTTCATCTGCGTCTCCAACTCGGTCATCGCCGCTTGATTCTTCCCTTCGAGGAACTCGCAGGCGAGCTGCACCCGCCGCAGATACTCGTCGTGCGGTATGTCTTTGAGTGGCACCGGTACGAGGTAGCTGGAGTACTTGAGGTCTTTTTCCCGCGGCGCGCCGGTGCCTTGGATGAGCACACCGTGCTTCTTGCGAATCCATTGCAGCGCCAACCGCACCGCGCTTGCGTGAACAAACGGCCCGAAGTACCGGGCGCCATCGTCCTTCTTGAGCCGCGCGAATTTGAAGCGCGGGTATTCCTCCGCGAAGTTCACTTTCACCAGCAGGAATCGCTTGTCGTCCTTGAGCAGCGCGTTGTACCGGGGTTTGAATTCCTTCACCAGCTTGCTTTCCAGCAGCAACGCCTCCGGCTCGCTGTGGACCACGTGTGTTTCAAAATCGGCGATGGATTCAATCAGCGCGCGCGTTTTCGGATCCCAGCGCATCGGCCGGGAAGGATGGAAATATTGCGAGACCCGTTTGCGTAATGCCCGCGCTTTGCCGACATAAATCACGCGCCCCCGCCGGTCCCGCATCAGGTACACGCCCGGCTTGTTCGGCAACGCCCGCGCTTTGGCTTTGAGCTCGGGGGTCATGCGACGGGTTTGGCGCGGCTGGAAAGCACCGCGATCAATTCGGCAAGTTCGGTCACCCGCAACAGCTTGCACACGGCGCCAAACACCACGACGGCGGCGGCGATGGCGAGAAATAGATCCAGATACCGGTTGAGGTCGAGCGAGGCGTCTGTGAAATAGGCAGCCGCCATCATCGCCACAGTGGCGAGGCCGATCTTGAGGGTCGCGCCGAGCAACACCCAGACTTCCAGCCGTTGGATTTTGCGGCGCATCCACGCCAGCAACAGGACGAAGTTGGTCAAGGCCACCAGCGAAGTGCTCAAGGCGAGGCCCGGCACCCCGTATCCCAGCATGTTGGCGAAGACGTGGTTGAGCGCGACGTTGGTAACAATGGAACCGACGGCGACGAGCATGGGAGTCCGGGAATCGCCCAGCGCGTAGAAAGTCGGCGTGATCACTTTCAAGGCCGCATAGCCGGCCAGCCCCGCGGCAAATGCGCGGAGGCACCAGGCGGTTTGCGCCGTGTCGGCCGCCGTGAATGCGCCGTGTTCGTAAATGACGGAGATGATTGGCTCCGCGAGCACTGCCAGTCCTGCCGAGGCTGGCAGGCAGAGAAAGAACGCCAGCCGGAGGGAGCGCGCGAGAGTTTTACGGAATTCATCCGTGTCGCCCCGCGCCGCGTGGGCGCTGACAGACGGCAGCGTGGCGGTGGCAATCGCGACGCCAAAAATGCCAATGGGAAACTGCATCAACCGGAACGCGCAATTCAACCACGTCACCGCACCATCGCCGAAAAAGGAAGCGAACCAGGTGTTGACGAAGACATTGATCTGGACGGCCGCCACGCCAATGACGGAGGGGCCGAGCAGCGTCAGCATTTGACGAAAATCGCGGTCTCCCCAGCGCAGCAACGGCTCGTACCGGTAGCCTTGACGAAAGACGCTTGGCACTTGGATGAGCAGTTGCGCGGCGCCGCCGATCAGCGTGCCGATGCTCATGCCGATCATGGCGCGCGGACCAAGCTGCGGGTCGAACCAAAACGCCAACCCGACCCCGGCAACAATGGAGCCGATGTTGAACATCATCGAGGCGCTGGCCGGGATGCCGAACTGGCGTTTGGCGTTGAGCATTCCCATCGCGAGCGCGGCGACGGCGATCAGCAGGAGGAACGGGAACATGATGCGCGTCAGCAGCGTCGTCAGTTCCGCTTTGCCCGGTGTCTCCGCAAAGCCGGGCGCGATGAGCTTTACGATCCACGGTGCGGCGAGAATGCCGGCCACGGTCACGAGACTGAGCACGACCAGCAAAGCGTTGAGTACGATGTTGGCCAGTCGCCACGCCGCCCGGTCGCCTTCGAGCGTGAGTTTGCGCGTAAACGTTGTGACGAACGCCGCCGAGAGCGCACCCTCGGCGAAGAGATCGCGCAACAAGTTCGGAATCCGAAACGCCGTCAAGAAGGCGTCAAATTCGCGGCCGGCACCGAACAACGCCGCCAGTATTTGTTCGCGCACCAGCCCCAACACCCGACTGCCCAGCACGGCCAAGCTCACCGTGCGCGCGGCGCGGGTGACGGAGCCAGAATTACCGGTGGCAGATGCGGGCGACGGCATCGTCAAAGTCCTTGGCTCCAGCTATGATTTTGATTTCGACGCGGAGGAAATAGACTGGGATGTCGCGTCGGTCAACCTTGGGAAAGCGGACGGCGTCCTTTTCGGTGGTGAGGATGGCTTGGGCGCCCCGGCGCAGGCTGCGATTGATCATGTTGAGGATTTCTTGCTGGGTATACCGGTGGTGGTCGGCGTACCACTTCGAGTACACAATGTTCGCGCCGAGTTGACGCAAACCGTGTTCGAAACTGTCGGGCTGGGCAATCCCAGACAGCGCGGCGACCTTTAGGCCGGTCAACTTGTCGAGCGACAACCGTTCGCCAGTAAAGACATCCTGCAAATAGAGCGGTTGGTGGGCGCACTCAATAATCTCGGCGGTTTGGTTGAACTGGCGGATGGCTTTGCGGAGCGTCTTCGCGCCCAGGGGATTCGACTTGGTGATGAAAATGTAGCTGGCGCGGGCGAGATTGGGAATCGGCTCGCGGAGTGTGCCCCGGGGAAGCAGGTAGTGATTGCCGAAGGGTGAATTGCGATCAATCAGACAAATGTCCAACCGGCTCTTGAGCGCGAGGTACTGAAACCCATCGTCAAGCAGTAACGTGTCGCAGCCGAACTTGCGAATGGCGTACCGGCCGCTTTTCACGCGGTTCTTGTCCACGAGGACCACCACATTCTTCAGGTTCGACGCCAGCATGTATGGCTCATCACCGGCCTGATCACTATCCAAGAGCAGCGAACTGCCGTCCGAGACAATCTTCGGAGGAAAGCGATCCTGTCCGCCCGGCAGTTTCTCGAGAAACCGCTCCCAGAGCGGGCGCGGAGTGCTTTTGTAACCGCGCGAAAGAATGGCAACGCGCCGGCCCCGCTGCTGCAAGGCGCGGGCGAAAATTTCGACAACCGGCGTCTTGCCCGTGCCGCCGACTGTGAGGTTGCCAATGCTGACGACCTGGCAACCGAGAGTGTGATCGCGAAAAATCCGGTTTCGCCAGAGGAAGTGCCGGATTTGAACCGCCCCGGCATACATTGTCGAGAGCGCCGCGAGCGCACCACTGGTCAGGCGCGCGCCGAAATCCCGACGGCGATCAAAGATTACATCGAGCACGTACTGCTCGACGGATTCAGTCCATTGCCACATGCGCGGCGATACTGCCGGAAACGCGCCCAAAGAACAAGCGCCTGAGCTTGCGCCCAGACGCTTGATCTGTGAAACGAAACCGTGTGACTATTTGCGACGCCGCCCGGTCAGCGCGACGCCGAGCAATCCCGCCGCGACGAGCACCACGGTGCCCGGCTCGGGAATTTGCACGAACAACTGGTCAATCTGGGAGATGGCGACCGCGTTGATCGCGGTGTCAGTCGTGCCCAGTCGTTGATGTGGCGAAGCGTCACCGCCCGCTTGCAGCTCGATGTTTTTCAGGACGTAGATTTTCGTCTGGGGACTCACCAAGTCCGCCGACGCGGAGAGCACCGGCGGCGGATTTACTACGACGAGCGCCGGCACCAGCAGATCTTCGAGCGCATCATTCGTCGCTGTCTCGACGACGGAGACAGAACCATTGCCGACGAGCACCGCGCCGTTGAAGTCGAGATGCACGGCGGAGATTGTCTGACTGGATTCCGGCGCGACGGTGACAGAAAATCCGATCTGGATGTTCCTGTACTGATCACCAAACGCCGAGAACCCGCCTTGAAGTCGCAGACCATAGCTGCCGTTCTCCTCGATTCCGATGACGGTCACGCCTGCGGCGCTAAAACCATCAATGCTGAAGTCAGCGAAAATCTTATCGCCAACTTGAATGGAGCCATCACCAAGCAACGTATCCAAGCCGACACCAGGCAACACGATGGTTGCGGCCGGTGACGCAGCGGATTTCGTAACGAAGCTTAACGAGGCGGCCACCGCCACAAGTGCGAGGCCTTTCACGAACAGTGACCGAGCGCGGAACATCCGATTGCCACTAAACATACCCTATCTCCTTTATGTAGTTGCCGAACGTACCCTGTCGCCCGGCGTTCACAGCGTGGTCAGATTCCTGACAACGAGCGGATTCTATATCCCACGCTGGTAAAGTCAAGCCTGCCTGCCAGCCAGAAAAGAACAAGCGCCTGAGCGAAAGCTCAGGCGCTTGCCTTTGAACTCCTAGCGATTTCGCTATTTACGCCGACGTCCCGTGATGGCCACGCCGAGCAGACCCGCCGCGACGAGCACGACGGTGCCCGGTTCAGGGATTTGCACGAACAACTGGTCAATCTGGGAGATCGAGACCGCGTTGACTGAATCCGTCTCGTTGCCCAACCGCTTGTGCGGGCAGGTGTCGCCACCGGCCACCAAGAGGATGTCCTTCAAGACAAAGATCTTCGTCTGCGGACTGACCAAGTCAGCCGAAGCGGAGAGGACTGGCGGTGGGTTCACCACTACCAAGGGAGGCAACAGCATCTGCTGGCCGTTGGGGGTCACCGCGGTTTCCACAACCGAGGCATGGCCGCTGCCGAGGACAACCGCACCGTTGAAGTCGAGATGGATACCCGAAATCAACTGGTTGGATTCAGGAGCCACCGTCACTGAGAAACCGATGAGGATGTCCTTGATTTGGTTGCCGAAGGCCGCAAAGCCGCCCTGCAGACGGACGCCGTAGCTGCCGTTCTCTTCGATCCCGATCACGAGCACGCCAGCGGCGTCAAAACCGCTGATGCTGAAGTCGGCAAAAATCTTGTCGCCGACTTGAATGGAGCCGCCGTCGAGCAATGTATCCAGCCCAACACCCGGCAAAACTACTGTGGCAGCAGGCGACGCGGAGGTCTTGGTGACGAGACCCAGCGAAGCCGCCACCGCCACGATGACTGCACTCTTCACCAAGAGCGATCGTGCGCGGAACAACTGGTTTCTACTGAACATACCCTATCTCCTTTGTAAATCCGGGAGCACCCTAACGTTCCCGGAGTGTTAACACTCTGCAACGCGGAGACTATCTGAACGGTCGGGGAAGTCAAGTCTAGTGTGTGACGATTTTGTGACATCAGTGGCCAGCACCCACTTGCCTCCCAGCCTCTCAAACCCTATGATGCGCGCCATGTTGGACATCCGGTACATTCGCGATCAGCAGGACTTGGTGCGGCAACGTTTAGCGGCGCGCGGACGGGGCGATGAGACGTTGATCGCCACGTTGCTCGCTGTGGACGAAACGCGGCGGAAGCTGCTGCAAGAGAGCGAGACCCTCAAATCAAAGCGGAACACTGTCAGCAAGCAGGTGGGTCAGCTCAAGGCGAAGGGGCAGGACGCCACAGCGTTGATGGTGGACATGAAATCGGTGAGCGACCGGATCGCGACGCTGGATGCCGAAATTGCCGGAGTGGAAGAGCAAATCCAACATCCGTTGCTCACCATTCCCAACGTTCCGCACAGTTCCGTGCCGGTGGGCCAGGACGCGGCGGACAACCCGGAAGTTCGCCGGTGGGGCGAGCCGGCCAAGTTCGACTTTGCTACCCAAGCACATTGGGACATTGGCGAGAAGCTGGGCATCCTCGATTTTGGCCGCGCGACGAAGATCGCGGCGAGCGGGTTCATTCTTTACAAAGGAATGGGGGCCCGGCTCGAACGGGGGCTCATCAACTGGTTGCTCGATCTCCACACGCGCGAGCATGGCTACACCGAAGTCTTTCCGCCGTTTCTGATCAATCGCGCTTCGATGATCGGCACCGGCCAGTTGCCGAAGTTCGAGGAAGATATGTACCGGCTCCGCGACGATGAACTTTACTTGGCGCCGAC
Source organism: uncultured Verrucomicrobiota bacterium (assembly GCA_964544425.1). Lineage (GTDB taxonomy): Bacteria > Verrucomicrobiota > Verrucomicrobiia > Palsa-1439 > Palsa-1439 > OMJI01. The sequence goes on from CAZJCX010000107.1 coordinate 10,620, forward strand.
GGCTGAAGTGCCGGTCTCCAATATTCACCGGGATGAAATTTTTCGCGCCGATGAATTGCCCCGGTACTACTGCGCGTACACGCCCTGTTTCCGGCGCGAAGCGGGCGCGGCCGGCAAAGACACGCGCGGCATGATCCGCGTCCATCAATTCGACAAGGTCGAGTTGATCAAGTTTTGCCGACCGGAATCGAGCTACGACGAACTGGAAAAGATGGTGGCCAACGCGGAGCGCGTCCTCCAACTCCTCGGCCTGCATTACCGCGTCGTGCTCCTCTGCACCGGCGACATGGGGTTCGCCAGCGCCAAAACTTACGACATCGAAGTCTGGGCACCGGGCCAGAACCGGTATCTCGAAGTCTCGAGCTGCTCGAACTGCGAAGACTTCCAAGCCCGCCGCGCCAACATCCGGTTCAAAGATGCCGACGGAAAAAACCGGCACGTCCACATGCTCAACGGCAGCGGCACGGCGCTGGCGCGGCTCTTCGTT
>CAZJCX010000108.1:0-4596 GCA_964544425.1 uncultured Verrucomicrobiota bacterium
CGGCTCTGGCTTGCGGGTCGCGGCCGGCTTGGCTTCGTGGCGGTGGAACCAGAGCACGATCGGGCTGGCGATGAAGATCGAGCAGAACGTGCCGGTCAGGACGCCGACGAGGAAGGTGTAGGCGAAGTCGTTGAGGACGGGCCCGCCAAACAGCAGCAGGGCGAGGGTGGCGAGGATCGTGGTGCCGCCGGTGACAATCGTGCGCGAGAGGGTTTCGTTGATGCTGCGGTTGATCAACTCGAAGTAATTGAGCCGCCCGCCGGCGAGCTTCTTGTCTTCGCGGATGCGGTCGAAGACCACAATCGTGTCGTTGATGGCGTAACCGACGATGGTGAGGATGGCGGCGATGACCGTCATCGAGAACGTCCGCCCCACCAGCACGAACAGCGAAATCGTCAGCAGCACGTTCAACAACAGCGACACGAATGCGCCCAGCCCGTAGGCGAACTCGCCAAACCGGAAGGCGATGTAAATCATGATGACCACCAGCGCGATGGCAACCGCTTCCAACGCTTCGCGCAACAATTCTTCGCCGACCACCGCGCCGACGCTTTCCCTGCCGAGCACTTTCAAACCGGCCTGCGGGAAATCCCGCTGCAACGCGGTCGTCGCCGTCTCGCCGGCGCCTTCCGGTAGTTTCAGGTACAGCACCTCATGCGACCCAGCCGCGTCGCGTTGATATTGCACAGTCGCATCCGGCAGGCGTTCCTGTTCGAGCGTCCGCCGCACCTGCGCGGCCTCCACCTTCTCGGTGAAACTCAACGTGACGGAGTCGCCCCCGGCAAAGTCCACGCCATAGACGCGCCCGTCGCCGACGTGGAGGCCGCCGTGTTTGACGAACATCACCGCGCCCGCGATCACCACGAGCAGCGCGCCGCCGAGCGCCGCGTGGCGGAGCGCGAGGAAATTGATCTTCGTCGGCTTGAACAGGTGCATCATGTGGAACGATTTCAGCGCGCCGCTGGCGGCCAGCGAGTCGAACACCAGCCGCGTGAACAGCACGGCGGTCAGCAGGTTGGCCAGCAATCCGATGGTCAGCGTCACGCCAAACCCTTTCACCGGGCCGCTGCCGAGCCAGATCAGGATGGCCGCCGTCAAAATCGTCGTCAGGTTGGAATCAAAAATCACGAGAAACGCCCGGTCGTAGCCGGCCGTGATCGCGCCGCGCAACGATTTCTTGGCCGCCAACTCCTCGCGGATGCGCTCGTGGATTAGCACGTTGGCGTCCACCGACATCCCGATCGTCAGCACGATGCCCGCGATGCCCGGTAACGTCAGAGTGAACCCGAACAGCGCCAGCACGCCGAGTAACATCAGCAAGTTCAACCCCAGCGCCACCACCGCCACCAGCCCCGCAAACCGGTAGTACAGCGGCATGAACACCACGACGATCGCCGCGCCGATCAGCGACGCCATCACCCCGCTGCGAATCGAGTCCTGCCCCAGCGATGGGTCCACGCCGCGTTCCTCGACGATCTTGACCGGCGCTTCGAGCGGGTTTTCGAGGACGTTGGCCAGCTCCTGCGCTTCCGCGCGCGAGAAGCTGCCGGAAATCTGCGCCCGCCCGCCAGTGATCGCTTCGTTGATCACCGGGGCGGAGTACAACTCGCCATCCAACACGATCGCGAGCAACTGGCCGACATTCGCGCCGGTCACGCGCGCGAACACCTCCGCGCCGTCGCTGTCGAATTCGAGCGAGACATAGGGGCGGCCGATTTCATCGAACGCCATGAACGCGCGGGTGACGTTCTTGCCGGTGAGGTCGGGTTTGACGCGGACAAAAAAAGAGCGCTGGATGACGCGGCCTTCGCGGGTGCGCTGGCGTTCGGTGAGTTTTTGATAGCCGACCGGTGGGATGAAACCGGGATCGGCCGCTTCCGCGGCGAGTTGGTCTTCGTTTTGGGGATGGACGAGGCGGAATTCGAGGTAGGCGGTGCGGGCGAGGGTGCGGCGCGCCTCGGCGCGCTTCTCCTGCGCGAGGCCGGGAATCTGCACGACGATCCGATCCGCCCCTTCCGGCTGGATGAGCGGCTCGGCGACGCCAAAGCGGTCAATTCGTTTGCGAATGATCTCGATGGCTTGCTGCCGGGCGCCGGCGCGGCCTTCCACTTCAATCTCCGACATGTCGAGTTGCAGCGTGAATGCCGTGCCGCCTTTCAGGTCAAGGCCGAGACTGATGCCGTTGGCGATCAGGCCGTACACCGCCAATGCGATGAGGCCGAGGACGACGAACCACTTCCAATTCTGCGTCTTCATGGGAACCTGTTACTTCTTTTCCGCGACCGGCTCGTCGCTCTTTTTCAGGACGGAGGTCAGCGCGCTCTTGGCGATTTCCACTTTCACGTTGTCGGCGATTTTCACCATCAGGGATTTCTCTTTGACGTTGGTGACGATGCCGTAGAGGCCGCCGCTGGTGAGGATCTGGTCGCCGGTTTTCACATTGGCGAGCATGTTGTCGTGTTCCTTGCGCTGCTTCGACTGCGGGCGGATGAGCAGGAAATAAAACATCACGCCGAGGATCACGAACATCCCGATCATCTGCAGCATCTGCGCCTTCGGATTCACTTCCTGCCCCGCCGGGGGTGGCGCCATGGCGATCAAATCAAACAGAGTCATCATTGTCCTTCGTCCTTCGTCGTTGTCTCATCGTGGCGCGCGTAGCCGGCCACGAATTCTTTCCGAAATTCCTCGAACGCACCCTGCCGGATCGCTTCGCGGACCCGGCGCATCAACTCCAAATAGAAATGCAGGTTGTGGATGGTCACCAAGCGCAGGCCGAGAATCTCATTTGCCCACACGAGGTGCCGGATGTACGCCCGGCTGAACTGCCGGCAGGCCGCACACGCACAACCTTCCACCAGCGGTCGGAAATCCTCCCGGTACTGCGCGTTCTTGATCGCATACGTCCCCTGATCCGTGAACACGGTCCCGTTCCGCGCCACCCGCGTTGGCAACACGCAATCAAACATGTCCACCCCGCGCGCGATCATTTCCACCAACTGCGGCGGCGTGCCCACGCCCATCACATACCGGGGCCTGTCCGCCGGCAAGTGCGGCACGCTGGCTTCCACCTGCGCAAGCATCTCCGGAAACGGTTCGCCGACGCTCACGCCGCCGACCGCATACCCATCGAATCCAATCGCCACCAACTCACGCGCGCACTGCGCCCGCAAGTCCGCATACACTCCGCCCTGCACGATTCCAAAGAGCAAATTGCCGTTGTTTTCTTTAATTTCCCGGCAACGAGCCGCCCACTGTAGGGACAAGGCCAGACTCCGGCAAGCGTATTCTCGGTCGCACGGATACGGCGGACACTCATCAAACACCATCGCAATATCACTGCCCAACGCCGCCTGCGCCTGCATCGCCTCCACCGGTCCGAGGAAGAACGTTTTCCCGTCCACGTGCGACTGAAACTCCACCCCGTCCGGCTTGATGCGCCGCAGTTTGGACAGCGAGAACACCTGAAACCCGCCGCTGTCCGTCAAAATCGGCCCATCCCAACCCATGAACTTGTGCAGCCCCCCGGCCTTCGTCACCACCTCCAACCCCGGCCGCACCATCAAATGATACGTGTTCCCCAAAATGACCTGCGCCCCCACCGTCCGCAATTCATCTGGTGACATGCACTTGACCGTCCCCTGCGTCCCCACCGGCATAAAGACCGGCGTCTCAATCATCCCATGCCGGGTCGTCAACCGCCCCGCCCGCGCCCCGCCGTCCGCCGCCATCAATTCAAAAGTCCGCTCCACCCCGGCAGGCTAGAGATTCCCAGCAAGGATGGCAAGAAGCCTCGACTCATTGTACCGGCGGTCTATGACCGCCGCTACAGATAGCCGGTTACGCTCCCATCGTTTTCCCCATGACCTGCACGATGGGACGCAGCTCGGCCATCAACTTTTCGAACTGCTCCGGCTTGAGTTGTTGTCCGCCATCGCTGAGCGCGGCGGCGGGATTGGGGTGGACTTCAACCAGCAAACCGTCGGCGCCGACCGCCACGGCGGCGCGGGCCAACGGCACGATCATGTCCGCCCGCCCGGCCGCGTGACTCGGGTCAACAAATACCGGCAGGTGCGTCTCCTTCTTCGCCACGGCGACCGCGGACAGATCGAGCGTGTTGCGGCAGGCGTGCTCGAACGTGCGGATGCCGCGCTCGCAGAGGATGACCTTGTTGTTGCCGTGGACGCAGATGTATTCGGCGGCCAGTAACCATTCATCCACCAAGCCGGACAAGCCGCGCTTGAGGAGAATCGGTTTTTGCGAAGCGGCGGCGGCGGCGAGGAGCGGAACGTTCTGGGCATTGCGCGCCCCAATCTGCAACACATCGGCATAGCCGGCCACCAACTCGACGTCCTGCGGCGACATGACCTCCGTGACGATCGGCAGGCCGGTCGCCGCGCGGGCTTCTTTCAGCAATTCGAGACCGGGTTTGCCGAGACCCTGAAAATCGTAGGGTGATGTGCGCGGTTTGAACGCGCCGCCGCGAAACAGCGTGCCGCCTCCGGCTTTCACCGCGCGGGCGGTGGCGAGGGTTTGCTCGGAGTTCTCGACGGAACACGGCCCGGCCACCACATGGAATGAGCCGCCGCCGAGTTT
>CAZJCX010000108.1:4613-8688 GCA_964544425.1 uncultured Verrucomicrobiota bacterium
AATCACCGTGTCGCGCTTCTGGTAATCACGGCTGACAAGTTTGTATTTCTTTTGGATGGGCGTGACGCTCTCCACTTGCGGCAGGACGATCAGCGATTCGAGGGTGTGATGACTGCGCTCGTCGCCGACGCAGGCCACGACGGTGCGTTCCACGCCGCGGATCACCTTGGCCTCGTACCCGAAATCCTTCACGCCCTGAATCACTTGCTGGATGTCTTGTTCGCTGCTGCCCGGCTTGATGACGATGATCATGACGACTCCTCAAAACAAAAAAACCGCCCCGCGCTCGGCGGGACGGTGTGACGTTGTTGTTCCTTCGCGTCAACCCCGCGCCCGCCGCGCCGCGCTAAAGTAAAAATAAAACCAATAGCCGGTTCGTTGGGCGAAGTAAGGTTGACGACCCTGTTTCATATCTCGGCGCGGAGAATACGCAGCCAACGGCGGCCTGTCAATGTTTCGGGATCACCCGGCACTCCAGAACACGGTCGCCGGCGATGCGAGGCGGGTCGGCCTCGCGGGGACGCTCGGCCCACCGGCACGGGTTGGCGCGTGGTGATGGAGTGGTCGCTGGCCGAGAATGACGCTTGACGGGGGCGGCGGCGGTACTACCATCAGCGCACTACTGTAACATGCATATACCGGATGGATTTTTGGACGGGAAGACGCTGGCGGCGAGCGGCGTGTTGGCGACGGGCGGGGTGGCGGTGGCGTTGCGGTCGTTGCGGCGGAACCTCTCGCCGGCGCGGGTGCCGCTGTTGGGATTGGCGGCGGCGTTTGTGTTCGCAGCGCAGATGTTGAATTTCCCGGTGGCGGGGGGAACGTCGGGCCATCTGATCGGCGCGGTGCTGGCCGGGGTGTTGGTGGGGCCGAGCGCGGCGGTGGTGGTGATCACGTGTGTGCTGGTGGTGCAGTGTTTCCTGTTCGCGGACGGCGGCGTGCTGGCGCTGGGGCCGAACATTTTCAACATGGCGCTCGTCAGCGGCGTGGCCGGCTGCGGGATCTACCGGCTGGTGGCGGGTTGGTCGCATGACCCGCGGCGGATGGTGTTGGCGGCGGCGTTTGCGGGCTGGTGCGGGACTGTGTTGGCGGCGGTCAGTTGCGCGGGTCAACTCGCGTGGTCGGGCGTGGCGCCGTGGAACACCGTGTTTGCCGCGATGACCGGGGTGCATCTGGTGATCGGCGTGGGGGAAGGATTGATCACGGCGCTCGTCGTGGCCGCGGTGGCGCGCGCGCGACCGGAATTGATTCAGCCGGTCGGCTCGGCGGCGCAGCCCGGGACGGTGCTGGGGTACGGCCTGTTGGTGGCATTTGGTCTGGCGATCTTTATTGCGCCTGTCGCGTCGCCGTGGCCGGACGGGTTGGAGCGCGTCGCGGAGACGTTGGGGTTTGCGGAACGCGCGGTGGCGGAGCCGGTCGTGGCCGCGCCCGTGCCGGATTATGAAATGCCGGGCATCGGTTCGGCGGCGGTGGCGACGGCGCTGGCTGGGGTGGTTGGAACATTGGTGGTGTTTGGGTTGGCGTGGTGGCTGGCGCGGGTGTTGGTGCCGCGCCCGGCGGCCAAGCCCGCGTGATGCGCCCGGACTTTCTCGATCAGCACAGCCGGCTGGCCAGCCCGATTCACCGGCTGCCGGCCGCGGTGAAACTGGCGGCGGCGCTGGCGGTGATTCTCACCACGACGTTTACCGGGCCGGTGGTGTGGGCTTGGCTGGCGGGCGGACTAGTGGTCGTGGCGGTCGTGAGCCGCGTGCCGCCCGGGTTTCTGGTGCGGCGGTTGTTGTGGCTCGAATTGGTGGCGGCGGGCGTGGCGGTGTTGGCATTGTTCCAGCCCGGTGGCGGGGGAAAATTTCTGGCGTTGCTCGCGCGCAGTACGCTCTGTCTGTTCACGATGATCCTGTTGGCAGGGACGACGCCGTTTCATGAAATCGTGCGCGTGTTGCAGCGGCTGCGGGTGCCGGGGTTGATGGTGACGACGCTGGCGTTGATGTACCGGTATGTGTTCGTGCTGGCGGATGAGTTGCGCCGGATGCGCCACGCGCGGGCGAGCCGGACGTTCACGCGCAGCCGGGCGCAGTGGTGGCGGTCGTTGGGGACGGTGATCGGGCAGTTGTTCGTGCGCTCGACGGAACGGGCGGAACGGATTTACGCGGCGATGTGCGCGCGGGGGTGGCGGTGAGCGCGGCGATTGAGATTCGCGATTTGCGGTACCGGTATACCGACGGCCGCGAGGCGTTGCGCGGGTTGAGTTTTGTGGTGGAGGAGGGCGAGTGCGTCGGCCTCATCGGGCCGAATGGCGCGGGCAAGTCCACGCTGCTGTTGCATCTGAACGGGATACTCCCGGAGCGGCCGACCGGGGCGGTGACCGTTTGCGGGCAGACCGACCTGCCGGCGTTGCGGCGGAAAATCGGGCTGCTGTTTCAGGATCCGGACGATCAGTTGTTTTGTCCGACGGTCTGGGAAGATGTCGCGTTCGGCCCGCAACAGTTGGGGTTGGGCGACGATGCGGTGCGGGCGGCGTTGGCGCAGGTGGGGCTGACCGGGTTCGAGGAGCGCGCGCCGCATCATCTGAGCCGCGGCGAGAAACGGCGGGTGTGTCTGGCCGGGGTGCTGGCGTGCCGGCCGCGAATTCTGGCGCTGGATGAGCCGACGAGCGATCTGGATCCGCGCGGGCGGCGGGAGTTGAAGGAGTTGTTGCGGAGCATACCGGCGACGAAGTTGATCGCGACGCATGATTTGGAGTTGGTGGTCGAGTTGTGTCCGCGCGTGATCCTGCTCGACCGGGGTGAAATCATCGCCGATGGGGCGACGCGCGCGCTGCTCAACGACGAGGCGTTGATGCTCACGCACGGGCTGGAGCGGCCGCATATTCTGCAACACGCGCATCCGCACGGACACGCTCCGTTCTTGCCGCCGCGTGGCGCGCTCTGATAACGTCGCAGCACCATGAGGGTGCGCGTTCGTTTTGCTCCGAGTCCGACCGGGTTCTTGCACATTGGCAGCGTCCGCACGGCGTTGTTCAACTGGCTGTACGCGCGGCATACCGGCGGGACGTTTGTGTTGCGCATCGAAGATACGGACACGGCGCGCAACACGGAGGCGTCGCTGCGCACCATCCTCGACGGGTTGACGTGGCTGGGGTTGAACCACGACGAAGGCCCGTTCTTTCAATCGCAGCGGGCTGACCTGTACCGGCGGCGGGCGCAGGAATTGCGCGACAAAGGCCTGGCGTATGAACGCGACGGCGCGTTGCGATTCAAGATGCCGCGCGAGCCGATCACGGTGCCGGACTTGATCGCGGGGCCGGTCACGCGCGAATTGACCGACCGCGAGGCTGCGGATCCGGATTTTGTGATTGTCCGCAGCGACGGCAATCCCAGAGCCGCGACGGCACGCCGGAGGCGGACATGACGATCCGGCGCGCCGATGGCGGGTGGATTTTCCATTTCGTGAACGTGGTGGACGACATCGAGATGGGCATCACCCATGTCATCCGGGGGGAAGATCATCTTTCCAATACGCCGAAGCACATCGCATTGTTCCGCGCGTTCGGCGCGGAGCCGCCCGCCTACGCGCACATCCCGATGATCCTCAATGCGGATGGGACGAAGATGAGCAAGAGCGATCCCGACCCCGCCAAGGCGCGGTTGGCGTCGCTGGCCAATTACATCACCGACGGGTACGTGCCGGAAGCGGTGCGGAATTATCTCTGCTTGCTGGGGTGGTCGCCGAAAGACGATCGGCAGGTTCTGCCCCTCGAGGAAGTGATCCAGAAGTTTGATCTCCCGCAGATTCTCCGCAGCAATGCGCGCTTCGATGTGACGAAGCTGACCTGGTTGAACGGCGAGTATCTGCGGGCGATGTCGTTCGAGCGGTTTGCGGAAGTGGCGCGGCCGTTTACCGGCGGGCGTGATGATCCGCGCGTGCTGGCGCTGGTGAAGGAAAAGGTGAAATTGTTGAAGGAGTTGCCGGACTGGACCGGGTACTTTTTCACGGAGGAGTTTCCTGTCGATCCCGAAGCCGTGAAGAAATCTTGCAGCGCGCCCCAGACGAGCGACCGGCTGGACAAGTTGGCGGAAAA
>CAZJCX010000108.1:8698-10219 GCA_964544425.1 uncultured Verrucomicrobiota bacterium
GGAGTGGAACGCGGTGGCGCTGGAAACGGCGTTGAAGGCGTTGGCGACGGAGTTGGGGGTGAAAGCCGGGGAGTTGATTCATCCCTGCCGGGTGGCCGTCTCGGGCAAGAGCACCGGGCCGTCGCTCTATCACATGCTCGAAGTGTTGGGCCGCGAGCGCGTGCTAGCGCGGTTGCGGCGGGGGACAGAGCGGTTTCGGTGATGACGCTGGCGAACAAGATTACGATCCTGCGGATCCTGCTGATCCCGGTGTTCATCTGGATCACGCTGGATTACACGCGGCACTTTGAAGACGGCATGCAGACGTACTGGCAGCCGTTCGCGGCGTTCTTCATTTTCGCATTGGCGGCGATCTCGGACGGCGTGGATGGCTACATCGCGCGGCGGTACAATCAGAAGACGGAACTCGGCACGGTGCTCGACCCCCTGGCGGACAAGGCGCTCTTGATCTCCGCGCTCATCATCTTGAGCCGCGACCACGGCGAAGCTTTTCAGCAACTGCCGCTGTGGTTCCCGGTGCTGGTGATCAGTCGCGACACGATTTTGTTGGTGGGGACGGTGTTGTTGCACGTCTTCACCGGCAAAGTGACCGTGCGGCCCCGCTGGGTCGGGAAATGCGCGACCTTTTTCCAGATGGTGACGCTCGGCTGGGTGTTGCTGCGCATCCAACACCCCTCGTACGAATGGCCGATGATCGCCGCCGGCGTCTGCACGTTCGTCTCCGGCCTCTGGTACATCTACGACGGCACCCGGCAACTCACCGTCCACGAATCGCCGCCGCGCTGACACCGCGCGCCAGCGTGGCCCAGCGGTAGCGCACCACGCCGCGCGTGCCGGGGATCGTGCGATTCAAGATCACGCGCGAGGCGACGCGCGCCAGTTTCTGCAGGTCTTTCGGGGTGCACCATCCCGCCGGTCCGCCGCTTGGCTTCATCACAGACAGTCCCTCCTTGGTGGAGCCAGTGTACGCCGCGCCCCGTGACTCGCCAAGCACGGATTGGTGACAATTACGAAACAACGCGCGCCAGAAACTCGCCGGTGTGCGAGCCGGGAGTCTTGGCGATGAGTTCCGGCGGGCCTTCGGCGACGATCTGACCGCCGGCGGCGCCGCCTTCCGGGCCGAGGTCAATTACCCAGTCAGCGCTTTTCACCACGTCGAGATTGTGTTCGATTATCAAAACGGTGTTGCCGGCGTCGCGGAGTTTGGTGAGGACTTCGAGAAGCTTGGCGATGTCTGCGAAGTGGAGACCGCTGGTCGGCTCATCGAGAATGTACAGCGTGCGGCCGGTGTCGCGTTTGGCGAGTTCGCCGGCGAGCTTGACGCGCTGGGCTTCGCCGCCGGAAAGCGTCGTGGCTTGTTGGCCGAGTTTGATGTAACCGAGGCCGACGTCTTGGAGGGTTTGGAGGATGTCGCGGAGTTTCGGGACGGCCCGGAAAAACTCCTCCGCTTCATCCACGGTCAAGTCGAGCACATCGGCGATGTTGCGGCCCTTGTAGGTGATCTCCAAGGTCTCCCGGCTG
>CAZJCX010000108.1:10284-10971 GCA_964544425.1 uncultured Verrucomicrobiota bacterium
GATGCCGTCGCCGCCGCAGGTTTCGCAGCGCCCGCCCTTGACGTTGAAGCTGAACCGGCTGGCGGTGTAGCCGCGGATGCGCGCGGCCGGCAGGCCCGCGAAGAGAGTGCGGATGTGGTTGAAGGCGTTCGTGTAGGTGGCCGGGTTGGAACGCGGGGTGCGGCCGATCGGTGATTGGTCAATCACGATCACCTTGTCGAGTTCCGCGATACCTTCAATCTTCGTGTGCGCTCCCGGCCGGTCTTTGGCGCGGTACAACTTTCGGAAGAGCGCCTTGCGGAGAATCTCGTCCACCAACGTGCTCTTGCCGGACCCGCTCACGCCGGTGACGCAGGTGAGCACGCCGAGCGGAATCCGCACGTCAATGTTCTGCAGATTGTTCTCGCGCGCGCCGACGATGGTGAGCCAGCCCCGTTTGCCGGCGGGCCGCCGGGCTTTGGGCACCGGGATTTGCAGTTCGCCGCGCAGATACTTGCCGGTCAACGAGCGGGGCGCGGCGAGAATGTCCGGCAACGGTCCGATGGCGACAATCTCACCGCCGTGGTGACCGGCACCGGGGCCGAGGTCCACAATGTAATCCGCGGCGCGGATCGTGTCTTCGTCGTGTTCGACGACGATGACGGTGTTGCCGATGTCGCGGAGGTTTTGCAACGTCTGCAACAAGCGGGCGTTGTCGCGCTGGTGCAG
>CAZJCX010000109.1:0-1290 GCA_964544425.1 uncultured Verrucomicrobiota bacterium
TATGCACCGGCGCCAATCCGAGGCTCGTATAGACGTAAATCTCCTTCTTCCGTTCGCTCACCGAATTCAACATCGTCGTGAAAATGATCAACGCCGCGATCACCAACGGCACAGCCAGACTCTTCGGCGGCACCGGAATCAACGGCGTCGCCACCACCACGTTCACGCCGCCCTGCTCGTTCGCGTAGTAGGCCGGGTACACAATCGTCTCCATCAACGAATTCGCCACGCGCTGCGCCTCCGCCGGAGAAGAACACGCCACGCCCACGCTCCGCATCGTCCCGCCGAACGCCCGCGCCACATCCGTCGGCACGATGATCACCTCGCGCGCCGGCAAGTACCGCTCGGCTTCATCGCCGGTCGGCTGCATCCCTTCCGACGATTCCGTTTCCTGCTCGACCGCGTCCTTCGTGTTGCGCTGCGTCCAATCCTTCTCTTGCCGGCTGTAATCGAACGGCAAAATGCGTTGGCCATCCAGCAACCGCACCTCGTCCTCCAGCGCCACCGGATCAAACACCCCGCGCACCACCAAATCCCGGCCGCGCACCACCAGCCGGTCGCCCGCCTTCACGCCGAGCAACCCGGCCGTCTCATCCGAAATGTAACACCCGCCCCCCGCCGCAAATTCCTTCCACCCCGGTAACACTTCATCCACGCCGCTCAACCGATCCTCATTCGCCGGCAACCCCAACACCCCGCGCACCGCTGCCTGCGCGCCCGAGACCGGATTCGCCAACCACACCCGCCAATTTGCATCGCCCTGGTCCGCGCCCAACCACGCCCGCGCGCCGAGCGCTTCCTTGTCGCCCAGCAAATTCGCAATCCCCGCCGCCGCCGGCCACGCAATCGGCCCAAGCGATGGCCGCCGCACGAGTACCGACGTTCGGTCCGCCGTCACGTTCTCCAACCGGAAATCTTTCTTGTCCACGTAACTGCTCGCCGACGAAAAACACAGCAGCGCGAACGTTACCAACACAATCGTCGCGCTCGTCAGCGCCGTCCGCACCTTCCGTTTCCGCATGTTCGCGATGCCGAGGAACACCGCGCTGCCCAGCAACCCGCCGCGGCCCATCTTCGCGCCCGCGCCTTCGGCCATCGCCGTCTGAAACTCGCGCACCGCCCCGCGAAACCGCGACAACACCACGCTGATCACCGCCACGCTCATCGCCAGAATCGTGAACGCCATCACGATCACCAACGGCTGCGCGCTGATCCGAAACGCCGGATGAAAACTCCACAACAACGCCGTCATCCCGGCAAAAATCCCAATCGCCCCGGCAATCTGCGGCC
>CAZJCX010000109.1:1362-6821 GCA_964544425.1 uncultured Verrucomicrobiota bacterium
CATCAGAAAAATCGCCCCGCGCGCGATGTCCTGTCCGGTATCCGACACTGCCCGGTACGCCCGGATCTCGCTCGCCAACGCCCGATTCGCCGCCCGCTGCAACTTCGCGCCGTCGTCCGCCGCCGCCGCCGCTGTCGCCGCCTCCAACTCCGCCTTCGTGCCGGCGCGAATCTGATCAATCTTCTCGCTGCGTATTCCGGCCGCGCGAAAATCCGCCAGCCGCCAATCGTTCAACGCATACACATCCTGCGCCGCCAAATGCGCCGGGATGGACGGCAACCGTTCTCCCACCTCGAAGCCGCGCTGGAAAGTCCCGCGCAAATCCAGCCCGCGTTCCCGGCCATCGGGCGCGGCGTTCAGCAACGCCATCCGCACGCCCGCCGCGCCCGCGCGCACCACGAGTTGCCAGCGCATCCCCGGCTTCACCAACCCCCACATCTGACCGGCGCTGTCCATCTTGAACAACGATTGTTTCGGCGCGCCGCCGCGCACCGCGTCGAGCAACGTCGCGTTCGGCAATGGTTCGAGGAAACGCGGGTCGAAGAATGACGGCCCGTTCAACTCCACGCACTCAAACGTCACCGCGCGCGGCAACTGCTCACCGGGTTTCACCCCCACGCTGAACGTCGTCGCCAACCGCGTCGCCACCAACGACTCCGTCTTCGTCAGCGACTCCACAATCGCGCCCATCTCATTGAGCCGGTACGCCTCCATGTTGAAGTTCTTGTGCAGTTGGTGAACTTCCCCGCACATCAACGGCATCCGGAACGACCCGTCATATCCCGTCCACGCGAACTCTTGCCGGCGAATGCTGTCGCGGTCAGCGCCGTACGCGATCAACGTCACCAAGAATCCCCGGCGCGGCACGCGCGGCACTGTCTCACCGGCCGACACATTCACCACGCGTCCCATCCCGTTGCGCCACGCCGCCATCGTGTCCTCGCCGGTCTTGGTGGACGGCGTGAATTCGTTCGAGGCGAACAACCAATCCAAAAACCGCCGCGTCGCCGGCACCTGCGGCTCGATCCGACTCCAATCCAACCGGTCATACCGGTCCAACGGCGAATCCGTCCGTCGCCGCAACGAGTCGTCCGTCACCCACGTCACGCCCGGCAACAGAAAACTCCGCGCCACCGACGTGATCAACGCCCGTTCCCCCAAATCGCCGCTGCCACCAACGCGTCCCTCAATCGCGCCGAGATTCACCACTTTGCGCTCCGGTGAGTCCGCCGGCCAGATGTCACCGCGTTTCACCACGCGCTTCAACACCCGCATCAAATCTTTGTCCGTCGGCTCAATGCGGTTGAAGCTGCAATGATATCCCGGCCCGACCAACACACCGCAGTCCGACAAGTCCACACCGACAACAAACCGGCAGACCGACCCCTTCACCCCGAAAAACTCCGCGACTTCCCCGCGAATCCGATCCAACGGTTCGAAATATGCGAGTCGTTCCTCTTGCTCCTTCACCTGCCCGCGCACCCGGTCGGCCACGTCCGCCCAGATCACCCGCGCCACCGGCAAGAAATCTTCCGGCACCTTGTGATCGCCGGTCAGCACCGCTTCCAACACCCGATTCCGCGCTCGCAACGGCTCGGCGCAAATCACCACCAACTTCTTCGCCCGTTCCCGCCCGGCCATCACATCCTCACCGGCCGCAAATTCCCGCGCCGCTTCCAACTCCGCGCGTTGCGCGGGCGTCAACTCATTCGGCAGATTCTCCAGCAACCATTTCGCGCTGTTCACCAAAGCCGCCTGCGTCTGTTGCCGGACGGCCGGCGAGGTTTCCGTGTCCCGCCGCAACGACGCCAACCGCAACTCGCCCTGAAATTCCCGGAGCCGCAACAAATCAGTCCCAACCGCGTCCTTGAACAACCGCCGCAGTTGCGGCGCGGCATACCGGTCATTCAACGCCGCCAGCCCGGCCTCGATGCTGTCGAACTTCGCGAGTTCCGCCGCCGCCTCCCGGTAGGAGTCGAGGTCTTCCTGCTCGATCTTATGGTACGCGATTCGCGTCAGACTGTCCGGCGTTGTGGTCACCATGGCCGCCATCCGCCGCATGCCGAGTTGATTGATGTGATACGCGTCGAGGAAACCGATGAGCAACGGACGCGGCGCATTCCCGGCCACGTCGCGCAAGAGATTCAAAACGACCGCGCAATCCAACGCCACATCTGCGCCCGGCGCGACGCCCGCCACCCGGCTCATCGAATCATACGGCGCAACCACCGCGTACGGCACGCCGCCGGTCGAGTTCACCGCCGCGTAAATGTTCCGTGCCATCACCGTCTCCCACTGGCCGCGACACACAATCTTACCGGCGGGAATCGTACCGGTGCGCAACGCATCCGCCAGCTTGCCGGCCTTCACGTAATACCGGGGTTTATAAACGGATTGCTGCGAAGAAAACGGCTCACCGGCGTCCGCCGATTCGAGGAAAATCACCGCCGCCGCGCCGAAGTCGAATGCCCGCGGATACTCCGCATACGCCGACATCTCCATCACCGCAATGTTCCCCTGCAAACTCCGCGCCGGTAACTTCTCAAACCCGGCATCCCCCACATAAATCAATTTTCCGGCAATCCCCTCAGTTGGCGTCGTGTTCAACCGCGCCACATCCGGCCACATCGGAAAAATCGGCTCGCGTGTTCCGGCCACTTCGAGATACGTCTCCGCATACACCGGCACGACCACCGGGAATTCATCCGTCCAAACTTTCACCCCCGGTATCGCCCGCACTTTCGCCAACAACTCCGCCTGCGCCCGCCGGTGCCCTTCCGTCCCCACCTGCCGCGTCTCAAACCCGGCCAGCCATTCCGTGTCCCGCCGCACATCGTCCGCGTAGCCGGTCACGCACAACGCCAGAATTATGAGAAGAATCCGCATGTTAAGGATACTGCATCAACGAATAGCGCGGCACTTGATCCGCATCCGCGCCGGTCACCCCGATGATCACAACCGGCACCAGTGTCCAAACAATCACCGCCAACAATTCACCAAAGATCAACCCGAGAAACACCGGCCGCGCCTTCCGGTACGCCCCGCCGCCAAACAACCCCGTTACCGCCGTCTTCAACAACCAGCCCAAGAAGATGCTGAACCAGATCAGATTGCCGATGCTCAGCTGACAAAAAATGATCCCGACCGGATGGATTGGCCAACCCGGAAACCGCGAGCACGCCCACAACAACCCGCCGGCAACGGCCGCGCCCCCGCCTTGATGCCAGCGTTTGTCGGTAAAGAATTGAAAAGTCTCCCGGTCCGCACGCGTCCAATCGCTGATTTTGTCCGCCCCGGTCTTCGCCTCCGTGGTGATGTCCGCACTTCGGTAGCCCATGTCCAAATGCACCGCGCCGCAGATCACAAATCCAATCACCAACACCACCAGCCCGCCCACCATGAGCCGGGAATGATTCGTCGCCGACGCCTTCTTATCCATCCCCAACGACAGCGTTGTCATCACCGCCGCGCTCATCGCGGACGCCCGAGTCAACAGAACATGAAACACGCCGGTAAAATAGATAATGACCGGGGACTGCCACGAGAGCGGGAACAGCGATGAAAGATTTCCCACGCTCAACTGCCCGATCCACAAGAAAGGAATTCCGGTCTCCGCGATGATCCGCGCCATCAACAACGTCACAATCGCGCAGACGAGCATCGCCAGAATACTCCACCACAACGAACATCCCGCCCAATACAACCAACACACAATTCCCAGACACCCACCGGCAAACATCCAGCCCGCGATCGCATCGCGGCGGCTCTCCGGTCCGCCGCTGGCGCGACCGAACATCGCGCGACCGACTTGCGCCCAATGCGCCCGGCCCAGCCACAACACCCATGCCGCAATCGCCAGCAACGCGCCGAAGGATTGGTCGGTGGCCTGGCCTTCGTAAAATGCCGGCACGAAGGTTCGCCCCAAGGTCATATACAACGCGTACGCCACCACCCAACCCCACACCGAAATCGCATAGCGGTTCGGAATGAAATAGGCCACGCCAATCAACGCGAAAAAGATGGACTGCCGCTTGAGTGCAAGCGTGGACTGCCGGAAAATGCTGTCGGTGAAATACTGTTCCAAGTTCCACGACAACGGAAACTCCGGGAACGCCCCCGTGAACACGCTCAACCCGCGCGAGGCGTGGATGATGAACACCACAATCGCCGCAATCCAGAATCCCCGGCTCCGGAACACTGACGGCAACAAACCTTTCGACTGATTATCCGGGTCGCCGATGAGCGCGTGATAGACGTTCAACAACGGAAACGGCAACCGTTCGCGGTCACGCCATTGCGGATACACCACGCCGCCCAGCCCAATCATCATCGTCCACAGCGCGAAGATCAACAGCCCCCACGCCGCCATCGGCAAAATCCACGCCGACCACGGAATCGTCGCGCCTTCGACCAATTCATCAATGAACTGATCCGAGACCGGCGTTTCGTGCGTTTGGATTTTCCCCGCCGCATCGCGCTCCGGCAACGGGTCGGGGAACAAGGCCTGCCGGAAGCCGGCCTCTGCCGTAATGCGCGCGATGGTCGGATTCTGATTCATCCCCTGATTCGACTGCGCGACAAACCGGGGAAACATCCGCATCAAGCCATTGCTCGGGATGACCGCCGCAAACAACATCAAGCTGGCGACCAACGCGACTTGCCGGCGATCCAACACCCACGCCGGCCGCATCAACCACAGCACCGGATTCACCACCAAAACCAACAGCAACAAAAACGCGATCACGATTTCCGGCAAAAACGTGTCCGCAAGGTAGGTGTTCTTCAGCCAGAAGTTGTTGTAGGGCACCAACCCCCAAATGCCGAGGCTGCCGAGCAGCGCAATGATCGCAGCGACCGCCACGCGACGGGTCGTGAGCGTTTGATTTGCTGATTGATCCATTTACCGTTGAGAGCATTGCAGCCGGCCAACGGGGGCGACGGCCACAATAATCAACCGCGACTATACCCAAGCCCGGAAGATTTCAGGTACACCATTCTTACGACATAAAAATCACGCGATAACGACAACCCGCGAAACCTCGCCCATCACCCTTCCTTCTAATCCGTTTGGGGGAACGTCACAAGCCGGGAAATCGTCAACTCGACCAAAACTCCAGTTGCGAGCCGGGGGGCCGGCGAAAGGCCGCGGTGGATATCGTCGGGCCGGACTCGGTGAGGCGGGCGCGGCGGCAGGCGACGCTGAAGAGCTGGGTGAGCTGTTCCGCCAGCGGGCCATGGCCGGTCATCCGCTGGCCGAAGGTGGCGTCGTTGAGTTGTCCGCCGCGAATCGCCCGGATTTGCTCGAGCACATTGGCTTGCCGGTCGGGGTAGTGGCGGGCGAGCCAGCCGGCGAACAAATCTTTCACCGCATACGGCAATCGCAACGGCACCATCCCGGCACATGTCGCGCCGGCCTGCGCCGCCGCTTGCAGAATGGCCGGCAGTGCGCGGGCGGTCCG
>CAZJCX010000109.1:6978-7322 GCA_964544425.1 uncultured Verrucomicrobiota bacterium
AGTTCGGCGAGCAAAGCGGCGTCGCGGGTGACAAGGTGATTTTTGGTGACGATGCCGACCGGGTTGCGAAACTCGGCGAGCACCTCGAGACAGCGGCGGGTGATGAGGAGTTTGCGTTCGATGGGTTGATACGGGTCGGTGATGCCGCTGATGGCGAGCGTCTGCGGTTCCCACCGAGGGGAGGATAACTCGCGGCGCAATAATTCCGGCGCGTCCGGCTTGGCGATGATCTTTGTTTCAAAATCCAATCCCGGGGAGAGACCGAGGTACTCGTGATACGGTCGCGCGTAGCAATACGCGCAGCCGTGTTCGCAGCCTCGATACGGATTGAGGCTCGCGCGAAA
>CAZJCX010000109.1:7332-8604 GCA_964544425.1 uncultured Verrucomicrobiota bacterium
GGATGTCCGGGCTGTCGTTGTAGGTGATGATCGTCCGCGACGCATCGTGGTAAATCTCGGTGCGAGGCGCTGGCCGGTCGGCTTCGGGCACATCGCTCCAATCCGCGTCGGGCGCGCGGTGCAACTCGGCAAACCGTGGCGCCGGGTTGTCGTCTGCACCCCGGCCTTTGAGCGGAGGCTTCATGGGCACGCAGCCATAGTAGCAGACGGCGCGAGTCGTGACACACTGTCACCGAACCGGGTTCCTCCGCCAGTCTGTCAGTCGGCGAAACCAGGAGCCACCGCTCTGGGCAATGGCGCTGTCCCGTCGAAACCTGCTTGGAACTTGCGACTTACACCGAGGCCGACGGCGCGAAATCACGCAGTGGCAGGGGCACTGCTAAACCATGGGGCGGAGAACTCTATGAACATAACTACCGCCCTCAAAACCCTCCTCATTCCAATCCTGACTCTCGCCACCGCGAGCGGCTTTGCCAACGGAGGCGATCCAGCCAACTACGTCGGCACCAAGATGTGCGGGATGTGCCACAAGAAAGCGGAGACCGGCGATCAACTTGGCGTCTGGTCGAAAGGTCCGCACGCGAAAGCGTTCGAGACGCTCGGCACCGACAAGGCCAAGGAGATCGCCAAGGCGAAGGGCATTGATGATCCGCAGAAAAGCGGGGCGTGTCTGAGCTGTCACGCCACGGCGTACCATTTCACCGAGAAACTTGTCACGGAGAAGGTGAAGGTGGAGGAAGGCGTTTCGTGCGAGTCGTGTCACGGCCCCGGCAAAAAGTACATGCCGAAAGCCATCATGGAAGACCGCGCGAAAGCCATTGCGGCCGGCATGATTTATCCCGCCACGCAAACCTGCACGAAGTGTCACAACGAAAACAGCCCGACGTTCAAGGGTTTTGACGAGAAGACGTACACCGAGAAAATCGCCCATCCCAACCCGGCGGCGAAGAAATGATCAAGCAGCTCCTCAACCTGCTGGCCTCGGTGAAGTTTGCGGTCACGATGGTCGTGATCATCACGGTGGCGTGCATCGCCGGAACGTTGCTGCCGCAAGGGACGGATGTAGCGAAGTACGTTGCGAAGCATCCGGCGACAACGGAACGGATGGAGTTGTTCGCCACGCTGGGGTTGACGCACATCTTTAATTCGTGGTGGTTCATTGCGTTGTTGTGTCTGCTCGCGGCGACGGTGGCGACGTGCAGCACGCGCCGGTTTGCGACGGTGCGGCGGGCGACCGGCTCCGCCCGCCGGCACGCGCTGGGTTCGATGCTC
>CAZJCX010000109.1:8614-10897 GCA_964544425.1 uncultured Verrucomicrobiota bacterium
CACGCACATCAGCATCCTCCTCATCCTCGCCGGCGGCGTGATTCGCGGCGTGTGGGGCGAGAAAGGGTATCTCGAGTTTCGTGAAGGGCAGACGGCCGGGCATTTTGTTGTCGAGAGCGGGCCGCGTCCCCTCCCCTTCGGGATTCATCTCGCGAAGTTTGAGATCGAGACGTACGACCAGCCAGCCGCGCAGGACGCGGATTGCAGTCACCTGGTCGTCGCGTGGCCGGCAGGCAAACTGAAAACCTCGCTCCCGGTCACGGTGGGCGCGGAACAGCAATTCGCCGACTTTAAGATCACCGTACTCCGGTACGTCCCGGATTTCATGGTGGACGCGGCGACAAAGGAAATCACGAGCCGGTCGAGCCAGCCGCGCAACCCGGCCATCCTTGTCGCGGTGGCGGGGCCGACGTACCAGAATCACCGGTGGTTGTTTGCGAAGTTCCCGGATTTCAGCCACGCGCCTGCCAGCAGTCCGTTGCAGATGGTGTATCAAAACCACGGCGCGGCACAGATGCCGGCCGGGCCGATCAAGTCGTTTCGCAGCACGATCCGGCTCGTCGAAGGCGAAACCGTCGGCGTGGAACAAACGCTCGAAGTCAACCGGCCGCTCAAACACAAGGGCTACACGTTCTATCAATCCGGCTACAACCCGCGCGACCTGAGCTACACGTCGTTTCAAGTCGTCAAAGATCCTGGTGTGCCGGTGGTGTATGCGGGATTCGGATTGATGCTCGCCGGTTTGTTCATCGTGTTTTACCTCAACCCGTGGCTGACCCACCGGGAGGCAGCGAAATGAAATTCTTCGTCGCCGGGTTGAGCTACAAGACGGTACCGGTCGAGGTGCGGGAGCAACTGGCGGTGAAACCATCCCAGCTCGTCTGTCACGCGTGCCGGTTGAAGTTGTGCGGTGATCTCGACGAAGTGGTGTTGCTCTCCACCTGCAACCGGGTGGAAATCTACGGCACGACGCGCCGGCTCACGTCGCGGATTGACGGACTGTTCCAACTCCTGACCACCGGCACGACGGATGTGCGACCGCATGTGTACGTCCACGAGGATGCGGCGGCGGCCCGCCATTTGTTTGCGGTGGCGAGCGGCGTGGATTCGATGGTCATCGGCGAGACGGAGATTACCGGGCAGGTGAAGAACGCGTACGACACCTGCCGGGCCGCGCGGCTGACCGGCGCGGTGTTGAACCGGGTCTTCCAGAAAACCTTTCAAGCGGTGAAGGAGATCCGCTCCCAGTCCGGCATCGGGCGCGGGGCGACATCGGTGGGCAGCGTGGCGGTGGAATTGGCGGAGAAGATTTTCCGGAACGATCTCGCGGAGCAGACGATTATCATCATCGGGGCCGGGCCGATGGGCGAGGCGTGCGTCCGGCATCTGGCGAAGAAGGGCGCGAAATCCATTTTGGTTTCCAACCGGTCGTTTGACCGGGCGGAGGCGTTGGCGGGGGAATTCGGTGGCCGGGCGGTGCAGTTCGACCGGCTGTTGGAAGCGATGCGCACGGCGGACATCGTGGTGGCGTCAACCGGCTGCCCGAAGACGTTGCTGCACCGGGCGGACGTGGAAGCGATGTTGAAGGCGCGGCGGAATCGGCCGTTGTTCCTGATTGGCGGCGATGCTCGTGCCGGCCGAGGCGGACGTGCAGCGGTTGCCGAACGTGTACCTCTACAACATTGACGATTTGGAAGCGATCGTGCGGGCCAACCAGGCGCTGCGCGAACAGGAATTGGCGGTCTGTCACGAGATCATTGACCGTCGCGTCGGCCAGTTGCTGGCGAAACTCGATCTCGGCAAGGAACGTCTCTATGACTTGGGCCTTCAATCTCAGCCTCGCTGGCTACCTGACCGCGTTGCTGTTCTCAGTGGCTAGTTTGTTCGCGAAAGGCCGGGTGCTGGCGCGGATCGGAACCGGCTTTCTAGCGACGGGCGCGGTCGCGCAAACCGTGTACATGATCCTGCGGTGGGTCGCGGCCGGGCGCGCGCCGTTCAGCAATATGTTTGAAAGCATGGTGTTGTTCGCGTGGGCGATCGTGATGGTGTATCTCGCGTTACAGGTGCGACTCAAAATCCCGGTGCTGGCGGTGACGACGGCGTTGTTGGCAGTGGTCGTCCTCGCGTGGGCCAGCACGTTCGAGTCGGCGATCAAACCGCTGATGCCGGCGTTGCGGAGCAACTGGCTGACGGTGCATGTGTTCACCTGTTTTCTTGGTTACGGTGGATTCGCCGTCGCGGCGCTGGCCAGCATCGGCTACTTGGTGGCGCGGAAACCCGAAT
>CAZJCX010000110.1:0-1929 GCA_964544425.1 uncultured Verrucomicrobiota bacterium
CGCGACCAGTTGGCGCATGCCGGCTGGCTGATCGAAGATACCCCGCAGGGACCCCGCGCGCGCCGGGCGGGCTGAATGACTTGACCCGGCAAACTTGTTTGGCATAGTGCCCGCCCTATGAAACGAGCTTGGCGATGGGTTTGGACGGCGGCGGTGGCGGCGACGCTGGCGTGGGGGTTGGTGTATGCGGATCGCAAGGAGCGGTGGGACAGTAGCGCGGCGGTGGGCTTCAACCTCACGTCCGGTAACAGCGATACGGTGCTGTTCACGTTGCAGGTGCAGACCGAACGGGAGTGGGAAAGGGATTTGTGGCGGCTGGGCGTCACCGGCTCGTATGGCGAAAATGACGGCAGCAAGAGCACGGAGCGGGCGATGGCATTCGCGGAGTATCAGCGGTTGTTGACGGAGCGGTTGTATGCCGGTTTGAAGCTCGAAATCACCCATGACGCGGTGGGGGATGTGGAGTACCGCGCGACGATCAGTCCGGCGATCGGTTACTACTTCATCAAGTCGGACCGCACACAACTCAGTGGCGAATTTGGCCCGTCGCTGGTGCTGGAGAAGACGGGCGATGGCAGCCGTGAATATGTCGCATTACGTTTGGCCGAGCGGTTTGAGCATCAGTTCAATGACCGGGCCAAAATGTGGCAGACGGCGGAAATCTTCCCGCAGGTGGATGACTTTGAGAACTTCATCGCGCGCGTCGAAATCGGCATGGAGGCGGCTTTGAATTCCAAGCTCAGCCTGCGCGCGGTCGTCAAGGACGAGTACGACAACCAGCCGCCGGCCGGACGCAAGAACAACGATGTCGCGGTGATCAGTTCCCTCGTGTACAAGTTCTGAGGCCCGTTGAATAAGCGCTGGCGGGCGGTCGTCGGACGAACAGCGCCCGGTCGGCGTTGACGCGTCGGGGTGCGTCAAAGGTACCATTATGAAAGCTCATCTGATTCGATTGACAGCTCTCGTGGCGACGGCGGCGGTGATAACCGGCTGTGCGTCGCCTTCTCCCAAACCCGGTGTGCAATACGTGGACCCTGCCACCGCGGGTACCCTCAGCGGCACGGGCTTGGAATCGCAGGACATCGTGGCGGCGGCCAACAAAGCCGCCTCTTCCATCATCACCCTGCCGCAGATCGCCCAAGCCGCGACGCCGCCCCTCGTGCTGATCACCCCGGTGGTCAATCGCAGCGCGGCACCGGTGGACACGGAACTGTACACGACCAAGCTGCGCGGCATTCTGATGTCGTACGCGCCGGACAAAGTCCGCTTTCTCGCCCGCGACGTTGGTTTCGAGGCGAGCAAACGCGAGGAGCAGTTGCGCGCCAGCGGCGAGGTGCGGGCCGGTCGGCAACGATCGGCGCATACGTACGATTACATCCTCACGGCGGAAGTGCGCGGCATTTCGGCGGCGAGCAGCGTGGCGCAGAGCGACTATTTTCTCGTGGCCTTCAAGTTGGTGGACTACGACGACCTGCTCGTCTGGGAAAGCCAGTACGAAGTGAAGAAGGAAGGCCGTTACAACCGCATTTACCGCTGACCCCGCGAGGACTTCCATGCGGCTGTGGCAGGCGGCAATTCTTGGCGGCTGTCTCGCGGGCTTCACCGGCTGCGCGACCACGGGCCCCCTTTCGGCGTCTGGTCGCCGCATCCCCCCGGCCGTGTTGACGGCGGCGGAAACCCGCGTGGCGAATGAGAACCCACCGGCGGAGTTGCGGTTGTTTTACTTAGACTTGTACGCGGAGGGCCGCGAGAACGAAGCGTTACACCAAATGCGGCTCGGTTTGGCTGCCTTGCGGACCGGGCACAAGGAAATCGCCAAGCGCGCGCTCGACGCTGCCATACGGGAGGTAGAGTCGTTGACGGCGGGGGATGCGGCGGCGCAGCGGGCCCAGGGCAAGTTCGTGCGCGAGCAGACAAAATGGTTCAAGG
>CAZJCX010000110.1:1940-10858 GCA_964544425.1 uncultured Verrucomicrobiota bacterium
TACGAGCGGGCGGCGTTGTTTTTTTACCGGGGACTGCTGTATCTGGCGGATGAGGATTTTGGAAATGCGGCGGCGTGCTTCAAGCGCGCGCAGTTGCAGGATATTACCGGGGACGATGCGCCGGGTTTTGCCGGGGACTGGTTCAGCGCGGAGTGGGCGCTGGCGTTTGCGGCATTGAAGCAGGGCTTTCCGCAGGATGCCGAGGCGGCGGTGAATCGCGCCGCGCAGTTCAGCACCCGGCAAGGCGAGGTGCCGTGGCCGCGCGCGCAGGATAACGTGTTGGTGGTGGTCGAGGTCGGGAGTCGTGAGCACGCGCGGCGTCGGGGCGTGGTCGAGGTCGGGCGCGGGCCGCAAAAATATCGGACCGGCCGGTATGGCGAGCAGTTGCGGTTTCAGGAAGTGCGACCGGCCGTGCGGACAGTGGAGGCGTGGCGTGACGGTCGGGTGTTGACGAAGTCGGCCGCGGCGGAGAATCTGTTTGTGCAGGCGACGACACGGGGCACGCGGCAGGTGGACCACATTTTGCAGGGCAAAGCTGCGTTCAAGGAAGGGACCGGGACCGCCGCTGTGGCGTTGGGGATCGGCGCCGTGGTCGCGGCTCATCATCGGGGCCGGGAGGCAGACATCGCGACCGGGGTGCTCGGCGGGTTGGCGGTCATCAGTGCGATCGTGTCGGAGGCCGCCACGCCGGAAGCGGATGTGCGGGGGTGGGATGCGTTGCCACATTCGATTTATTTGTTGGGACTGGAGTTGCCGGCGGGGCCGGTGGAGTTGGAAGTGCGCGGACGGGGCGCGGGCGGCGAATCGGCCGCGTCTCTGAAAATGCCCATAACAGTGCAGCCGAACGATCCGATTCAAGTCGTGGTGGTGCGGCTGTGAAAGGAGCCAACGTCATGAATAAATTCCGAATGATGTCCTTGCTGGGTCTGGTGGCGGCGGCGGGCGCGTGCCGGTCGCCCGAAGGGCCGTACCTCGGCAAGGCGAATCCGAACAGCCTCGAAACGGCAGGCGCGCCGGTGGTGGTTTTGAACTACGACTTGTCGAAGCGGTTGGCCGTGGATACGCGGCCGGTTGTCGCGCGCAACGCCGACGGTCAGTTGGAAGTGCAGGCGGCGCTGCGGAACCGCACGGACATCGACACGTTGCAGTTGCAGGTGCAGACGTTGTTCTTCAACGATGCCGGGGCGGTGTTGTACCTGGATCCCGGCAGCCCGGCGCCGTGGACCGCGGTGACGATCTCGCCGAATCAGACGTATTACTACAAGGCCCGGTCGCTGACCCCGGAAGCGGCGCGGTACACCGTCCGGGTCCGGTACGCCAAGGGGGCGCAGTAGCCGGGCGGGCTGGTTTTTTCTCTCGCATGGCGGCGCAGGCGTTCGTATCCTGCGCCGCCATGCGCATTTTGTCCGGGATCCAGCCGAGCGGGAAGCTGCATATCGGCAACTACTTTGGGATGATGCGCCCCGCGTTGGAGTTGGCCCAGCGGGGCGAGGCGTTCTATTTTATCGCGGATTATCACTCGCTGACGTCCGTGACCGACCCCGCGCAACTCCGGCAGAATGTGCTCGATGTGGCGCTGGATTTTCTGGCGTGCGGGCTTGATCCCAAGCAGACAGTCTTTTACCGGCAGAGCGATCTGCCGCAGGTGACGGAGTTGGCGTGGATCCTGGCCTGTGTGACGCCGAAGCCGATGCTCGATAACGCGGTAAGTTTCAAAGACAAAGTCGCCGAAGGGCTGACGCCGAACATCGGGCTGTTCACCTACCCGGTCTTGCAGGCGGCGGACATCTTGATCGTGCAAGGCGGGCGCGTGCCGGTGGGGAAGGATCAGAAACAGCACATCGAAATCACGCGGGACATTGCCGGGGCGTTTAACCGGCAGTTTGGCGAGGTGTTTGTGGTGCCGGAACCGGTGATTCGGGCGGAGGTGGCGACGTTGCCGGGTACGGATGGCCGGAAGATGTCGAAGAGCTACGGCAACACGATCGAGATTTTCGGCGAGTACAAAAAGAAGGTGATGGGGATCATGACCGATTCCCAGCCGGTCGAAGCGCCGAAGACGAATTTGGAGCAGAATATCCCGCTGCAATTTCTGAAGCTGATCGCGCCCGGCCCGGCGGCGGACGTGCAGGCGAAATTGGCGGCCGGTGGCTACGGGTACGGGGAGGCGAAGAAGGAATTGCTGGCCGCCTTGCAGGAGTATTTCGCGCCTTACCGGCAGCGGCGTGAGGAGTTGGCCCAGAACCGCGATTACGTCGAGCAGGTGTTGCGGGACGGTGCCGCGCGCGCGACCGCCGTGGCGGATGCGACAATGAAGAAGGTGCGGGAGGCCGTGGGATTGCGGTGATTGTAGCGGCGGTCATAGACCGCCACCACAGAGAATGGAAGCGGATTACAAAGTCAAATTGGAGGTATTCGAGGGGCCGCTCGATTTGTTGCTGTACCTCATCAAGAAGGAGGAGGTGGACATCTACGAGATTCCCATCGAACGGATCACGACGCAGTACATGGAGTATCTGTCGTTGATGCAGTTGCTGAATCTGGAGGTGGCCGGGGAGTTTCTCGTGATGGCGGCGACGTTGATGTATATCAAGAGCCGGCTGCTCTTGCCCGAAGATCAGCAGGTCACCGACACGGAACAGGAGGATGGCGAGGATCCGCGGTGGGAGTTGATCCGGCAGCTCGTCGAGTACAAGAAATTCAAGGAAGCCGCCCTCCAACTCGCCCAGCGCGAGGCGGAGCAAAGCCGGATGTTCCCTCGCCGGGTCGGCGACGATGTGGGCGCGGAACGCGACAAGGCGGCGCCGCTGGCAGAAGTCAGTATTTTTGACCTGATCAACGCGTTCAACACGGTGCTGAAAAAATCGCAGGACAAAGAGATTTTCAGCGAGATCATCGAGGAGCGGTTCACCGTCAGCGACAAAATCGAGGAAATCCTGTATATCCTGCGTGACCGGGCGGGCTTGCTGTTCAGCGAAGTATTCGAGAAAGCCAGTTCGCGCGCCGAGGTGGTCGTGACGTTTTTGGCGTTGCTCGAATTGATCCGTCTGAAACGGTTGCGAGTGCAACAGCCGGAGTCGTTTGGGGAGATTCACGTGGTCAAAGTGGTATGACAATCGAACTGAAGAACATCATCGAAGCGTTGTTGTTTTCGGCGGAGCGTCCGCTGACGACGAAGGAAATCCGCACCATTCTCGCGGAGGCGACGGACGAAGAAAATCCGGGCGGGCCGGAGTCGTTCCGCCACACGCGGGAGGCGGCGATTGCTGCCGTGTTGGAGGAGTTGAAGGTGGAACTCGACACGTCGCAGCGGAGTTTCCATCTCGTCGAGATTGCCGGGGGCTGGCGACTGATCAGCCGCCCGGAGTTTGCGGCGTGGCTGTCCAAACTGCTCGACGAAGCGCGGCCGCACCGGCTCTCGCCACCGTCGCTGGAAACACTTTCGATCATCGCCCTCCGTCAACCCATCTCGCGCGCCGATATTGCGGCGATCCGCGGCGTGGAAGTGGATGGGGTGATCAAGACCTTACTCGAACGCGATCTCATCACCATCACCGGCAAGAGTGACGCGCCCGGCCGGCCGATGTTGTACGGGACGACGCAGAAGTTTCTCGAACATTTTGGCCTCCGCAGTCTCGACGACATGCCGAAGGCGGCTGAGTTGCGCTTGCAGGCGGCCGCGTTGAAAACGGCCGAAGATCAGAAGCAAAACTCCGACACTCCATCAACCCCCTCCGCCGATGAAGGACAAACTCCAGAAGTTACGCAGTCAAATTGACGCGCTTGATGTCCGGCTGGTGAAGCTGTTGAACGAGCGGACACGGCACGTCTTGGAAATTGGCCGGTTCAAACAAGCGACCGGCGGCGAAATTTACGCGCCCGATCGGGAGGAGGCCGTCCTCCAGCGCGTGTTGGCACAGAATACCGGACCGCTGACGGAGGAATCGTTGCGGGCGATTTACCGGGAAGTGATGTCGAGCGCGCTGGCGTTGGAGAAGCCGCTCGTGATTGCGTACCTCGGTCCGGCGGGGACGTATTCGCACGTGGCATCGGTGAAGAAATTTGGCGCGAGTCTCCGGTATGAGCCGCTGCCGAACATCGCGGATGTGTTCACCGAAGTGGCCAAGGGCCGCGCCGACTACGGCGTGGTGCCGATTGAAAACTCCACCGAAGGCGCGGTGACGCACACCTACGACATGTTCGTGGACAGTGAACTGAAAGTCTGCGCGCAGATTCTGTTGCCGATCCGGCACAATTTGATGTCGGCGGGCGTGCGCGACCAGATCAAGAAGTTGTATTCCATTTCACAGGTGTTCGCCCAATGCCGGCAATGGTTGCAGGTCAACATGCCGCACGCGGAGTTGGTCGAGGTTTCCAGCAGCACGCGCGCGGCGGAGATCGCGAAGGGCGAGCCGCACGCCGGTGCGCTGGCCAGTTCACTCGCCGCCGAGATGTACGGCCTGACGATTCACGACGCGAACATCCAGGATTCCAGCGCGAACGTCACCCGCTTCCTCGTCATCGGACGCAAATATCCGGGCCGCACCGGCAACGACAAGACTTCCATCATGTACTCCGTGCAAGACCGCGTCGGCGCGCTGCACGACACCATCGCGGCGTTCAAGAAGAACAAGATCAACATGACCAAGATCGAGTCCCGTCCCAGCAAAAAGAAAGCGTGGGAATACTACTTCTTCGTCGATGTCATCGGCCATTGCGACGACGCCCGCGTGAAGAAAGCGCTCGCCGAGTTGGCGAAACACACGATGTTTGTCAAAATCTTGGGCAGTTACCCCAATGTCAACGGCTGAAGCACACGATGTTCGTGAAACTCGAACGGCGAGGGTAGCCGGGAGAGGACGTCGTGTCGTTCCGACCCCGCTTGCCGGCGATGAACGCGGGAAGCGTCCAGCGTCAATTCTCGGCAGTTATCCGAATGTGAATGGGTGACATCGTGAGGTGAAAGTTTACCTCGACAACTGTTGCTTCAACCGTCCCTTCGACGACCAGCGTCAGGCGCGCGTTCGTCTGGAAGCCGAAGCGAAACTGGAGATTCAGCAGCGGGTGTTGCAAGGGCAGGTGGAGTTGGTGTGGTCGTACATCTTTGAGTTCGAGAACGAGGCGAATCCGTTCGCGGAGCGGCGCGATTCGATCCGCCGTTGGAAAGCGCACGCGGTCGCCGACGTGGGAGAATCGCCGGATGTGTTGGCGCTGGCCGGTAGGCTCGTGAACGACGGTTTTCGCACGAAAGACGCGATTCACTTGGCGTGTGCCGTTCAAACCGGTGCGGATTATTTTGTAACCACAGATGACGAACTGCTGCGAAAATGCTATGGTATGCGCCAGATCACTGTGACGAATCCAGTGGAGTTTGTCGTGCGGGTGAATCAATGAGAACAGACACGGAAATCCGAGTGGAAGGTGTGAAAGCCCTGACGAGCGCCTTGGGCGAGGTCGAGGCGGAGAAGTTCATCGCGTTGATCCAACGCGAGCCGTTCGACTACACCGAATGGCAGCGCGCCCTCTGGAACGACCGCACCGTCTCCGAGCTCTCAGCCGCCGCGATGCATGCGCGCAAGAAGTGAACCACAGGGACGCGCCGAACTTGCCAAGCACACGATGTTCGTGAAGATTTTGGGAAGTTATCCGAATGTCAACGGCTGATTGAACCACAGAGACGCAGAGAGCGCAGAGTCGAAACTGTGAGCAAACACAGCAAACTGCTGGAGAAAATCCTTCACGGAACATCGGACGCCAATATTCCGTTCGACGGGTTGTGTGCGCTGCTGCGTCACTTGGGTTTCGCCGAGCGAATCCGCGGCAGCCATCATATTTTTAGCCGGGACGGCGTGGCCGACATCATCAACTTGCAACCGCGTGGGAATGACGCTAAACCTTATCAGGTCAAACAAGTGCGCAACGTGATTCTCGGATATAAACTCGGAGGTTCGGAACATGCCGAAGTATGAAGTCATCATTTATTGGAGTGAGGACGACAAGGCGTTTGTCGCCGAAGTCCCCGAGCTTCCCGGATGCGCCTCCGATGGTGCGACCTATCAAGAAGCGCTCGCCAACGTCGAGATTATCATCAGCGAGTGGATCGAGACCGCGAAGGGACTCGGTCGGCCAATTCCTCAACCCAAAGGCCGCTTGGTTTTTGCTTGAGCCCTCGCCGAACTCGCCAAGCACACGATGTTCGTGAAGATTTTGGGTAGCTATCTGAGCAGGCCGAGGTAGATGTTCGTAAATCTCCATCGAATTACCAAGTGCCGTCGTCAACAAATCTCCCGGATTATCTGCTTCGTTTAGAACAATTGCTGGCCGTCCGGTGCGCCACCATGGATGGAGTCAGTCCGGGTTTTCTGAATGGCGAACGCGAGATTCTCGACGGCAATCTTCAATTATGTATGGCGTGTCCCGAGAGCGTCAGCACGCGGATTCTGCTAGCGCAAACATTGTTGGCGATGAAGAAAGTCCGGCCGGATATTCTACCGGAGTTCAAAGACAAGATCGCCCTGCTTCAGAAGGAAAAGCCATTGCGCGAACCTGCGCATAGCTTAGTTCAGCGAATGGTGAACGAGGCAAACCAGCCGCCACCACTACCCAAAGTTTAGCAGGCGGATTGGCTTCGGTCGCGAATATGCATTGCCAGTCTTGACAGCAAGTGTAACTAGCGGCGGATTCAATCGCGGTTGTTTCCTTCTTGTCAGGGGCGATGGGCTGGGGCTATTTTCCGCGCGCCGTTTTGGTACAAGGAATACATGGATTGGATCGCTGACCCGCAAATCTGGATTGCCTTCTCTACGCTCGTGGTTCTGGAACTCGTGCTGGGTGTGGACAACGTGATCTTCATCTCCATTCTCGCAGGCAAGTTGCCGGCGGCGCAACAGGCGCAGGCGCGCCGGATCGGGTTGGGGCTGGCGGTGGTTATGCGCGTGGTGCTGTTGTTGTCGCTCTCGTGGATCATCGGGCTGACGAAACCGTTGTTCAGCGTGTTCCAGTTTGCCGTGACCGGGCGCGACTTGATTTTGCTGGTGGGTGGATTGTTTTTGCTGGGCAAGGCAACGCACGAGATACACCAGAAGCTGGAAGGTGTGGAGGGGCATGCGTCCAGCGGCGTGAAGCCTTCGTTCACAAGCGTGATGATTCAGGTGGTGTTGCTCGACGCGGTGTTCTCGCTGGATTCGATTATTACGGCGGTTGGGATGGTGGATCAGGTGGCGGTGATGATTGCAGCGGTGCTGGTGTCGGCGGGCTTGATGATTGCATTGGCCGCGCCGCTCAGTCGGTTTGTGGACCGGCATCCGACGATCAAGATGCTGGCGTTGTCGTTCCTGTTGTTGATCGGGTTCACGCTGATCGTCGAGGGCATGCACCAGCACATTCCGAAGGGTTACATTTACTTTGCGATGGCGTTTTCGGTGTTGGTGGAGATGCTGAACATCCGTTTGCGGAAAAAGAGCACGCCGCCGGTCAAACTTCACGAAGCCTACACGCCTTGATTGCGCGGTCGCGGGGTGGGTCAGCCTACATTCAAGAAAACCTTACCGGCTTCGACTTTGACGGGGTAGGTTTTCAGGTCAACGCAGGCGGGGGGGCCTTTGGCTTGGCCGGTGGTGAAATCGAAGCGGCCATTGTGTTTGGGGCATTCGATGAGGTTGTCCATCACGAAACCGCCGGCCAGGTGGACTTTGGCGTGCGTGCAGTGGCCGGCCGTGGCGTAGTATTGATCGGCGGCAGTCCGGTAGATGCAGAAGGTTTGGTCGCCGTAATCAAAGCGGGTCACGTCATCGCGCTCGATCGCGGCGGCCGCGCACGCTTCAATCCAGTGCTCGCTCATACGGGCTGGGGAGAAGTGACCGGTGTGACGTTGGCGGGCAGTTCGCGGCGGACGTAATAAGCGGGGTCCTTCACTTGCTGGAACAAAGCCGGGATGATTTCCCGGTATGCCGCGCAGAGGCTGGGGTAGGGTTTGGGCATTTGGTCCTTCAACTCCTGATGCAACTGGCCGAGGTTGTAATAGGGCACCATGGGGAACATGTGATGTTCGACGTGGTAGTTCATTTCCCAATAAAGGTACCGGTTGACGCGGTTCATGTACACGGTGCGACAATTGAGCCGGTGGTCCAACACATCTTCAGCCAGCCCGGCATGTTGAGTCAGCCCATACACAACCATCAACCATGAGCCGTAAAGTTGCGGCAGGCCGATGTACATCAGCGGCAACCAGCTGCGCGTCACGATGGCCGTGGTGATGGCGGCGGCGTAGATGGCGATGTAAATCCGCGCGTTGCGGATCAGCTTGGGCCATTCCGATTCGGGGATGTACGTCTTCTCGGCGTCGGAAATGTGGCCGCCGCAATGCCGCAGCATCTCCTTGAATTCATTGGGCGTGCTCTTGAGGGTGAAAAAGCCGAGAAAGATACCCCACAAATCCGGCGGACGTGGCACCGCGATTTCGGGGTCGCGTCCCACGATGATCGTATCGGTGTGATGCCGGGTATGGCTCCATCGCCACGCGACCGATTCGCGAAAAACCATGAAGGAGGCGATCTCGTACAGCACATCATTCATCCACACCGTCTTGAACGCCGTGCGGTGGCCCGCCTCATGCCACCGGGAGTCCGATGACGAAGCGTAAATCACCCCGTACACCAGGAAGCACGGCACCGCCCACCACGTCGCCCGTCCCGACGAGCCGGGGCCGCACTCGTGCCAACGCGAATCCGACGACGACCCATACAGCACGCCGTAGGCGAGGAACGCCGGCACGCACCACCACGTGCCCCACGTCAGAAAACCGCCGACACCAGCCGCGATGAGCACGCCAAACCAGATGATCGTGTCGCGGATCGCCGGCCCGTCGCGCCGCTGCATGAGCTCTTTCAAGCGCGCGCGGGAAATTTGGCACTGATACC
>CAZJCX010000111.1:0-6360 GCA_964544425.1 uncultured Verrucomicrobiota bacterium
CCACGACCTGGCCCTTGCAAGAGGGCCGCGCCCCGCTCACGGCGACGTTGATTCCCTTGCTCGGCATTCTCGGCGTCTCCGTCGGCAGCCGCTGGAGGGCCACGCTCCGTCGTGGCCGTTCGCACAATAAGTCTGCCATGCTGAGCGCAGCGAAGCATCTCTGTCGTTCGCTCGGCTCCGACCTGACCACCGACGATCCCTCCGCCGCCCTCCAACGTCGCTACTCCCGCATCCGTGGCTATCCGTGCAATCCGTGGTCAAAGTTGATGTTGGTCTTCCTCACTGTCGCCATCACCGTCACCACGACGCACACGGACGTCTATGCCGCGACCTGCTCCCCGGTGTTCTGGTACTACCACGGCGACCACCTCGGCAGTTCGAACATTATGACCGACCGCAGCGGCAACCTGGTCGATCACTACGAATACTTCGCCTTCGGCAAGACCAAGTACGACGATACGACGTGCAGTTTCAATGTCAGCAACCGTTTCACCGGCCAGATTCTGGATGAAGATACCGGCCTCTACTACTACGGTGCACGGTATTACGACCCCGAGTTGGGAAGGTTCGTGCAAGCCGACACGATTGTGCCCAGCGCCGGTGACCCGCAAACGCTTAACCGCTACAGCTACGTTAACAACAACCCGCTGAAATATATTGATCCAACAGGGCACGACTTTGGGCTAACAGCAGTTATTATCGGTGTTGTTGTTGGCGCGGCCATTGGGGCTGGTGTCGCCGCCGCACAGGGGGGGAACATTCTGCTCGGTGCGTTGACTGGTGCGATCGGTGGCTTGTTTGGCGGTTTAGGCGCGTGGGCGGGCGCGGCGATAGGCGCGGGAGGCGCGGCCATTGGAACCACAACGGGGAGTTTGGTCGGCGCGGTCGCCGGAGGAACGGTCGGCGGGGCGGCGGGCGGAGCGCTAAGCGCAGCCATCACGGGGGGCGACATAGGCTTAGGAGCAGCAGTAGGTGCGATAGGCGGCGCATTGGGCGGGATTGCTGGAGTTGCCGGCGTCAAGTTCGGGTGGAGTGCGCCCGTGCAGGCCGCGGCACAGGTGTTTGCCGGATCATTAAGCGGCGGCATCGCGTCTGTGATGCACGGCGGCAGTTTCTGGGAAGGTGCGGCATGGGGCGGAGCAAGTGCAGTTGTTGCTGCGGGGATTGGCGCAATTGTCACCGAAGTGTTGAAAGATAGTACTCCCGATGCTAGAGAGCGGCGGGGGCTTGATGAAGCCAAGCTTCGGAATGCCTTCGATGAAGGCACGGCTTTGGGAAAAAATCCAAAATGGGATTATGTTCTTGCTGAAGGCGAAGTAACATTTAGTTTGTCGCAGGATGTCGGTCCTGTTAGCACTTCGGCTGATTGGGTTTTGGGCAACCGGAAGCCCACGACAGACGTCGGAGTGACTGTGATACCTGATACTCTCACGATCGACAAAAGTGGCGTAACTGCGCAGACTCCAGGAGCGGGCCCTGTTCTAAGACTAAACACATCCGATCGGACGGTGGCAGTTGGCGCTCATGTTGGTCCTGCTTCGGTTACAAAGGACGTCGGTGGCCCACAGGGATGGAGTAGAAAAATTTACGACAAGATTTATGAACGCTCTGGAGAAACGGTTAGGCAGGGCCTACGGGAGGTTTTTGGACACTCGCGATGAGATTGTGTTTTTCAATCTTGGCCTTGCTTTTAACACTGTGTTTCCCGACTCATGTGGAAGCAGCGGATCCAGATCGGTATTCAGATAGCGGAATCTCCACAACGCGCTCCGATTCGAATTCGGCAGCATCTTATTACGAAACGGGTCTCCTGAAAACGGCTGAGGGGAACTGCCAAGATTCAATCGCTGCATTCAACAGGGCGATACAAATTGCTCCCGAGTTTACAAAGGCGCTATCCGCTAGAGCGAATGCAAAATGGGCGTGCAACGATATCCCCGGCGCGATTGAAGACTTGGATCGCGTTATCAGCTTAGAGCCGAAAAGTTGGCTTGCATACTGCAATCGAGGCATTTTCAAGAATTTGCTCAACGATTCGGATGGTGCATTGGCTGACTTCAGCAGGGCCATCGAATTGAATCCACAGGCTGTTCAAGCCTATCGTGGTCGTGGAGAGATTCGAGCGAGAAAGGGCGACCGTAAAGGTGCTCTCAGTGATCTTAATCGTGCCATTAATCTCGATCCTAACGATGCCGGCGCGTATGCAAATCGGGGCACGCTGAAACTGGCGAGCAGGGATTTTTCGGGCGCCCT
This sequence comes from uncultured Verrucomicrobiota bacterium, assembly GCA_964544425.1. GTDB lineage: Bacteria > Verrucomicrobiota > Verrucomicrobiia > Palsa-1439 > Palsa-1439 > OMJI01. The sequence goes on from CAZJCX010000111.1 coordinate 2,254, forward strand.
CAATGACTTTAATAAGGCAGTCAATCTGTCACCTAAGCTATATCCTGCGATCAAAAGTCGCAGTTTAATAAGGTATCAATTGGGAGATACAGCCGGTGCCATTGCCGATGCGAATCAGCTAATCCAACTCCAGCCGAACAATCCGGCTGGTTACGTCACTCGCGGTTTAGCTTTTTTTGAGACGGACAGAAATGCCGCCCTGTCGGACTTCGATCGCGCAATTGAGCTTTCGCCCCGATATGCAGAGGCCTATGCAGACCGTGCGTTGCTCAAATATGGCTTAGCTGACTATGACGGTGCGATTAAAGACGCGAGCGAGGCGATTCGTTTGGATCCAGCAAATCGGTGGGCATTCACAGTGCGTGCGCGAGCTCGCTATAGATTGGGAGATCAGAATGGGGCATATGCAGATGCAACAAAAGGGGCGGAATTGGCGCACGATGACAAGATTACCGCCTTGCCCAATCGGGGATTGATGCTCCTCTTGAATGGAGACTACGAAAAAGCTATCGCCACTTGGGAAGAACTCATCGAATCCGGGGATCGGTCGAAACAGGAACTCCGCTGGTGGATAAATGAGGCGAGAACCAAACAGAAAAGCAAAGAACATTAGATGGCCGCGGTGTTTTGCGCACCAGATCTGCTTAGAAGTTCTCTTATAAACATGGTCGAAGGACTCATCTATGAAATCTGAATGGTCGGAAATTGATGACAGTCGAAAAGTCGAAAGGGGCTCGAAAGGGTCGAAAGGGTCAACGCTTGACAGTTGATAGAGTGAAGTAAGCGCGGGCTGCGAAGCCTGCGAGACGGCTGGCCGCAAGTCTTCCACCAAGGAGGGAAGATGAGCGTTTGTAGTAGCAGGACAGACAAGGAGGAGATGGCTGGGGAGCGAAAATTGAATTGGTGTAGGCAGAGCAGACTCTGGAGTCTGCTTGTCGTCGCATGCTTTGTATGCAACGCCGTGAGCGGCTACGCGGATGGCGGCGGGCGTCTCTGGAAGAACAACGGCGGCACGTACACCATCTGGATCGGCGGCATCTACGAAGTGCGTGGCAGCCAAACCCTCTGCCACGTCTTCGCCGGTGGCCAGCGCGTGGCCACCTTCGAGCCAATCACCCCCGCCTGCGCACTCCTCTACCATGACCCCTTCATCGCCCCGGTCTATGAGTTCTTCACAGCGGCCACCACCTGGCCCCTGCAAGACGGCCGCGCCCCGCTCACCGCGACGTTGATCCCCTTGCTTGGGTTCCTCGGCCTCTCAGTCGGCAGCCGGAGGCGGACCACGCGCCGTCGTGGCCGTTCACAAAGTACATCTGTCATGCTGAGCGCAGCGAAGCCTCTCTGTCGTTCTTTGGGCTCCGATCTAACCACCGACGAACCCTCCGCCGCCCTCCAACGCCGGTACTCGCGGATTCAACTCAGGTCATATAATTCGTGGCAAAAACTCCTCCTCGTCTTCCTCACCGTCGCCATCACCGTCACGACCACGCACACGAATGTCTATGCGGCGACTTGCGCGCCGGTCTTCTGGTACTACCACGGCGATCACCTCGGCAGTTCGAACATTATGACCGACCGCAGCGGCAACCTGGTCGATCACTACGAATACTTCGCCTTCGGCAAGACCAAGTACGACGATACGACGTGCAGTTTCAATGTCAGTAACCGCTACACCGGTCAAATCCTCGACGAAGACACCGGCCTGTATTACTACAACGCCCGCTATTACGACCCAGAATTGGGCCGGTTTGTGCAGCCTGACAGCATCGTCCCCAGCCCCGGTGATCCGCAGCCGCTGAACCGGTACTCCTACGTAAACAACAACCCACTCAAATACATTGATCCGAGTGGACATGACTTCGGACTTACAGCGGTTATCATCGGCGTAGTTGTAGGGGCGGCAGTCGGAGCAGCGGCAGCAGCGGCGCAGGGTGGAAACGTCGGGCTTGGAGCACTCACTGGTGCCATAGGGGGGCTATTCGGCGGATTGGGTGCTTGGGCTGGTGCTGCAGTTGGTGCTGCTGCTACCGGTACGGCAGTTGGCACCGGTACGGGTAGCCTCGTTGGTGCGGTCGTTGGTGGCGCTGTTGGTGGAGCAGCCGGCGGAGCGATCAATGCGACTATTACAGGTGGGAATATTGGTTTGGGCGCTGCGACGGGTGCAATCAGCGGTGCTGCTTCCGGGTGGCTGGCTTCGATCGGAGACCTTCCAATAGATGCAGCATCTCGAGATCAATACCTGAGTTATTTTTTGGAAAGCACCGCAATCGGCTATGGCAGTGGGTTTGCGAACACCCTCGTTCAAGGAGGTTCATTTAGGGAGTGGAGCAAATGAGAGGGTTACGTCAGTCGACCTTGTTGCTCTGTCTGCTCGGTTTCGCAGGGTGTGTTGCTCCGAGTGTTTGGTATGTACCTCAAGGTAGTGGAGAACTGACGAAAGCCTTTGGGACATGGAATCTTCGCGACAGCCTGACGATTGATCTAGGTGGCCAAGTGATTCTCAATATCAGAGCCAAACCATCTGGCTCCGACACTTTGATTCGGTTGCAGTTTGTTGTTCCTCAAGGTCAGTGGATACAACTGGTCTCTGACACGTTAGAGATATCGTCGTCCAACATGGGAGCAACCCAGATCGTGAAAATTGATAGGATTGAATCGGAGATGATTACTGAATCACATACGAAACAAGCTACGTTTCAAGCTTTGGATCGGCTGGAAGGAGATCAGGTGTACGTAGGGAAAACGAAGTATGTGAGGAATTTGTTTATCAATGTTCTCCTCAAAGAGTTTAGCCCCCATCAATTTGAGTTAAGAATACCAGCAATCGCAGTGGATGGCGCAATAAAGAACATTATGCCAGTAGTATTCACAACACATCGAGGAGTAATTCTGTATCAACAAGTACAATAAGTTTCGATGTGGCGGCGGACGACGTACTATTTGAAATGCGGATGAGGTGACAAGGAGGAAATGTCTGGGGATAGAAAACTGAGTAGGTGGAGTGTGAGCGGGCTGTGCGGCCTGTTGATCTTCGCGTGCTTTTTGTGCATGGCCCTTGTCGGCTACGCCGACGGTGGGGCGCGGTTGTGGAAGAACAACGGCGGCACGTACACCATCTGGATCGGCGGCATCTACGAAGTGCGCGGCAGCCAAACCCTCTGCCACATCTATGCCGGTGGCCAGCGTAGCTTCGCGGGGTCATGTCTTAGCCGGAACGATGCAGTTGGTGGCAGGCAGCTCGGCGTCGAAACCGTGACCACAGGGATGTTCCCGAGCGCGGCCCTTCTCGAACGGGACGCACCGATTGGCGGGAGGTGGGGCGCGACCGCCGGGCGCGCCGCGCGTCAACAACGAATCGGCGCGCCCTACCAACGGCAAGACCAACTGCATCGTTGCTGCTTAGCAACTAGCGTTTGAGACGATGAAGCCAGAGCGAAAATGGGGGAGCGAGACCTGATTGAACGGAGATACTTGGTGTTGTCCGACGAAAACAACGCAAGCTGAAGGTTATCAAGAATGAATCGGCGACGGAAGCGGCAGCAATATTTATTGGAGGTGAAAGTCCACCGGGAGGGGGCCTCGCGGCGGCGATTGGGGCGCGTGGGGTTGGTGGTGGCCGTGGCGGCGGTGGTGGGGTTGGCCGGGTACGGGATCTTCCGAGGCGGGCGGTGGGCGGCGGATCGGTTGGTGTTTGAGAATCCGCGGTTCATCGTGTCGCAGATCGAGGTGCGGAATGCCGGGGTGTTGGAGGCGCCGGTGATTGCGCGGTTTGCTGGGGTGGCGGTGGGGCAGAATTTGTTGGGGGTGGATTTGGCGGAGGCGCGGCGGCAGTTGGAGTTGGTGCCGTTGATCCGGCGGGCGCAGGTGCGGCGGGTGATGCCGGGGCGGTTGGTGATCGAGGTGGAGGAACGGATTCCGGTGGCGCGGATCGGGGGCGGGGCGGGTGGGATGTTTTACGTGGATCGCACCGGGGTGGTGATGAGGCCGATCAAGCTGGCGGACGGGACGGTGGTGGCGCCGCGCGGGCAGGGGCCGTTGCCGGTGATTACCGGGGTGCCGGTCGCACAGGTGCAGGTGGGGCGGCGGTTGGAGTCGGAGGCGGTGTAC
>CAZJCX010000111.1:6370-8312 GCA_964544425.1 uncultured Verrucomicrobiota bacterium
TGGGTGGCTTCGAGCTCCAGTTGGCGGAGCACGCCGGTGGGGACGTTGATGGAGTTGGAACGGGTGGACGTTTCGAAGCCGGGAACGTTGGCGGTGGCGACGGCGCAGGGGATGACGGCGCAGTTTGATGCGGAGGATTTTACGCAGCAGTTGCGGCGGTTGGGTGTGATTGTGTTGTGGGCGCAGCAGCGGCACAAGGCGGTGCGGACGGTAGATTTGACGGTGAGCCGGTCGGTGCCGGTCACGTTTGTGAACTGAAAGCGATCATTATGTTTTCCAAAGATCAGATCATTGTGGGGTTGGAGGTTGGCACGTCGAAAGTGTGCGCGGTGGTCGGCGAGGTGCTCGAGGACGGCAATTTGATGATCATCGGGGTCGGCCAGGCGCCGTCGCAAGGCATCCGCAAGGGCGAGATCGCCGACATGGACGCGGCCGTGCAGAGCATTCACGCGGCGGTGGCGGAGGCGGAGGACAATGCCGGGGTGGAAATCCACAGCGTCTATACCAGCGTGAGCGGCGGGCACATCCGCAGTTTCAACAATCGCGGCAGCCTGGTGGTGACCAACGAGGAGCGGGAGATCAGCGGCGATGAAGTCCGCAACGTGTTGCTGAACGCGAAGGCGGTGAACATCCCGATGGATCACGTGGTCATCCACGCCATTCGCCAGCATTTCTACGTGGACGGCCACGATGGCATCCAAAACCCCGTGGGGATGTTCGGGACGATGTTGGAAGCGGACGTGCATGTGATTCACGGCGTGCGCACGCGGCTCCAGAACACGATCCGCTGCGTCAAACAAGTGCCGCTCGACATTGAGAACATCGCCGTCAGCAGCTTCGCGTCGGCGTTGGCGGTGTTGACGACGGAAGATCAGCAACTCGGCGCGCTGGTGATAGACATGGGCGGCGGAACGACGGATTTCCTCGTGTATCGGGAAGGCACCATCCAGCACAGCGGCGTCATCGCCGTCGGCGGTGACCACATCACCAACGACATCGCGATCGGTTTGAAAATTCCCATCAACCGCGCCGAGCAGCTCAAGATCGACCACGGTTCCGTGGTGGTCCCGGCCGCGAACGAACTGATCACGTTCAAACGCGAGGTGGGCCTGCCGGACTTGCAGGTGTCCAAATTGCAACTCTGCCGGGCGATGAACCTGCGCGTTGAGGAAACGCTGACACTCATCAAACGCGAGTTGGAAAAGCAGGAACTGCAGGCGTATCTCGGCGCGGGCGTGTTCATCACCGGCGGCTGCGCGCGGTTGCGCGGGCTGGAGACGCTCGCCAGCGAGATCTTTGGCCTGCCGGTTCATATCGGCCACAGCCAGACGGTCGGCGGCCCGACCTCGGCGATTGAAAGCCCGGAATACTCCACGGCGATCGGTTTGGTCCGGTACGCCCTGAGCGCGCAACGCGATCACCACCAAGCGCCCGGGCCGTGGGATCGGTTCCGCGAGAAAGTCCGCGGCGCGGTCGCGAAAGTCCGCGCATTTTTGTGAGGAGATTTCATGAGCAAACCCGATAAACCCACTGGATTCCGACTGAAAATCCTCGGCCTCGGCGGCGCGGGCGGCAACGCCGTCGCCCACATCGCCCAGCACGACCTGTTGCCCGGCGCAGAACTCATCGCCATCAATACCGACGCGCAGGCGCTGGCCGGTAATCCCGCGCCCGAAAAACTGCCGATCGGCGCGACCCTCACACACGGTCTCGGTGCCGGTGGGGATTCCGACATCGGATCGCGCGCGGCGCAACTCGACAGCGAACGCATTGAAGCGGTTGTGCAGGGCGCGGACGTGGTGTTCATCACGGCCGGTCTCGGTGGCGGCACGGGCGGCGGCGCGGCCCCGGTGGTGGCGAAAGCGGCGCACGAGCAGAACGCGCTCGTGCTGGCGTTCGTGGCGTTGCCGTTCGGCTTCGAGGGCGACCGGCGGCGGCAGCA
>CAZJCX010000111.1:8322-10780 GCA_964544425.1 uncultured Verrucomicrobiota bacterium
GGTCGCGCAGTTAGACCAGTCGAAGGCGCAGGCCGACGCGGTGATCTGCATTCCGAACGACAAGCTGTTCAAGCTCGTTGGCGAACAGGCGACCGCCGTGGAGGCGTTTCGGAAATGCGATGAGACCATCGCCAGTGGCGCGCAGGCCATCTGGCAACTGATGTCGCGGCAGGGCTTGATCAATTTGGATTTCGCCGACATCCGCGCCGTGTTGGCCGGCAAGCATTGCGAGGGACTGTTCGCGCGCGGCGAGGCCGAGGGCGACGACCGCGCGAAGAAGGCCGTGAAGGCGTTGTTGGAAAGTCCCGTGTTGGATGCCGGGCAGACGTTGGGCCGGACGGAAGGCGTGCTGGTGAGCATTCTCGGCGGTCCCGATCTTGCTTTGACAGATGTGCAGAAAATCGTGGATGCCATCAAACAGGAAGCGCCGCGCGCCCACATCATCATGGGCGCGGCGATTGACGAAGACTACCGGGGCAAACTGGCGGTCACCGTCATCGCGTCCACCAATCTGACGCCCCGCAAGCCGGTCGCGTCGCCTGGTAAACCGACTGGCGCTGCGCTCGGCGAGCGTGGCAGCCCGGCCGCGCCCTTGCCGCGCGTGGCAAGCGCGGCGCCAGAGGACGCACCGGTGACGAAGAAAAAAGAATCGTCCAAACCAAAACAGGAAACGCTGGCGCTCGATCCCGTGACACGCGGCCGGTTTGAGAAGAGCGAGCCGACGTTGTGGAACGGGGAGAATCTCGATGTGCCGACGTTTCTGCGCCGGGGGGTCGCGTTGAACCGGTAAAGGAGGAACCCGATGAATCGCTGGCAGCTACAGTCCGGTGTGATTGCGTATCGGTGGGAGGACGACGAACCGCGCGTTGTGCTCATCACCTCCACCAGCCGCCGCCGCTGGGTCATTCCGAAAGGTCACATCGAGGAAGACCTCACCGCCGCCGAATCCGCCGCCCAGGAAGCGTGGGAGGAAGCCGGTGTTCGCGGCGAGATTCAAACGCCCGCGCTCGGCGAATACGGCTACGAGAAATGGGGCCGCCGCTACCGGGTCGAGGTGTTCCTGTTCGAGGTCGAACGCGAGTTTGCCGATTGGCCCGAAGCCGACGTGCGCAAGCGCGAATGGCTCCCGTTCAAAGAGGCAACCCGCCGCGTCGAAGAATCCAAGCTGAAATATCTCCTGCGCCGCGCCGCCGCTGACCTCGCCGCCCCGGTGCGGTGAAAATCCTGTTGTGGCAGCGCCCTTCCGGGCGCGAACCCGCAGCGGTCGCACCCAGCAGGGTGCTCCCACAATCAGTGCGTGCTTGCCATGATTGTAGCGGCGCAAGCTCAGACCCTTACAAGCACCTCGGCTTCACCACGAACAATGGCTCCAACACCGCCCAGGGACTTCTAGGCCGGTAAGACGCAATTGCCACCAGTGGCAGCACAGGGTATTGTTTCGGGTATGCGTAAGCGCATGCGGAGATATTTATGGCAACTGCAAAACGTCCGCGGACTCAGCGACGACGAAAAGGTGCTGTTCGCCCGCAGTCTGGCCGCCACCCCCGACGAGCGGTGGCGCATGCACGAAAACTTTCTCCGCTCGCACGGCTTATACACGCGCTCCGGCAGGAAGGCATACGGTTTCAAATAGCCGGGATGTCGGCTGCCGTCTTGCAAGGTGTGCCCGCCACGACCCTCGATACGGATATTTGGCTCGATCTCCCAGCGCGCTTATTTCCAACTCCATGAGCTTTGTCGCAAACTAGGTGCGACGCCACTGGCGCGGACAACGGTTGCTTTGAGCGATGACTCGCTCGTGAATTTCTTGTTTCACATTGATGGTTTGGGATCGTTTCAATCGGAGAGCAAAAGGGCAGTCCGGATCCGTTGGCAAGGAATGGTTGTTCAGGTGGTGCCGTTGAAGAGCATCATCAAGAGCAAGGAGTTGGTTCGTCGTCCCAAGGACGTTGCACACCTGCCGTTGTTGCGTCAGACACTGAAACTACGACGGCGGCTGGGGGCTTCATAGCTCGAAGGAGCCTGCGCCAACGCCCCGGTCGGAGGTGGACTGCAAATTGCCGGCGGAGTCACATCCATTGTCCGCGGTGCTGCAGTCTTGGCAGGGGATTCCGAATTGGCCAAAGCTACAGTTTTGCCAGCAACTCGGCGGCGCTCGGTTGGCCGGGCGCCATGGGATCATCCAACCAGCCGTACACGAGCGCGGAGCCGTGTTGGGCCAGCTCGACGCGACTGGCGAAACCGAGTTCGCCCATGCCCATCACGGCGAGCGGCACGCCCCAATCCTGTTCGAGCAACCCGCGGAGCGTCGCGATGTCGGCGGCGGTTTTGGTGAGCGTGGCGATCTTGATGAGTGAGGCGTACGTGGTGGCTTCCCAAATCAGGTCGCGCAGCGCGCTGGCGGACGGGGTCTTGATGAAATCGTGGGCGGACACGATGACGGTCTTTTTCAGTTTCT
>CAZJCX010000112.1:0-875 GCA_964544425.1 uncultured Verrucomicrobiota bacterium
GACCTTGCCGTCGGCGGCGGTGTATTCGGCGTGGTCAGCGACGGCCTTTTTGTCTTCGGCGGTGATGACGACACCGCCGTGGGCTTCGATTTTCTGGAGCGAACGGTTGAGGACGTTCGTGGCGGCGCCGGTGGGTGACGCACCGAATTGGACGATCATGCGGTCGGCGCGGACGGTGATTTTCGGATCAATCACCAGCACGTTGCCGGTAAAGGTGCCGAGGTTGTTCAGGTAGTCCACGTTCAACGAATCGGCGGTGACAATCGTCGGCTCCGCGACCGGTGGAGCGTTGGTGACGGCACCGGTGTCGGCCTGCGCCCAGCAACTAATCGCGGCGAGGAGGGCGACGAGGGCGTGTGGCTTCATGGCTGGTTCCTTTCCTGCGAGATGATGACGTGGACGTTACTGCGGACGAGGAAGGTGTTGCTGGCGCCCGTCCACTCCGCGCCGGTGCCGGTGATGACGAGGTTGGCGCCCTCGAGACGGATGGGGGTGTCGGAGTGGGCCTGTTTGTTGACTTGATCGAGCGTGGCGGCGTCGGCGGTGAAGACGAACTCGACGCGGTTGCTGGCGTAAAACTCCGCGCGCAGTTGCTGGACGAACATCCTGCCGTCGGCGATGAACTGGCCGCGGTCGCCGCTGAGTTTCCAGCGCAGGTTGCCGTTTTCGTCCCGCTCCGGCACCTCAAAGTTTTGGATATAGCCCGTCATGGCGGTGTTCGTCTCCGCCGCCGCCAATCGCGGCGCGAGCAGGATGCAGAGGAGGGGCAGGATGCGTTTCACGTCATCACACCAAATACTTCTCGACCGCTTTTTGCCAGAGGCCCTGCGCCTTGAGGAGCATCTCGATGACCTCGCGCACCGCGCCGTGGCCGC
>CAZJCX010000112.1:943-2703 GCA_964544425.1 uncultured Verrucomicrobiota bacterium
CGCGAGACCGGCGCGTTTCAAGACCGGGAGGTCCACCAGTTCATCGCCGACGAAGGCCAGTTGGTCATTGGCGAGTTGCAGTTGCTGTTTCACTTCTTCGACCAACTCCATTTTGTTGGTGGGTTTCTGAAAACAAATCGTCACGCCGAGATCCGCCGCGCGCCGCGTGGTCGCTGGGGACGGCCGACCGGAGATGAATCCGACCGGCAAGCCGACGCGTAACGCCATCGAAATCGCATGACCATCCTGCACATCGAACGCTTTCAGTTCACCGCCGTGGCTGTCGAAGTAGATTTTGCCATCGGTCAGCACGCCATCCACGTCCAGCAACAGACACCGGATGCGTTTGAGCCGTTCCTGAAGTTCCGCGGCGCGAATCATGCGGGCGGAGTGTAGCAGAACACCGGTCACCGGCAAGCCGCGCGCACTGCGACTGTTGTGGTGGTGGGCGGCGGTCATAGACCGCCGCTACAAAGTTCACCGCACCGTTACGCGGTGGATGGCGCGCAGGGTGGTGAGGATGTCTTTGAGCTGCGCCAGCGGGATTTGGTTCGCGGCATCGCTCTTGGCCCGGTCGGGGTTGGGGTGCGTCTCGATGAACACGCCGTCGCAACCGGCCGCGACTGCCGCCCGCGCGAGCACCGGCGCCATCCGCCGGTCGCCGCCGGTGATGCGGCCTTGACCGGGCATCTGGACGCTGTGCGTCGCGTCAAAGACGACCGGCCACCCGAACTCGCGCATGATCGGGATGGCGCGCATGTCGGTGACGAGGTTGCCGTAGCCGAAGGAACTGCCGCGTTCGGTGATGAGAATACTCCGGCCGCCCGCGCCGGTAACTTTCTCGATGGCGTGGCGGATATCTGCGGGCGCGAGGAATTGTCCCTTCTTCACGTTGACACACCGGCCGGTGCGCGCGGCCGCTTCGATCAAATCGGTTTGCCGACAGAGGAAGGCGGGGATTTGCAGGATGTCGCACACCACGGCGGCGGGTTGGCACTGCGCGATTTCGTGGACATCCGTCAGAATCGGCACGCCGAGGGCGCGTTTCACTTTCGCGAGGATAGCCAGCCCCTTCTTCAACCCCGGCCCGCGAAACGAATCGCCGGCGGTGCGGTTGGCCTTGTCGAAACTCGATTTGAAAATGAACGGCAACTCCAAGTCCGCGCAGATCCGTTGCAGTGTCGCCGCCGTTTTTAGGACGAGCGTTTCGCTTTCGATGACGCACGGTCCGGCGATTACGAACAACGGCGCCCCCGCGCCACCCAGCTTCAGTTTGCCAACGCGCACGGTATTCATGGTTTCTTGTTCTTCAGCGCAGCGGCGATGAAGCCGTGGAAAAGGGGGTGGGGGCGGCGGGGTTTGCTTTGGAATTCGGGATGGAACTGGCAGGCGATGTACCACGGGTGGTCGGGCAGTTCGATGACTTCCACTAGATCAAACTTGGTGTAGATGCCGGAGATGACCAGCCCGGCCTTCATGAATTGGTCGCGATACGCGTTATTGAATTCGTAGCGGTGGCGGTGCCGTTCGCTGATCTCCTCAACCCCGTAGGTTGCGTGCGCCTTGGTGCCGGGCAGCAACTTGGAGGTCTGCGCGCCGAGCCGCATCGTGCCGCCTTTCGTGTGGACTCCCTTTTGTTCTTCGAGCAAACAGATGACCGGGTGCGCGGTGGCCGGCTCGAACTCGGTGGAGTTGGCGCCGGTCAGTTGCGCGATGTGGCGGGCGAATTCGATCACCGCGATCTGCATCCCGAGGCAGAT
>CAZJCX010000112.1:2713-4819 GCA_964544425.1 uncultured Verrucomicrobiota bacterium
GTACGGAATGCCGGTCGTGCGCGCGTACTGCGCGGCGGCAATCTTGCCTTCAATCCCGCGGTTGCCGAAACCGCCCGGCACGAGGATGCCATCCAGCCCCTTCAAACATTCGGCGGCGCCTTTCTTCTCGATGTGGCCGGCATCCACGCGGACGATTTCGACGGCGGTATCGTTCGCCCCGCCGGCGTGTTTGAGCGCCTCGTAAAGACTCTTGTACGCGTCCTGCAACTGGATGTACTTGCCAACCACGCCGATGCGGACCTTGTGTTTCGGGTTGATGAGCCGGTACAGCATCGCCTGCCATTCGCGGATGTCCGCCGGCGGAACGGCGATGTTGAGCAGTTTGCAGGTCAACTCATCCACTTTCTCCGCGTGCAACGCCAACGGCACCTCATAAATGGAGTGTTCGACGTCGAGTTCCTCGATCACGCATTCGACCGGCACGTTGCAGAACATCGAAATCTTCCCGCGCACCTCGCCGTCGAGCGGCTTTTCGCTCCGGCAAATCAAGATGTGCGGCATAATGCCGATCTCGCGCAGCTTGGCGACGCTCTGCTGGGTCGGCTTCGTCTTGATCTCGCCGGCCACGCGGATGTACGGCACGAGCGTCACGTGGATGAACAACGCATTCTGCGGCCCCGCTTCGAGCGCGAATTGCCGGATCGCTTCCAGAAACGGCAGTCCCTCGATGTCGCCGATCGTTCCGCCGATTTCGATCAGCACCACGTCCGCACCGCTGCGTTCGCCGACGTCCTTGATCCGTTGTTTGATTTCGTTCGTGACATGCGGGATCACCTGCACGGTCTTGCCGAGAAAATCGCCGCGCCGTTCGCGTTCGATGATCCGCGCATAGACCTGGCCGCTGGTCAGGTTGTTCAGCTTCGAGAGCTTCGCGTGGGTGAACCGCTCGTAATGGCCGAGGTCGAGATCGGTCTCCGCGCCGTCGTCCGTGACGTACACCTCGCCGTGCTGGAACGGACTCATCGTGCCCGGATCCACGTTCAAGTACGGGTCGAACTTGGCCAGCGTGACCTTGAGTCCCCGGCTTTCCAGCAACGTCCCCAGCGACGCCGCCGTCAGCCCTTTCCCCAACGAACTGATCACTCCGCCTGTGACAAAAATATATTTCATCCGTGCCTATCTGCGTGATTCCGCGGCCAAAATTTCCTCCACCAAGTTCACATCCGCCGGCGTGTCCACCCCGATCGAATCGTGGGGCGTCACCCACACCCGGATCGCGAACCCATTCTCCAGCGCCCGCAACTGCTCCAGTTTCTCCGTTTGCTCCAACGGCGACGGCGGCAACGCGACGAACTTCAGCAAAAACTCGCGCCGGTAGGCGTAGATCCCAATATGCTTGTGCGCCAGCCCGCTGACGAATTGCCCCCCCGCCTCCCGTGCGTACGGTATCGGGCAGCGCGAAAAATACAACGCATTTCCCGCCGCGCCGCACACCACTTTCACGACGTTCGGGTTCGCCCACACGTCCGCCGCCACCACCGGCCGCGCCAGTGTCCCCATTGGAATCCCCGGCGCCGACACCATGCCGGTCACGAGCTGATCAATCATCTCCGGGCGCAACAACGGCTCGTCGCCCTGAATGTTCACGACCAGATCGCACGGATGATCCCGCGCCGCCGCCGCCGCTCGATCCGTGCCCGACGGACATTCCGGCGGCGTCAACACCGCCGTCCCACCGAAACTCTCGACCGCCTCCAAAATCCGGGTGTCGTCTGTCGCGACGATCACCTCATCGAGTTTCGTGGCGCGCGCCGCCTGTTCATAGACCCGCTGCACCAACGGCTTGCCGGCGATCAACGCCAGCGGTTTGCCGGGAAACCGCTGCGCCCCATACCGCGCGGGAATCACCCCCAACGTGCGCATCTTCACGGGCGCGCAGTGTAACAAGATTGCCTCACTTGGCAAGCGACGCCGCGAACACCCCCGCGCGCTCATCCCGGTACACCAACCGCCAAAACTCCGGCAACTCCCGCACCCCATCGCCGGCCACAAGCAAATGCGAAATCCGGTACTCCTTCGCCAACGCCACAAACCCATCCGTCGTCGCCAAATACCGGCGCAAAAACTCCGGCGGGTACGCCTCCA
>CAZJCX010000112.1:4845-6328 GCA_964544425.1 uncultured Verrucomicrobiota bacterium
ACGTCCGTGCGCCGCCAAAAAACCGCCGGTATGAAACTCCGCATTCAAGATGCGCGCTTCCGCCGGCAACGCCCGCACAAACGCCGCCGCGTCGGCCAACGCCGCGTCCGGTCGCACCCGCCAACCAAACTCCCGCTCACCCCGGTAAAACCCCACCGCCATCAACACCGCCAAACTCACCGCCGCCCATCGCCACCGGCGCATGTCCAGCCCGGGCGCCAACAACCCTGGCAACACGCAGATCACAAACAACGGCACCGCCCGCCGCACCGTCAACGCCACCGGCAACGTCGCCAACGCCGGCAGCCAATCCAGCGCGGTCAGCGCCGCCCGCCGCCGGTACAACGACACCCCGGCCACAGCCAACACCGCCACCAGCCACCAGCCGGTGCCGTCCGTGGCCCGCACCACGGGATGAAACGGACTGACCAACTCCTCCACCACGCCGCCGAACAACCGCATCGTCCGGCCAAACTCCGACGCTAATCCCGGATTCCGCCACCCAAACGGCGACGCCATCGTCAACACCGCCGAAGCCGCCGTTGCCCCCAACGCACTCCCCGCATCACGCCGGCGGCCCGCCATCCCTTCGCTCACCGCCACCAATCCCAACACGACCGGCTGCCACACGAAATACCCCTGCGAGTTCGCCCAAATCAACTGCAACGGCACGCACCACCACCAGCGCCGCCGCCGCGCCAACGCCAACGTCGCCGCCAACAACACAAACGAAACCAACTCCGGCCGATCCGTCGCCCGCGGCGCGACCAGCGGCCACATCAGCAACAGCATCACCAACTCCCCGGCCGTCAAAGGCGAGCGGCGGTCACGAAACCCGTACACGATCAACCCGGCCAGCGTCAGCGCGAGCGCCACCCGCACCGCCACGATCCCCACCGGCCCGGCCGCCTGCCACGCCGCGCTCAGCACGAGCTGGTACAACCAATACACATTCGTCCACGGATGATCCGGGTGCGTGAACGAAAACGTGTTCGTTCGCAAGATCGCCTGCGTCTCCCACATCCGCTGCCCGGCCGCCAGATGCAGCCAGAAATCCGGGTCAAAAATCTGATGGCTGGCCAACGTCGCGACGAACGCAAAAAACACCCACTCCAACCACCGTCGCGCGCTCATGGGAGCCGACGATAAATCGTGGTGGTCGCGTTGGTGTACGCCAGCGTCCACTCCGCTGGCAACAATTCCAACGCGCGATTCAACCGGTGATCAGTCGGAAAGAGCGTCCACGCGATTTCGTGTTTTACCAACCGCTCCCGCCAGCCGGGCGCGAGCGCCGCGATCGCATCGAAGTCCCGCACGTGCTCCTCCCCGAAGAAATCCGCTCGGCCATCAATGAACACCTTGTGCTCCGGCAACGCCACGAGTAGGTAGCCGCCCCAGACGTACTGATTGAACATTCGCCCGGTAAACTGCTCCGGATGAGCGCGAATGAATTGCACTGCCTCGACCGGAAATTTGTCGGCCG
>CAZJCX010000112.1:6376-9989 GCA_964544425.1 uncultured Verrucomicrobiota bacterium
CACGCCGGCCGCGAGCACGCCCACCACCGGCCAGCCGCCGCGAAACTCCGCCCACCGCTGCGACCGCGCCCGCCACCGTTCCGACGCCGCCGCCGATAATGCCTGACCCAAAATCGGCGCCGCCAAAATCGCGAACAGTGGCACGTTCCGCCCCGAGTACAACGCGAAATAACCCCACACGGCGAGCAGCACGAGGTCAGTCGCGTTCAGCACCGGCCGCACCCGCGCCAACACCACCAGCAACACCAACAACATCACCAAGAACCCGGTAAAGTCCGGCAGGTGAAAATTCGGCGCGGCATACTCTCTCAACCAGCCGACAAAAAACTCGTTCTTCACGAATGCCAAATTGTGCAGGTGCAACTTGTACCCCGCCGGATTCGCGAGCGACGCGACCGCGCAGAGCAGTCCGGTCAGAGCCAACTTCCGCACCCGCATCCCATCGCGCGCGAACACCGCCCCCAGTCCGTAACTCCCCAGCGTAATCAACCCCGCCAAAAACCCGCCGTGCAAATTCACCCACAACGCCGTCAGCACCGGCAACGTCACATACAAGCGCGGTGTCGTGGCCGCCGTCCCGGCGGCTCTGCGCAACTCGCCATTCCAAATCACCAACATCAGCAGCGTGAACAAATGGGGCCGCGCAATCCAATGCGCCGATGCCGCCCACGCCGCGAGCACCGTCAGCCCGGTCGCCAAAATCAAATCCTGTCGCTCGCGCAGGAGTTGCCGGTGCAACCACGCAAACGTCGTCGCCGCCAGCAACGCCCCGACCACCGCCACGCCCGTCAAACCACCCGCGCGGCCACCGGCGGCAAACACCAGTTGCGCCAGCCACTCCTTGGAGATGATCGGCGCGCCGAAATGCGTCTGTGAAAACACATCACGGTCGAGCAACTGCCGGTGCGCCAGCATCCACTCGCCGCACGCCCAGTGCATGAACGGATCACCATCGGCGCTGATCAACACCGTGCGCCACGGCTCCGTCAGCAAAACCGCCACGAGCAGCAGCCACAACCACGCCGTCACCGACGGCAACCACCAACGCCGATTCCCGGTCATGCCACCTCCTTGGTCGCGCACTATATCCCCGGCCGCCCAACCCCGGCAACCGCAAAGCCCAGCGCCGTCCCGCCTCAGTCCGGTGGGCCGAGCGTCCCCGCGAGGCCAGCCCCGTTGCTCGCGGGGATGCTCGCGCCACCGTCGTCTTGTCGTCGCGGCGACTGTCCGGTACAACGGAGCGAATGGGAGGCGTTTTCAGCAACCGGTGGGTGCGGCTCATCGTGGTGGCGGTCGCGGCGGTGTTGCTGACGCGGCTGGTCGTGACGTTGCCGGGGCGGGCGACGGAGTTGGATTTTTCCCATTACTACGTCACGAGCCGGTTGTGGATCGAGAACCGGCCCGTGTACGGAACGCCGCTCGCCCCGGAATATGCGCGGTTTGGGTTCACGGGGAGCGACGATATTCGCGTCGCGACCAACCCGCCGTTGCTCGTGTGGTTGGTGGCGCCGGTGACTCTGCTGCCGGTGCGCCCAGCCTTTTGGGTTTGGACGACGCTGCAACTCGCCAGTTTGGCCACTGTGTTGGCGTTGACGGTGGGGCGCAGGCAGTGGTTGGTGTGGTTGTTGGCGCTCGCGTCACCGCCGGTCTTTTATCATCTGTGTACCGGTCAAACCCAGTTGCTTGTCGCCGCGTTGTTGGTCGGCGCGTACCGGCTACGGGGGCGGAATGATGACGCGGCTGTCGTGTGTGTGGTCGTGGCGGGATTGCTGAAACTGTTTCCGCTGGCGTTGCTGCCGTGGTTTGTCTGGCGGCGACCGCTGCGCCTCGGGTTGCTCGCGGGCAGTTTGCTCGCCGTGGGAGTCAGCGTGACGGGGTGGGGGATGTGGCGGGAGTTTTTCGCGCACGGACTACCGGCCGTGGTCGCGTGGGCGAAAGCATTTCAGCCGAATTATTCCGTCGCGCTGCTCGCGGCAAAGGCGACCGGGTTGCCGGTGGCGCTTTGGTCTGTCGCGATCCTTGGTGTGGCATACGGTTGGTGCGCGTGGCGGCGACCGGAGGCGGCGACGGAATTCAGCGTGCTCACCTGCGCGATGCTGGCAGCGTCAGTGACGGTGCAGACGCATTATCTCGTGCTGCTGATTTTTCCGGTCTGGACGGCTTGGGTCGCGGCGAGAACCGTCGCATTTGCCGCGGCGCTGGCTCTGTTGAATTTGCTGGAACCGTGGGAGCCGGTCGGGGTGCGCTGGCTCAATTATCTGCCGGTGGTGGGGCTGGCGTTGCTGACGGCGTTGCTCGTCGTCCAAAGTAAGCGCAAAACGCCAGCATGACGAACAACGGCGCGCGCCGCAGCAGCCAGGCGCTGACGCTGATGTCGGCCGGTACTTGATCGGTGCGGGCTGCGTTGAACGCCAACCAAGCGCCGCCGAGAAGCATGATTCGCCACAGACTTCTGGTTTCTTTGGCGTGGATCGCGAGCACCGCGAGCGGGAAGAAGAGAAAGACAAAATAATGCGTCCACGCAATCGGTGACGCGAGCACCGCAACGACGAGCAGCAGCGCAAACACCCGGTCGACTTCCGCTGCTCCGTCGCGCCTCAAGCCGGTCGCCTGCCACCACGCCCAGAAAACGAGCGCCCCCGCCAGTCCGTAGCCGGCCACGCTCGCCCACGGTCGCAGGCTGGGCGGCGCCTGCAACACCGTGACAAGCCCGGTGAAGAACGTCGGCAACGAATAGTTGTCGAGATCCGGTCGGGAGTACGCGGTGAGATTCGGCAGGCCGTGGGTCAGATACGACCGCCACAAGCTCACCCCCGGCAGCGCCAACCAGAGGAGCAACCAGCCGCCCCACCAACCGGTCGTACGCCAGTCGCGCCGACTCAGGACCGGCAACGGTGCCGCGACGAGCGGGAAAAACTTCAACGCGCCCGCCAACGTCAACAGTGCGCTGGCCGTCCGGTCGTGGTTCCGCCGCCACAACCAGTAGCCGGCCATGATCAAGGCCAGCAACGGCAACTGCACCTGCGCGCACCATAGATGCAGGATGACCGGTACGGAGCATACGAAAAGTCCGGTCGCCAAACACCACGCGGCCGCCGACAATCGCGGTCCCAGAAGCGAAATCGTCACGGTCAGCACGATCGCGAGCGCGCTGACTTGCGCCACGGTGTAAATCCAGAAGCCGGTCGTCACGTTGAACCGCGCGAGTGGTTGCAGGGCGCGGACGAGCAACGGCGGGTTGGTTTCGTGCGGCAAGATTTCGAGGAAGCCGAGCGCGGCGGATTCGTTGAAGTCGCGTAACTTGGTCGCGTACACATCGCCGCCCTGTTGGAGAATTATACCGGCGGAGTAGATGTGGGAGAAATCGCTGCGCCACTGCCGGCCCGGCAATGTTTGCCGGAGGAAATCTGCCGCCGCGATCACGAGCGCGAGCGCGAGGGCCAGTTGCAGGCCGGTCAACCATCGCGCGCGCGCCGAGCGTGTCATCGCCCGCATCATTACCGGCCCGCGACCGGAGCGGCAACAGGATTCGCAGTGCGGCGGACCGGGCGTCTTCCCCCGCGAGGCCATGTTTCGCGTACGCGGACACTCGCTTCACCGCACCGGGATCGGG
>CAZJCX010000112.1:10007-10724 GCA_964544425.1 uncultured Verrucomicrobiota bacterium
TGAGGCAGCTCACGGCGGACGATGCGCGGCGGTGAGTGACCAACGTGAAATCGAGCCGGTGCCGTGGCGCGCGGCGATCGGGTGGGGCGCGATCGCGGTGGCGGTGTTCGTGCCGCTGCGGAGCCGGTATGTCTATCATTTGGATGCCGGTGAGTTTGCGGTGGCGGTGCGGGATTTCAATGTGGCGTTGAGCCAGCCGCACGCGCCCGGGTATCCGCTGTTTGTGGCGTTGGGGAAGTTGGTGAACGTGGTCGTGGGTGATCCGCACGCGGCGTTGGTGTGGGTGAGCGTGTTGGCCGGGGCGACGCTGGTGGCGGCGATGTTCTTGGCGGGGACGGCGATGTTCGACCGGCGGGCCGGGACGGCCGCGGCTGTGGTGACGTTGACGAGTCCGCAAGTGTGGTTTCACAGCGGCGTGGCGTTGTCGTATGCGGCGGACGCGGCGGCGGTGACGATGTTGGTGTGGTGGGCGTGGCGGGCGGCGCAACGGGGGGTGAGTTGGGCCGAGGCCGGGACGCTGGGATTGGCGTTGGCGGTCGTCGGGGGAGTCCGTCCGCAGACGGTACCACCATTGACGATATTAGTTTCGTATGCCGCGTGGCAGGCCGCCCGGCAACCAGCGGGCAAGTGGTTTGTGACCGGCGCGGTGGCGGTGGCCGGCGCGTTGGTGTGGCTGGTGCCGACGGTCGCCTCGGCTGGCGGGTGGGCGGCGTTTTG
>CAZJCX010000113.1:0-3926 GCA_964544425.1 uncultured Verrucomicrobiota bacterium
CGATGATGGTGACGCGGAACCGTTTGATGGCCGGCAGGACGCGGAGCAATTCCTCGGTCTCACCGGAGTAACTGAGCGCAAGCACCACGTCACCGTCGCTGATGACGCCGAGATCGCCGTGCATGGCGTTGACGGAATCGAGCACGACGCTGGTGGTGCCGGTGCTGTTGAAGGTGGCGGCGATCTTTTGGCCGATGTTGCCGGACTTGCCGATGCCGGTGACGACGACTTTGCCTTTGTTGCGGAGGCACTTGATGATCGTGTCCACCGCCGCATTGAACCGGCCGTCCAACGCCGCGCGCGTGCGTCGCAGCGCGTCCAACTCAATGTCGAAGACCGACTTCGCGCGGCGGATGTGGTTCATGCGGGGGCCGGCGATTCATCGCGCGTGGCGATGATCTGGTTTTTCTCATTGAGAATGACAACGCGCGCCTGGTGGGAGCGGATGTCATCGTCGGTGAGCACGGCGTAGGTGAGGATGATGATTTTGTCGCCGACGCTGGCGTGGCGGGCGGCAGCGCCGTTGAGGGCGATCTCACCCTTTTGGGGGGAGGGGATCACGTAGGTTTCCAATCGGCTGCCGGTCGCCACATTCAATACCGACACCTTTTCGAGCGGCAGAATTCCGGACGCCGCGCGGAGATCGGGGCCGAGCGCGCAACTGCCTTCGTAGTGCAGGTCGCAGCCGGTCACCACGCCCCCGTGCAGCTTGGCCGCCAACAGTTGTTTCATCCTCATGCGGGCGCGGATAGTAGTGCCGTCGCGCCGAGAAAGCAATCGCAGTGTCGGGTTGTGGGAGCACCCTTCTGGGCGCAACAGTCGCCCAGGCGCGCCCGGAAGGGCGCTCCCACAGCAAGAGTGTTTCCCGCGCCGCTACACGAGCGGATTCCAGTCGTCGTTGGCGAGGATGTCGCCGACTTTGAGGGACTCGAAATAATCCTTCGGGAGAATGTTGCGCTGGCCGTTGAAGGTGGAGCCGTCGGGCATGTAGGCGCAGGTCATCGCGATGCGGCGGCGCCGGGTCATGTTCGCGCCCGCGCCGTGGGCGAGGAGGCCGTTGTGGAAACTGCAATCACCGGCTTTCATCGGCACTCCGACCGGGTCGGTCTGCGTCATTTCGGGATAGAGCTTGAACAGGTCGGCCATGTTCACGCCGATGCCGGAGTTGTCGTACCGGCCATGCTTGTGCGTGCCGGGGATGAACCACATGCAGCCGTTCTCCAGCGTCGCGTCCTCGATGGCGATCCAGATCGAGATCGCGTCCGGCGAGAAGAACGACCAGTACGGATTGTCGAGGTGCCACGCCGTCGGGTTGCCGAATGGTTCTTTGATGAGCGTTTGATCGTGCCACACGCGCATGGCGCGGCCGGTCAGTTGGCGCAGCATCGCGCCCAAGCCGGGATGCAACATGTACCGCTTCACCACCGGGCTGATCCGCCACAGATTCA
The DNA here is from genome assembly GCA_964544425.1 of uncultured Verrucomicrobiota bacterium. Lineage (GTDB taxonomy): Bacteria > Verrucomicrobiota > Verrucomicrobiia > Palsa-1439 > Palsa-1439 > OMJI01. Next base: position 1,449 of record CAZJCX010000113.1, read on the forward strand.
ACCGCTGCGTAAAGACGTTGTCGTAATGCGACTCGCCTGCCTCGCCGATATCGGAACCAGCCGCTTTCCGTTTGCCCAACTGCGTCACGCAATCGAGTACGGCCTGCTTCAACTCCGCCACCTCGCCCGCGTCGAGAAATCCCCGGTGGGCGACGAACCCATTCGTGCGATAGGCCGCGACCTGCTCCGCCGTCATTGTCAGCTTCATGGCGGCAAGATAAGCTCGACTGGAGGCCGTGACTTGGACTATATTGCCAGCAATGTCCGTTAAAGTTAGCATGGCGCGGCTCGGCTTCGGCGTGGAGCACTTCCCCGCATACATCCACCGCACGCTGCGGCTCCACTCCGTCAACGTCGTCCTGCTCAGCTTCATCCTGCGCGGGCACGGTCGGCACTACATCGAGCAGGACGAATTCGAAGAACACGGCGGGTCACTGGCGGTGACGCACTACGGACAACGCCACGACATCGTCACCGATGCGGCTGGGATGGACATTCTCAACGTCTATCTGGACCTCAAGAACCATCCGCCGCCTGTGCTGCCGCGTGACGTGCAGCCGGTCATCCCGCAATTGCTTCCGCTGCACCCGCGATTCGTCCATCGCCAAAATCGCCTCGTGCGTCTTCAGTTCGACGACCCGCAACCGCTCGCCGGGCATCTGTTTGCCATCGAGCGCGAACAGCGCCACCAGCCGGTGGGGTGGGAGGAAATGGCGCGCCTGCATTTCAAAGCGTTCCTGATGCTGTGTTGCCGGCACGTGTTGCAGACCGGCTTCGTCCCCGTGCCACCGAGTCCGATGGAGAATCTCCGGCTCCACCTCGATGAAACGTTTGCTGAACCGCAGTCGCTGACTGCCCTCGCCAAACGCGTCCGGCTCCAGCCCACCTCCCTCTGCCGGGCGTTCAAGGCGCACACCGGCAAACGGCTCTTCGACTACCTCATCGAACGCCGCATCCAGGCCGCGATGCTTGCGTTGCGCGGCACGGACGAGAAGATCGTCACCATCGCCCACGAGTGCGGCTTCCGCGACCTCGCTCACTTCAACCGCAAGTTCAAGCAACTCGTTGGCGACACGCCCTCCGCCTATCGCGCTCTGCCTTGACCGGCTCAGGGCGTGCGGGCTACTCTCCGCCGAGATGCGTCCACTCCACATCGCGCTCGGCTCCACCACCAGCCTGCCCGGCCAAGTGGAACGCAACTTGGGCCAGCTCGCGCAGTTCGCGCGGCAGGCCGGTTGGGATGGCGCGGATTTGTTGCTGACGCCGGAGTTGAGCGCGTCGGGGTACGGCGGGTACCCGGAAGTGGTTGCCACGGCGGAGCGGGCGGGGGAGGGGCCGATCTACCGGGCGTTGGCGAAGTTGGCGCAGGAGACGGGCGTGGTGATCGCGGCGGGGTTTGTGGAAGCGCCGCGGTACCTCGCGCATTACGTGGTGTTCCCCGACGGGCGATTCGTGGTGCAGCGGAAGCACCGGACGACGAACGTGGAGAAGCCGCTGGAACCGTGCGTGGAGCAGTTGCCGCCGTTAGGCGTGGATGGAACCGGGCAGCCGCGCGCGGTGAAGTTTGAGTTTTTCGAGGTGAAGGGGATCCGATGCGCGGTGACGATTTGCGCCGATAGCGGGATTACGGACTTGCCGGTCATCCTCGATGAAGCGCGGGTGGAGTTGCAACTGGTGCCGACGGCGGCAGGCGGCTGTCGCGAAGATCGTGTGGCGACGGCGGATTTGCTGACGGAGACCGGACGAGAGAAGTATTACCAGCGGCTGGAGCGCGTCTTCTTTCCCGGTCGAAGTGTGCTCGACTGCATCGTGCATCGGCGGGCGGAGGCGGCGGTGAACTTGTGCGGCTTCGATGGCCGGGAACTGGCGCATCTCGGACACGGCACGATCATCAACCCGATGGGCGAAGTGCCGGCGTTGATTCACGGTTTGCCCAACCTCGACCGGCAACGCCCGATGTACACGCACGCCGTCGTGGATTTCGACGAACACGTCTGACGGCGCGCTACGACGCAGCGGCGGCGTACCGGGCGCGAACGCGCGTGTTGTGCTCGCTGTCTTGCAAGGCCGGGGCGAGCGCGGCCAATGCTGCGGCGCCGCCGATGCGGCCGAGCGCCTGCGCGGCGACGCTGCTGACCGGATAGAAATCATGGGCGTCGGCGAGAATCCGGCCGAGCAACGGAACGGATTCGCGGTCGCGCAACTGGCCGAGCGCAACGATGAGCGCGGTCTTCAACCGCCAGCGATTCGTTTCGGTTTCGGCGTACAACTCGGCATGCGGTTTGGCGTGTTCACGGGCGAGCTGGTCGCGCAGTGTGGGAGCGAATTGGGACAGACCTTGCCGGCCAATTTCCAGCGCGGCGGCGGCGAGCGCGAGCCAGTGCGTGGAGCGCAACGCGAGTTCCAACGCTTCGACCGGGCTGGGCGCGACCTGGCCGCAGAGTTGGGCGAGTTCCGGGTATTGCAGGTCGCGATCTG
>CAZJCX010000113.1:3948-9277 GCA_964544425.1 uncultured Verrucomicrobiota bacterium
ATGTCGTTCAAGTCGTGGACATCCGGCGTGACCGCCAGCTTGCCCGGGGCGGGGATCGCCAGCCGGTGACGTTGGCCGTTGATTTCGACTTCCACGCTTGTGTCGTTCGCGCTCAAGATGGTGGCGGTTTGCGCGTCGGGCGCGATGAGGACGGCGAAGCGGGCGGTGGCGCCAGTCAGGTTCAGTTCGAGCCGGCGACACTTCTTCTCCTCGGTGCGCGGGAAGTTTTCGAGGGCGACTGTTTTCACCGATTCGACCGGCTGCCACGCAAGGCGGACGTGGTGGTTGTTGGTGAGTTGGATGCGGGCGGTGTCGCCCGCGAGTGTCACGTCCGGCCGGAGGTGGACCTGCCACGTCCACTTGTGCGGGGATTTCGCCTCCAGCGTATCGAGCACGATGCCGAAGCCCGCGTCGCTCCAGAGCGACGTGCGGCACGCGCGGGTCACGTCGTACCGGGGCTGGTAGAACGCGGCGCAGTCGGTCGCCACGACTTGCCGGCCGCCGCCGCGTTCATACGTTTCGGGCTGGCCGATGACCAGGCGGGCGGGCCAGTACCATGGTTCGTCGTCAATCACGATGGCGTTGGCGCACCCGATCAAGCCGGGGGCGATGCCGGTGACCAGTTGTTGCAGTGCGTCGTAGTTGGTGCCGACCGACGACCGGTAGCTGAGGTAGCGGGCGCGTTCTTCAGCGTCCATTGTGGCGAAGACCTTCTCGGCCGGGTATTGCCACGGATCGTGGTTGTCGTTTTGGATACCGTCTTGAAACACCGGCTCACCAGCGTAGTCGAACATCAAATGGTTCGGGTTGCACTGCGCGCGCCCAATGCCGGCCACGGTATCGGCGCAGAAATCCCAGACCTGCATCAGCCGGGCTTTCCGTGGGGGATCATCGAGCGCCGCGCCGGTCTTCGGGAGAAACCAGCCGAACAACTCGCCCGGCAAGGTGCGGTCGTTATAGGCCGCGTGCTCGTCCGGCCACCACAACAACATCCACATCGGATCGTCCGCACCCCACGCCAACATGCCGGGCGTGCGCCGGTCCACGCAATTCGGGATGAGCGACAGATAGCGCGGGTTGCCGGTGGCCTTGGCGAGATAGGCGAACGGCGCGGCGTTGATCTCCAGTTGCCAGCCGTAATGATCCCACGGCGCGAGCAACCCGCCCGGGCTCAGGATGCGCAGTTCCATCTCGATCATCTTCCGCAAAGTCGTCCCGTTTGGCCGGAAGGGCCGGTCGAGCCAGTCCTGACCGGTCACCGTGCGGAGGAACTCCGCCGCCCAGCAGGCGAGGGGAGTGTTCACGTGCGAGGTGTAGGTCGAACCTTCCCCGCCGTAGCCGTCGCCGGGGAACAACCCGATCAAGTCCGGCAACTTGCCCAGCCCGAAATCGAATAGGAACTTGCCGGTCGGCTTCTGCGCCAGCTTGTGCCCGAAGAGATAGCCGACGATCGCGCAGTACAACGCCATGCTCAGGTTCTGGTTGTTGCTCGACCGGCACCGGCTCAGGCTGGGCATGTAGGCGTGCTTGAACCCGAAATCGAGGAAGCATTCCGCTGCCTCGTCCACCTCCGCCGCCGACCACGCGCCGCGCGTGGCGAGCCAGTCAAAGAACACTGCCTGCCGCATCGCCGTTCCGCAGTAGCACCATGTGTGGAATTGGATCGCGTCACTCGTATCGCTTGCCGGCAGGTGGATGAGATTGAGACGATCGGAGATTGACCTTGCCGGCAGGTGGCGGTAGAATTGTTGCACTGTTTCCCGCGCCTCAGGCACGTACGCGTCATCCACCAAAGCCGGTAGCGCGAGCAACCCCGCCCGGTGCTTCGGGTCCGTCAAAAGCCGATCCTGAAAATCCCGGTAATAATCACTGAGCAAGCCGGTGGCATTGGACAGCTTGCGGTACAGTTGCGCGGCATCACCGGCGAAGAGCGCCTGCCGTTGGCTTGAAGATGTCATGCGTTTCGGGGAACGACGGCTAGCGTTTGGGCGGGGGAGTGGCGAAAATGTCGTTGCCGAGGATCACGGGGAGTCCGCCGGGGCCGGCGCCGATGATGACGACTTTGGCGTTGGGGCTGGCGGCCAGTTCGCGCGTGGCTTCGATCCCTTTCCAGCGGAGCAGATTTTCGCTGATGCCATCGGTGACAATTTTCTGGAACGTCGAGATGCCTTCGCCCTCGATGCGTTTGCGGTCGGCTTCCAGTTTTTCCTTCTGGAGGACGAATTGCATCCTGGCGGCTTCCTGTTCGGCGCTGAGTTTTTCCTGGATGGAAGCCTGAAGTTTGGCGGGCAACTGGACGTCGCGCAGCAGAATCCGTTCGATCAAGATGCCGCGCGGTTGGACGGCGGCGACGACGTGTTGGTTGATGGCGGCTCCCATCAGATCGCGTTCTGGCGAGTAGAGCGCCTTGGCTTCGTGGGAACTGGTGATCTCGCGCACGGCGCTGCGGACATTCGGCTCGACGAGAATCGCGTCGTACCCCAGCCCGATGGTCTTGTAAACTTCCACGGCCTTGGCTGGATCGAGATGGAAAATGACGCTGACTTCGAGGTGGACAATGAGGCCTTCGCTGGACGGTGTGTCCATCACTTCCTTGATCTCGCGGGTCTGAATGGACATCCGCCGCACTTGCGCGAAGGGATTCACGAAGTGCAGCCCGGGCGCGAGCGTCTCGTCGCGGACATGGCCAAATAAATCCACCACGCCGACGTGTCCTGCCGGCACGGTTTGCAAACAGCGCAGCACACACGCCGCCGCCAGCGCGATCACCAAGCCCACCGCCATCAGTCGCGTCGTCATGTTGCGACACTACCAGACCGGCTCCGCGCGTGACAAGCTACCGGCCGCGCAGTAGCATCTCGCCATGAAGGTTCGGACAAAGTTGGGAACATTCTGGGTGGAGTCGTCCGCCAAAGGAATCACGGCGTTGGAGTTTGGAGCGCGCCGCAGCAGTGGGACAAGCGTCCCGGTTGTCTCGGCCCCGCGAGCGCACAAGCGGGACGCTCGTGCCACGGTAGCCGGCGAGTTGCGGCGGTATGCGGAGGGCGCGAAAGTTCGGTGGTCGGTGGCGCTCGACCTCGCCGGTGGCACCGCGTTTCAGCGCAAAGTGTGGCGGACGCTGCAGCAGATTCCCTACGGTGAAACCCGGTCGTATGCCTGGGTGGCGCGGCGCATTGGCAAACCCAAGGCGGCGCGGGCGGTCGGCGCGGCCTGCGGGGCGAATCCCATCCCGGTCATCATCCCGTGCCATCGCGTGGTGGCGAGTGACGGTTCGCTCGGCGGTTTCACGGCGGGGCTGGCGTGGAAACGCAAGTTGCTCCGACTGGAAGGTGTGGCGGTGTGACGTACGCGTTGTTGCAACAGTCGCTCGACCAGACGATCTCGCGAGCGGAGATGGAGGAGGCGTCGGTCGCGGTGCCCAGTGTGGCGCGGGCGGATTGCGCGGTGTTGCAGCGGGAATTGTTCGGCGTAGTGGTGAGCGGGTTGGAGCGGGCGGATGCGTTGGCGTTTCAAGCCGCGTTACGCGTGCGCGGGTTTCCCACCGACGTTGTGGCCGATGATGAATTGCCGGTGTTGGCGGAGCCGGTGCGCGGTCTGGCGGTGCGGGTCGAGCCGGAGGCGGTGGTCAATACAGACATGTACGGCCACGAGCAGCGGTACGCTCGCGACGAAACGGTGTTTTTGGCCGGTGGGTTTGTAAAGGATTGGGTGAACCGGTCGGAGGAGAAGTTGAAACCGAAACTGGTCGGCCGTGGGAAGAGCGCATCCGTCGAACTGGTGACGGAGAGGCAGCGCACGCTGGTCGCCGCGGAAGAATTTCGGCTGGAGTTGTTCATCGGCCACGAGCCGTGGCGGATTCAATGGGCGCTCGCCGAAAAATCCATTCTGCGCGCGAATGGCCGGGCGTATCAGCTTCGCGACCGGTGGGAGTTGGGGGAGTTGCTGCGCGGGCTGCGCGATTTCGTCCCGGAGGAGCGGATGAATCGGGGTATTCGCGACGCGGGGATTGCGGAGCCGATGGTGTATCCGAGCGGGCGGGCGTTTGAAGAGGAGATCGTCTGGCGGTTTTATCAATTGACGAAAGAATCGTCGGAACTTTAAAGGGTTACCGGGGTTGGACAATCTGAAGGAAACAATGGCGGAGGAACAGGCGAACTCGCGTTGGTTCACCTGCGTTGCGATGGCCGGGGTGGTCGCCCTGTTCGTTGTGATGCTGGCGGGGTATTTTGTGCCCACGTTCGAGGGCACGGATGAGAACGGCTACATGCTCACCGGCAAGCGTCTCGCCGTGACGGGTGATGCGGCGAAACGGACGAGCGATCCGTTCGAGTTCATCAGCGGCAACTGGGTCGAAGCGCAGCCCGGTGTGTATTACGCGAAATATCCGGTCGGGTATCCGGCGCTCATCGCAGTCGCGCACCGGATCGCCGGCGACGACGCGGTTTTCTGGGTGAACCCCATCTTGGCGGTGCTCGGTGTGCTCGGCATTTTTTTTCTTGGCCGGGCGTTGTGGCATCCGGTCGTGGGCGCGCTGGCGGCCATTCTGCTCATCGCGAATCCGCTGAACGCGCATTACGGTTTGTCGGCGGTCAGTCATACCGGCTCGTTGTGCTGCGCCGTATGGGCGATGTTTTTTCTCTGGCGCTGGTGGGAGCGAGGCGGCCGATGGAACGCGGCGGTGGCCGGGGCGTTGCCGGCGTATGGAATTTCCATCCGCTACACCGAGGCGTTGTTGTTCCTGCCGGTTGCGGTGGCCGTGGTCTGGCGCTGGCGGACGGTCGGCAAGCCGGTGGTGCGCGACGCGCTGTGGCTCGCCGGTGGCGCGGCGGTGGCGATTGCGCCGCTGGTGGCGCAGCACGGGATCGCGTACGGCGCGCCGTGGATTACCGGCTACACGCTGTGCAAGGAGGCGACCGGATTTGGCTGGAAGTGGTTTCAGGAAAACTGGTGGCTGATGTGGCAGCGGTTGACGACGAGCGGACTAGGATTGGTCTTTCCGCTCGGCGTGGCCGGGATGATCGCGCTGGTGTTTCGCGACCCGCGTCGGGGGACGTTGCTGGCGGCGTGGGCGTGGCCGGGGATGTTACTGTACGCGGCTTACTATTGGGCGCCGCCGAGCGAGGGACCGGGGTACGCGCGGTTTTTCCTGAGCGTGTTTCCCGCATTGATCCTCGGGGCGGTGGCGTGGGTCTGGGAAACGCTGCGCGGCGGCTGGCAACGCCCGGTGGCGAGCGGTTTGGTGGTGTTGGCCCTGGCGACGATCAGCATGCGCGATACGACGCGAATCCTCGACAAGCGGCTCGACCGCTTTGTCCTGAGTCGCGCGACG
>CAZJCX010000113.1:9302-9546 GCA_964544425.1 uncultured Verrucomicrobiota bacterium
GCGAGACCTTGCCGGCGGGGACGGTGATTTTTTCGACGAGCCACGTGTTGAATTATGTCGAGTACTGGGGCGATTACCGGTTGTACGCGTCGGACACCTTCGAGCGCGGCGCGATTGCGAGCAAATTGAAGGTGCTCGACCATGACGACCCGCATCCGATGCAGCGCGAGAAGGTGCAGCGGATCGCGAATCTGCTCGGCAATAAGAGCGACGCCGACCTGGTGCAGGTGCTGCGGCAGCGATT
>CAZJCX010000113.1:9556-10557 GCA_964544425.1 uncultured Verrucomicrobiota bacterium
CCATAGCATGTTCCTCACTCGCAACGTGCAGAAGCTGACGAACGCCGACGGATTTCGCCGCTGGCGCGGACGGATGGGGGAATGGTTTGAGATCACCCCGCTGCGGGAGTGGATGGAAATTCAGACGATGCCGAAGAACGAATCGCGGCAGGCGGTGTGGGCGTTGTACGATTTGACGGCGCGGGTGGATGCGGGCGAGGTCGCGTCGGTGCAGGAACAGATCGACCGGCTCGAGCACCGGCTACGGTTGATGCGGGAGGAGTACCGGGATCAGTTTCCCGGCGCGCAGCACCGCTGGGAGAAAATCAGCGCCGCCGATCACGAGTTGCGCGAGTTGCGGGACCAGTTGAAAAAAATAAAAACGCTGGCGCAGCAAGCGCGGGGCAAACCGGGGAAAATATGAAACAGGCGCGGGGATTCACACTGGTGGAGTTGTTGGTGGTGTTGGCGATCATCATCATGCTGGCGGGGTTGTTGTTGCCCGGCTTGGGCAAAGCGCGCGACCGGGCGCGCCGCGCCGCGTGCGCAAACAATCTCCGGCAACTCGGGTTGTCCGTGACCATGTATTGGGACGATTACAACGGACGTCTCAACGCGCTCAATGGCGTGCCGAACTGGGGTGACCCGGATTTTGACAAGGCGTGGGGCTACGTGTTGCTGCCCTACATCAAATCCACCAAGAGCTACACCGACATCGGGCGGCCGGCGTGGATGCCGGAGCTTTCGATTGATTACTACCTCAACATGCTCCCGTACTACCGGCTGGCCGGCAGTCCTGGTGCGGGCAGCTATCCGATTGACCAACGAGCCTTCGCCAATCCCACCAGTTTCATCCTCATGTCCGACGACCTCGAAGTCGGGCCGCCGCAGGAGATTGATCCCACCAACGAGGTGACCGACAGGACCGGCTTCGGCACCGGCGCCAGCACCTATCCCGCGTACCACGTCGGCGCCAGCAACTTTCTCTTCGGCGACGGCCATGTCGCCGCGTACACGCGGTT
>CAZJCX010000114.1:0-1890 GCA_964544425.1 uncultured Verrucomicrobiota bacterium
TCCCGGCAGTTCGGCGGCGGCGGGCGCGCAACAAGCATTGGCGAAGTTGGGAGGCACATGAAGGCATTATTGGTTGGCGGATGGCTGGCGGTGACAGTGGCGGCGTGGGCGCAGACACCGGCGGCGAAACACGTGATGCGCGGCAATGAGTTCGCGCAAAAAGATTCGGCGGCGCGCGCGAAAGGCGAGTACCTGAAAGCGCTCAAACTGGAGCCGCGGCATTTGGATGCGCTGTATAATATTGCGGTGGTCTGCACGCGATTGAATCAGCGCGACGAGGCGCTGGGGTATTACCGGCAGTACTTGGAATTGAAGCCGAACGATGCGGACGTGTGGACGCAGTTGGGTGTCTTGCACGATGAGGCGAAGCAGGAAGCCGAAGCCCAAGCGGCCTACGAGAAGGCGTTGGCGGCCAATCCGAAATTTGGCCGCGCCCATCACAATCTCGGCGTGCTGTTGAAAGAGCAGGGGAAGCTGAAGGCGGCGGGCGAGCATTTGCGGCAGTACGTCGAACTGGAGGAGGCCGCGGGCCGGCACACGGGAGAGGCGTATTACAGTTTGGGGGTGTACCACTTGGCGCTCGGGCAGGCGCGCGAGGCGAAATTGCGATTGCAACGGGCCATCGAGATCGAGCCCCATTCAGCGATCTTCAACAACGCGATGGGGGATGCGTACTTGTTGGAGAAGGATGCGAAAGTGGCGGCGGTCTATTACCGGAAAGCGTTGGAGAAAGACCCGAAGTACGCGCTGGCGCATAGCGGGATGGGCGATGCCCACCGGCAGTTGGGTGATGTGGCGGCGGCGGATGCCAGTTACCGCAAGGCGCTCGAGTTGCGCCCGGATTATCACCTCGTGCATTTCAAGCTCGGTGAGTTGTACGAAAAATCAAAGCCGGTCGAGGCGATAAAACACTTTGAAAAGTATCTGGCATCTGGTAAGAAGCTCGCCCTCGCCAAGGCGGCGCAAGAACGGTTGGCTGTTTTACGGCCAGTCGCTGAAGTGCAGCAAATCCAGTAACGGGAGTCGGCATGAGTCAGCATACAAGTTTGAAGGGTTCGAGCAAAATTCAGGCGCGGCGCAATGTGTTGAAACGGTTTGAGCGCGTCGAGTTGCTCAAGAAGCAGGGGCGGTTCAAGCCCGGTCAGAAGGTGTTCGGCTTGCCGAAGACCAAGCCGGAATAGTGGCCCCCGTCCGCCTTCAAAAGTTTCTGGCCGAAGCGGGGATCGGCTCCCGGCGCGCGTGCGAAACCCTCATCACCACCGGGCAGGTCACCGTCAACGGTCATCCCGTGACCACGCTCGGCGTGCGGGTTGATCCGGCGCGCGATAACGTCATCTGCGCCGGCAAACCGGTGCGAGCGGAGCGCAAAGTTTACGTGGCGCTGCACAAACCCGCCGGCTATCTCTGCACCAGCCATGACACGCATGACCGGCAGACGGTGCTGGAGTTGTTGCCGCGGTCGTTGGGCCGGCTGTTTACGGTCGGCCGGTTGGACAGGGACACGGAGGGGTTGTTGTTGCTGACCAACGACGGCACTTTTGGCTTGCGGCTCGCCCATCCGCGTTACAAGATGCCGAAGCAGTATTTGGTGGAAGTGCGCGGGGTGCTGTCGGAAGAAGCGTTGGTCCGACTGCGGCAGGGAGTTGTCAGTGAGGGCGAAACACTGCGCGTGGAGAAAATTTCCCAAGTACGGCCACTCGGAGGAACGACGGAGTTGCGGTTGCTGCTCGCGGAGGGACGCAAACGCCAAATCCGTCGTATGATGGAGGTAGTCGGACATCCCGTAAAGCGTCTGGTGCGACTGACTGTCGGACCTTATACGCTGGGCGATTTGAAACCCGGACAATGGAGGCTTTTGGCTTATGAAGAAGTTCGTCAAGTTCTGCAATC
>CAZJCX010000114.1:1914-9941 GCA_964544425.1 uncultured Verrucomicrobiota bacterium
CGTCGTTGCGCTCACCGCCGGCATGGCGCACGCCGATTCCGGCGCGGCGCCCGTGGCCGCTGTCGCCACCCTGACCGGCCAAGGCACGGTCAAAGGCGACCGGGTCAATGTGCGCTCCCGTCCCAGCACCACCGCCGAGGTGGTCGCCCAGTTGAACAAGGGCGATACAGTGGACATTCGCGGCACCAAATCCGTGACCGAAGCCGGTAAAACGCGCGATTGGCTCCAAGTCGGCCTGCCGGCCAACGGCAAGGCGTTCGTCGCCAGCAAGTTCATCGCCGGCGGCGTCGCGACGACGGACGGGGTGAACATCCGTTGCGGTCCCGGCACGAACTACCGGGACATCGGCAAACTTTCAAAAGGCGAAGCGGTTGAAGTCGTCAAGACGGCGGGCGAGTGGTCGCAGATCAAACCGACGGTCAACTGCACCGGCTGGGTCGCCGCTGACCTCGTTGAAATCGCAGCGGCGCCCGTAGCGGAGCCGGTGATCGCCGAAGTTGTCACCCCGCCGGTCGTGGTGCCGTTGCCGCCGGCGCCAGCCGCGGAGACGGAGGTCAAAGTGATCAGTACCGACCCCGACGTGCATGTCCGGTACGTCGTCAAAGTAGGGATTATCGAGCCGTCCAGCAGTGATGTTGCGCCCTATCAGTTAATGACGGAGGAGCGAATGCGCCTGCAACACCGGCGCAACTTCGTCGAGTCACCGGAGATCAATCTCGATCGCTACATCGGCAAGACAGTTCGCGTCCAAGGCAACGAACGCTGGCATAAGGGCGACCGTTATCCCATCCTCACCGTGGACCGTGTGGACATCGTCTGGTAGGCGCCATGAGCGCGACGCTGATTGACGGCAAAGCCATCGCGGAACAGATCAATCAAGAAACCGCTGCCGCCGTCCAGCGGTTGAAATCCGAGCGCAACCTAACGCCGGGACTCGCCGTCATCCTCGTGGGCGACAACCCGGCCAGCGCGGCCTATGTCGGGATGAAGGACAAGATGTGCGCCCGGCTCGGCCTCCACAGCGAACGCATCAACCTGCCGGCCTCCACCGGCCAGGGCGAGCTGCTCGCCATCATCAACGACCTCAACTTCAAACGCACCGTCCACGGCATCCTCATCCAGGCGCCGCTCCCGCCACAGATTTCCGAAGACGCCATCTTTGCCGCGATTGATCCCACCAAGGATGTGGACGGGTTTCATCCGCTCAACGTCGGCAGACTCGCCCTCGGCGACCTGACCGGCTTCGCGCCCTGCACCCCGGCGGGCGTTCATGAACTACTCATCCGCAGCGGCGTCAAAATCGAAGGCGCGCACGTCGTCGTCGTTGGCCGCAGCCGCATCGTGGGCCGTCCGGTCTCGTTGCTCCTCTCCGCCAAAAACAAAAATGCCAACGCCACCGTCACCGTCTGCCATTCGCGCAGCCAAAACCTGGCCGCGATTTGTCGCAGCGCGGACATTCTCATCGCCGCCATCGGCTCCGCGAAGTTCGTCAAAGCCGACATGGTCCGCGACGGCACCGTCGTGATTGATGTCGGCATCAACCGCGTGGAGGGCAAACTCGTCGGCGATGTGGATTTCGATGCAGTGAAAGAAAAGGCCAGCCTCATCACGCCCGTTCCCGGTGGCGTCGGTCCGATGACGATTGCGATGCTCATGCACAACACCGTTCGCTCCGCCCGGCTGCGGCACGGGTTGACATGAACCGGTGGTGGTGGTTGCTGCTCGCGGTTGCCGGCTGTCACCGTGCGGCTCCGCCCGCGGCTACGCCCCCCCCGCCACCACCCGTGTCCTTTCCGGCACCGACGCCGGAGCAGCAGGTGCAGTTGGCTGGGCTGGAAGAAATATTGCGCGGACCGTTTCACCTTCAGAATCTCCAGTGGGTGGGTCAACTCGGGCCGGTGGCGATTCCCGAGCTGGCCCGACTCGCGACCAACTCCACGTTGAGCGTGGGCGCGCGCGACACCGTGTTGCTCGGTCTCGGCAACGCGCTGGCGCCCCTCCACCTCGTCGAGTCACCCGATTCCCGGAACGACGTCGTGGTGCCGGTGCTGCTGGCCGCGTTGGCAGATCCCGACAAACGCATTCGGCGGTCGGCCGCGTTCGCCGCGCGATTTATCCGGGATGACCGGCTGGGGCCGGTGTTGCTCGCGCGCTTGGCGGACGTGGACATCGCGCAGGAACAGGCCGTGTTGGCGTTGGGCAGTAACGGTGACGCGGCGACGGTGTTACCGGTGATGCAGCAGTTTTTCGCGGTGGAGGACGGGCAATTCCGGTACTCGTGTCTCCACGCGTTGTCGCTGCTGGCGCTGCGGCAGAACTTGGACGTGGCCGTGGCGATCCAGGCCGGTGATTTTCCCGAAGCGCACCGAGACAATGCGCGGAGTGTCGCTGACCGGTTTCGGACATGGCAGGAACTCCGCGCGCTTCTGGCGGCCGGTGACTTTACCGGATTGCAGGCGCGAACCGGGCGTGACTTGGCATCCGCAAGCGCCGCGTGGCGCGATTATCTATTGAAGGATTTTTGGTTGCAGCCGCCGGCCCGGTAATCATTGCGTGCCAAGTTTGGCGAGCAAACCTTTGTCGCGCGCGAGCGCGTGCATCCACCGGAAAAAGAGCGCGCCGCCAATCAGATAGAGGATGTTCAAGCCGGTCGCCCAGCCAAGGTGGTGCCATGACAAACCCTGGCCGAGCAGGACGGCGCGCATGCCCTCGAACACGTGTGTGGCGGGGATGGTGCGGGCGATGGGTTGGAGCCAGCCTGGCAGGACATCGAGCGGATAGAACACCGCCGCGAGCGGTTGGATGAGAAACGGAATCCCCCACGCCAACGCCTCCGCCGATTGCCCCCAACGCATGATCAGCCCGGTGGTCATCATCCCCACCGCCCAGCCCATCAGCAGCAAGTTCGCAAACAGCGGGATCAGCGCGAACCCCATCTGAAACAAGTTCCACGAATACAATCCGTACGCCAGCGTCGTGAGCACGCCGACGGTGATGATGATTTTGGCGAACCCGACCAGATAGGTGGCGACGATGAACTCGCTGAGGCGAATCGGCGCGACGAAGATGTTCAAGACGTTGCGCGCCCAGATGTCTTCCAGGAACGAGATGGTCACCGCCTGCTGCGCCCGGTACAGGATGTCCCAGAAAATCATCGCGCCGAGCAGGAACGTGATCGTCCCCGGTAGGCCGTTGCCCATCCGCAACAGGTACACCGTGATGAAGCCCCACACGAGCAAGTCCATCACCGGCCAGAAAAACATCTCCGCCACGCGTGGCACGCTGCGGGTGTAAAGAAACGTGTACCGCAGCACCAGCGCGCTGATGCGTCGCCAATTCATCGCGCGCCTCCCGCAACGGCGGATAAGCGCTCCCGTTTACCCATTCCCTCCCAACGGGGTGAGCGGAGTGCCGAGGGGCGTCCTTTGCCTTGTTTGGGGACGAGGGTTCGGTGCGGATCAATCAGTTTCAAAACATCGCGACGATAACAGAATCGCCTTTGCTTGAGAACACGATTAAGAAGCGCGTCTCTTTTCGCGGGGCTGGCCGCTTTGTTTTGCTGTCGTGTTGCGGGTTGTGCTAGCTTCGGGAGGTGAATATTCGGTTTCGATGTCCTCATTGTCAGACGGATTTGGAGTTCGATGATCTGTCGCATCGGGAATCGCCGTGTGCAGAATGCGGGCAGGTCATCGCGCTGCGGATCAGCGCGACGATGCGCGAGCGGAACATGGTGGATCATTGCGCGGTGTGTGACTGCCAGATGGTGTACGTGCAGAAGGATTTCAACCGGACTCTCGGCGTCGGCATTTTCGTGGCCGGTGCGATTCTCTTTCTGATTTGCGCGTGGTTCAACCGGCTGGTCGAAGGGACGCTGGTGTGGGCGGCGTTCGTGGTGGCGGACGGGTTGTTGTACAAGTTCCTCCCGGACGTGACGATTTGTTACAAGTGCCACGCGCAGTACCGGGGCGTGACCGCCAATCCGGACAACCGGGCGTTCGAGCTGGGGCTCGCGGAAAAGTTTGATCCCGTTGACAAGCAGGCGGGGGCGGAAAACCCAGCGGCCGAATGGAAAGGCCGATGAACCACCGCCGTTACCTGGCGCTTGCCGGGCTCTTGCTCGCCGGCGGGGTGTTGTGGTGGCGGGGCGGGATCGTGGCGCTGTTGCCGGAAGATTTGCAGTTCATGCATTGCCTCGTGTTGGACGGGCAGTGGCGCCGCGCCCGCGACAATCCATCCGCGCTCGACCGGCTTTGGCTGGGGTTGCGGACCCGGCGCGTGGAGAGCGCGTACCGGCGGTTTCTGCGCCGGCATCCTGCCCACACACGCGCGCGGGTGGCGTTTGGAAATTTTCTCGTAGACGATGACCGGGAGGCGGCGGCGGTCCGCGAGTGGGAAGCCGCGCTCGCCGCCGACCCGAACTCGGCCGTGGCTCACAACAATGTTGGCCAGCATCTGCTTCATCGCGGTGAGATTGGCGAGGGGCTTCGGTATCTCGAACGGGCGATGGAACTGGAGCCACAGTCGGCCGTTTATTATTACACGTGGGCGTCGGCCATGTTTGCCTACCGGCAGGATACGAAAGCTCAATACGGTTGGGGCACCGACGAGATCACGGAGCGGGCGTTGGCCGCGTTTCGCAAGGCGCGCGATCTCGCGCCGCGCGATTTCACGTACAGCAATGCGTACGCGGAGATGTTTTATTTCACGCCGCAGCCGAACTGGGAGGAGGCGTATGAGGCGTGGCGGTTTTGCCTCGACCAGCCACTGGCGGAGTTGGATCGCGAGCGCACGTGCGGCCGGTTGGCGCGGGTGTGCATGCATCTGCGGCGGTTCGACGAGGCTGCGCGCTGGCTCGCCGAGATGAAGTCGGAACAATCCCGCGGGTTTCGCGATGCGCTCGAACGCAAACGCCTCGCGTTGCTGAATGGCGCCGCCGATGATTCGCAGTCGCTCAACCTGATGCGCGCGGTCAGCGACGCTGCCCCTTAATCTTGCGCTGGCTCGTCGCGGTCCGCGGCGATGAAATCCGCCCACACCGGGCGATGATCGCTCGCCTTTTCGCTGGCGGGATGGTCGCCGACGCGCGCCGTGCCGGTGATGTGCTCGCGCGCCAGGCCGGGACTGGCGATGAGATAATCAATGCGGCTCCACTCGCGGCGTGCCCGCCAGAGATGCGTGCCGGAGTAGCCGCGCGCCGTGGTGGCGGGGAGCATGACGAGCGCGAAGGGCGGTTCACCGATGATCGTTCGCAGCGGGGCGGAGTCCGGGGTGTCGTTGAAATCTCCGGCCACGAGCAGATTCCGATCGGGATGGTCCTTGAGAGCTTTGCCGATGTGGGCGCGGAGCAGTTGCGCTTCGTGCAATCGCGCTTGGGCTTGATCGAAGTCCGTGACTTCGCGGCGTGACTTAAGATGGACGACGAGCGCGCGGAAGGCGTAGTGGTGGTTGACTTGGATGTTCACGTCGAGGACGCCGCGTTGAAAAGGGATGACGTTGGTGCCGAGGGTGAAGGTGTAATCCCCGCGCGAGAAGCGGTCGGTGATGGGGAATCGTGAGAGCACCGCCACGTGCCGGTTGGTGTCGGCCGCGCGCAACCAGTCGCGGTGCGGATAGACCAGACCGCGCGCGGCCAATCCGTCGGCCACCTCCGCGAGGTCGTTGGTGTCGCCCACTTCTTGCAGCGCCAGCACGTCAGCTTTCACGTCCGCGAGCACATCGAAGACGGCTTGTTTAGCCGGTTCGGGTTTGGGCCGGTCGGGCTGGCGATTACGTTCCATGAGCAGCCAGTTCTCGACGTTGTAGGTCGCCACCCGAAACGTGTTGGTCGGGGCCGGCAGCGAGTCCGCTTGGGTGACCGGCAGGCAGTGGCCCAACAGCAGGGCCAGCGACAGAGAGGCGATGGGGCGGCTCAGCTTCATAAAATCCCTCCGAACGGCGCGTCGAAACTAGCAGCGCCCCACCAACAGCGCAAGCTGTCTATAAATGGACGCCTATCCGATGCCCGCCGTGGAGCAGGCAATGAGTACAAGCTGTGAATCTGAAAGCCATCAGCAGTCAGTTGTCGCGGTGGCAGGCCACCGAGATTCTCGGCATCTCCTGCCGCACTCTGCGCCGCTGGAAACTCCGTTACCAGCAACACGGCTACGACGGCCTATTCGATCGCCGTTGCCCCAGCCCCCGCAAAATTCCCTTGGCCACTGTCCAACAGGTCTTGCGTCTCTACCGGGAACAATACGCGAGCTTCAACGTCGCCCACTTCTGCGATCAGTTGCGGTAGCAGCATGTCCTCCACCTCAGCGATCAGTGGGGCAAGACTGCCCTGCGAACCGCCGGGCTGGTCGCGCCTTGCGCCAAACGCGGTCGTCACCACCAGCGCCGACTCTGGCGCGGGATGATGTTGTCTGTGGACGGCAGCACCCACGCCTGGATACCAGCACTGGCACCGGCACAGTGCGACCTGATTGCGGTCATTGATGATGCGACCACGGGTTGATACTACGCCCAACTAGTGCCCAAGAAAGCACCGTCACGGTGGTGGTGGGCGGGCGCTGGTCGGTGCGGTACGGGCCGCAGGTATTGGGCTGGTCCACGGCGGAGGAACGAGGCATCGTGGCGAAACAGGCCGCGTGAACGGGCCGTCAAATTTTCCTTCCCACCGCGGGGGGAGGAGAACAACAACCAACAAACGAAAGCGGCCAGATCACTTGCTATCAAGTGCGGCCAACTTAACGTCTTATTGACAGCTAGTCGCGGTCTTTCGCGAGTTTCTCAGCTCGGCGTTGTAGCAGCCGTTCCCGGTAGGCTTCGGCTTGCGGGGAAAGGGTCTTCGGGGTGGTGACCGGTTCCGTCACAGTCGGGCGGGGCACGGGCGTGGGACGCGCTTCCCGTGGCGGCGGCGGGGCGGGATGTTCGACGCGGGTGGGAGGACGACGTTCCTCACGCGGCTGGTCGCGCGGAGTGACGATGGGAGCGGAGTGCTCTCGACGTTCCCGCGGCGATGAGTCACGCCGAATGTGATCATGACGCGCCCGGTGCCGGTCGCAAGGCGAGCGGCGGCAGCAGGACGGTGGTGTGCGGTGGTAGCGATGGCTTTCCACGTGGAAGTACCAGATGGGTGCCGGTTCGATGCGTTCGATATAGGAGAATTCTTGGACGATCGGCGCCGGTGGTGGTTCGGCTTGCACGCGGGCCTCGACGGTCGAGGCCGGGACCCATGTCAAATCGGGAAGCCAGAGCCAGCCGTCGCGTTCGTCCCAGAACCACCGTCCGTAGTGATACGTGGCCCAGGCCCACGGTTCGGGGCTTTCCCAATACCAACCATTCGTCGTCCACAACCAATGCCCGGTCGCAAACGGCCGCCAATCCGCGGCGACATTCTCGGGGTGCCAGCACCAGCCGCGTTCGTGCTGGACCCAGTAACCGTGCGCGCTGAGCGGCTCGTAAAACTCACTGAGATCACGGATCGGCGGACGTTCCGCGACGGCGACCGTGGCCGCGAATAGCATTGCGAGTAGCCAAGTTTTCATAGTCTCCTGCTGTTGGACGGCAACCTCCGCCCTGTATTCAGCATCCCACAGTGGCATGAAAATCCGCCATTTGCACCGTGAAATCTGGCTGCCGCGTCCGCGCGCCGAAGTGTTCCCGTTCTTTGCCGATGCCGGCAATCTCGATGCGCTGACGCCGCCGTGGCTGCATTTTCGCATCCTGACGCCGCAACCGATCGCGATGGGCGTCGGGACGCATATCCAGTATCAGATTCAGATTCACGGGATACCGGTTCGCTGGACGACCGAGATCACGGCGTGGGAGCCGCTGCACCGTTTTGTGGACGAGCAGTTGCGCGGGCCGTACCGGCAATGGATCCACACCCATACTTTCGAAGAACGCGACGGCGGGACGGTGTGCCGGGATCACGTGGCGTTCGCGCATTGGGGTGGTGCGCTGGCGTACCGGTGGTTCGTGGGACCGGACTTGGAGCGGATTTTTGCCTACCGGAGCAGCAAACTGCTCGAACTGTTTCCGCGCCG
>CAZJCX010000114.1:9960-10340 GCA_964544425.1 uncultured Verrucomicrobiota bacterium
GTAGGCCTCGAAGCTCATCCGCTTGCCGCCCGCGGGTTGGACTTCGAGCAAGCGCAATTCGCCCTCGGGTGTCATTTCGGCCCGCCAGACTTTGAGCAGCTTGCCGCCGTCTTCGGTGAACGCGCCCGGCCAGGGATTGAAGGCCCGAATCATGCGCTCGATTTCGACCGGCGATTTCGTCCAATCAATCCGGCCGTCGTCCTTCGTGAGTTTGCGCGCGTAGCTGGCGCGCGAATGGTCTTGAGGTCGGCGGGGCAGGGGATCGAGCGCGATTGTTTCCGCGAGCAATGCGGCGCCGAGCAGCGCCAGCCGGTCGTGCAACGTCGCGCTCGTGTCGTCCGAGCGGCTTGGCTCGGTGCGTTGGAGGATGATGTCACCCT
>CAZJCX010000115.1:0-4417 GCA_964544425.1 uncultured Verrucomicrobiota bacterium
GCGTGCCGCGACGCGCCATCCATTCGAGACCAACGCGCAGCACCGGGACCCGCTTGCCGGTCATCTTCGCGAGATCTTCCTTCAACTTGTCGATCTCCGCGCCCTTGCGCCCGATAACAATTCCCGGTCGCGCCGTATGAATCGTAATCCGCGCGCGGTTCGCGTACCGCTCGATCGTGATCTTCGGCACAGCCGCCGTCTCCAGCTTCTTCTTCACGTGCTCGCGAATCTTGATGTCCTGCAGCAACAGCGGCGCAAAGTCCTTCTTGTCCGCATACCACTTCGACAGCCACTCTTTCGTGACCGACACGCGAAAACCGACTGGATTAACTTTTTGTCCCATAAACTTATTGTCCGTCCGTCAACACAATGCAGATGTGGCTCATCCGCTTTAACACCGGGCCGGCGCTGCCACGCGCTTTCGGCTGCCACCGTTTCAGCCGCGAGCCTTCATTAGCCACCGCCATCTTGACCTGCAAAGATTCCGCGCCCAGCTTGGCGTTATTGGTCGCGTTCGCGATCGCCGACTTCAACGTCTTTTCCACCATCCGCGCCGACTTCCGCGGAATCGCCCGCAGCAACTCCAGCGCGAGTGACGCGCTCTTGCCTTGAATCTGCCGCGTCACTTCCTGCACTTTTCGCGGACTCATCCGCGCGTGTTTGTATGTCGCCTGCACTTCCATAAATTGTTCACTTTCAACCTAGCTCTTGCTGACCCGCGCCACGTTACCGGGCGCGAGTTTGACGCCCTGCTCCACCCTCTCAATCAGTGCCCCGCTGATGCTGCGGCGCACCTCCACCACCCGCACCTCGGCCACGGCTCGATCGCCCTGCAACAGTACGAATGGCATCCCCACCCGCACCCCGTGTTGCTCGCCCACATTCAGCACCACCACACGCAACGCCGAATTCACCTCGCGCACCTGCGCCCGCTCCACGGTCGGCTGCGCTTCACCAGTGGGCGGCACATGAAAGCGAGGCTGCTCACTTGCTGCAATGACGACCTCGGCGCGGGCCAACTCCGCCCGCACATCCCCGTTCGTCGCCACGACGCTCACCACCTGCTTTAGTTGCTCCAGCAACCGCTGTTTCTCCGCTTCCGCCAGATACAACGACCGCATCGTCTCGATCAACTGCCGTTGCCATAACGCCGTCGCGTGACTGCCGGGACTCACACCCAGCGCTTGCATGCGGAGTTGCATCTCCGCCCACCGCCGTTGAAACAAATCACTCTCCGTCCGCGCAATGGCCAGATTTTCCGTCAACACCCTGATCGCGGCATCGCGTTGCTGCAGCTGCTGCCGCAACGCCTCCACGGCAACCTGTTGCTCGACTTTCTGCACGGGCACGGCCTCCTCGGCACGCGCCACTTCCATCCATCCAAAGAACAATCCAACCAAACAAACTCGAACGACCGGCCTCACTACTTCGCGACGGCCTTCTCCGTGTGCGCGCCGTGCGCCTTGAAGGTCCGCGTCGGGGCAAACTCGCCCAGCCGGTGACCCACCATGTTTTCCGTCACGAACACCGGCAAGTGCTGCTTGCCGTTATGCACCAAAAACGTCAGCCCGACAAACTCCGGCATGATCATCGAACGCCGCGACCACGTCTTGATCGGTTTCTTCTCGTTCGGCGCCAGCTTCTCCACCTTCGCGAGCAGGTGCTCATCCACGAACGGACCTTTTTTCAATGACCGGGCCATTATTTCTTCCTACGCTCCAAAATAAATGCGTTCGAATACTTCTTCTTGCGGCGCGTCTTGCCACCCTTCGCCAGTTTGCCCCACGGCGAACACGGATGATGCCAGCCACCGCCGCCCTTGCTCTTCCCTTGGCCGCCCCCCATCGGATGATCCACCGGGTTGCGCGCCATGCCACGCGTGATCGGCCGGATCCCCAACCACCGCGACCGACCGGCTTTACCGAGTGATTCGTTGATGTGATCCGGATTGCCGATCTGGCCAATCGTCGCGTAACACTCGCCGTGAATCTTCCGCACCTCGCCCGACGGCAATTTGACCGTGACGTATTCGCCTTCCGCCGCCGTAATCGTCGCCGCCATCGCCGCGCTGCGCACCAACTGCCCGCCTTTGCCACGGTGGAGCTCGATATTGTGAATCGGCAAGCCCGGCAAAATTTTGTTCAACGGCAACGCATTGCCGGCCGCCAACTCAGCCTCCGGCCCGCTCATGATCGTCGCCCCAACTTGCAACCCCGCCGGCGCCAGGATGTACCGTTTCTCGCCATCCTTGTAAGCCAACAGCGCGATGCGGGCCGACCGGTTGGGATCGTACTCGATTCCCTCCACCTTGGCCGGGATGCCGATTTTGTTCCGCTTGAAGTCAATCAGCCGATAGCGCTGTTTGTGACCGCCGCCCATACCGCGCGACGTGTTCCGACCATGGCAATTCCGGCCACCGGTTTTACGCTTGGCTTCCGTCAGACTCCGCTCCGGCCGGTGCTTCGTGATCTCGGCAAAATCCGAAATCGACGTCCACCGCAACGACGGGGTCAAAGGTCTGAATGTCTTGAGTGCCATGACAAAATCCTAATTACTCGAGCGAAATCTTCTCGCCTTCCTTCAAGGTCACAATCGCCTTCTTCCAACTCGGCGTCCGGCCAAATGCCAGCGTGCGTTCCCGCCGCGCCTTGCCGCGCACCTGCTGGGTATTGACGCGAACCACGTTCACCTTGAACAACTTCTCGACCGCATGCTTGATGTCGAGCTTGTTCGCGTCCTTTTCGACGACAAACTGATACTGGTTCAACTTCTCGCTGAGCGCCGTGCCCTTCTCGGTCACGCGCACCGTCCGCACCACACTGTAGGGATCTTTCATTACTTACCAATCCTCGCCGCGAGTTTTTCCAACGCCGCGCGGGTCGCGACAATCTTCTCGGCCTGCAGCAAAGCCACCACGTTCACGGAATCGGCCGGTTCGACCGCAACGCCGGCCACATTCCGCGCCGCCAACTTCAAATTCTGATCAACGACCTCCGTCACCACCAAGGCCGACGTGTTCGTCACGCCCACCTTGCTGAGACCGCCCACGAAGTCCTTGGTCTTGTGACTGGCGAGCTTCAAGTCGGCCACCACAATCACATCCCCCGCCAGCAACCGCTCGCTCAACGCCTTCCGCAGTGCCAACGTCTTGACCTTCTTCGGAATCTTCTTGGAGTAATCACGCGGTCGCGGACCGAACACCACCGCTCCGCCCCGCCACAACGGCGATTGGAACGAACCTGCCCGCGCCCGACCGGTGTGCTTCTGCTTCCACGGCTTTTTGCCGCTGCCGGCGACTTCGCCCATCTGCTTGACCTTCGCCGTGCCGAGTCGTTGGTTGGCCCGAATCCCCACGACAGCATCATGCAACGCCTGGGTTCCCTTGCCATTCTGAATCAGCAACGCGTCGGCGATCTCCGTCTCACCCGCCGCGCCGCCATTCCAATTGATCACTGAAAGTTTCATGTCGTGCCTACTTCGCCGCCGCCGAGGGTTTCGTCCGCTTCTTGGCGTGCCGGATCACCACGAACGCGCCGCGCGGTCCGGGAACAGCCCCCTCAATCAAAATCAAATTCTCCGCTTCGCGCACCGCCACCACTTCCAGATTCTGCGTCGTGATGCGGGCATTCCCCATGTGACCGGGCATCTTCTGATTCTTCTTCACCCAGCCGGGGGTCATCCGGGTCGAAATCGCGCCCGTCCGCCGATGGAACGCCTTGCTGCCATGCGCCGCGTCGCCGCCGCGAAAATGATGCCGCTTCACAACGCCTTGGAATCCTTTACCCTTGCTGACGCCGATCACATCCACAAACTGGCCGGCTTGAAACTCCTTCACCGTCACCTTGTCGCCGACATTGAATTCCACCTTGGCATCGTCCGTCCGGTACTCCCGGATGAATTTCGCAGCCGCTGAGTTGGCCTTCTTGCAATGACCGGCCAGCGGCTTCGTCGCGTGTTTGGGCTTCAACTCGCCGAAGCCAAGCTGAAACGAGCGGTAGCCGTCCGACTCCGCCGTCTTCTTTTGCAGCACCGTGCAAGGTCCCGCTTCCACAACCGTGACCCCGCGAAAGTTCCCCTTCGCGTCGAAGACCTGCGTCATTCCAATTTTTTTACCAAGCAATTCCATGGCTAAATCTTAATCGTAATGTCCACGCCCGCCGGGAGGTTCAACTTCTTCAGTTCATCCACGGTCTTCGCGGTCGGATCAATGATGTCGAGCAACCGCTTGTGCGTCCGCATCTCAAATTGTTCCATGCTCTTCTTGTCGGCATGCGGCGAACGATTCACCGTGTGCCGCCAGATGTCCGTCGGCAACGGAATCGGCCCCGCCACCTTCGCGCCGGTGCGCTTCGCCGTCTCGACAATGTCGTGCGCCGATTGGTCGAGTAACCGGTGATCATAGCCTTTCAGGCGGATG
>CAZJCX010000115.1:4435-5440 GCA_964544425.1 uncultured Verrucomicrobiota bacterium
TCATTTCTTCCCGGCAGTTCCTGATCCGCTCTTGGCGGTGTTCTTGTCCAAAATTCCGGCCAGAATGTTCTCCGGCACCTTCTCAAAATTCTCCGGCTCCATCGAGTAGCTGGCCCGCCCCTTCGTCAGCGACCGCAAGGCCGTGGCGTAGCCAAACATTTCTGCCAACGGCACCGACGCGTGAATGATGACCGAGGTTGCCCGATTTTCGATCTGGTGGACACGCCCACGCCGGCTGCTCAAGTCGCCAATCACATCGCCCATGTGCTCTTCGGGCGAAATCACTTCGACATCCATGATCGGTTCCAGCAAGATCGGCCCCGCTTTGCGCGCCGCTTCCTTGTACGCAAAACTGCCGGCCATCTTGAAGGCGATTTCCGACGAGTCCACCTCGTGGAATGTTCCATCCACAATCTCCACTTTCACGTCCACACTGGGATAGCCCGCCAACACCCCGGTCTGCGCAGCCTCAACAATGCCATCCTCGACCGGACCGATGTACTCCTTCGGAATCGCGCCGCCCACAATCTTGTTCTCGACCACCACACCAGTCCCCTTTTCGCCGGGGGCGATCGTGACAAACGCATGGCCGTATTGACCGCGTCCGCCTGATTGCCGGATAAATTTGCCTTCGCCTTCGGCCGCTTTGGTGATCGTTTCGCGATACGCAACCTGCGGTTTGCCCGCCGTCGCCTGCACGCTGAATTCGCGGAACATCCGATCTTTGATGATGTCGAGATGCAACTCGCCCATCCCGCTGATGATCGTCTGTCCCGTCTCTTCGTCGGTCTTGACGCGAAACGTCGGATCTTCTTCCGACAACCGCTGCAACGCCGTGGACATCTTGTCCCGGTCGCCCTTGGTGTTCGGCTCAATCGCCATCGAGATGACTGGCTCGGGGAATGTAATCGCCTCCAACATGATCGGGTGGTCTTCCGAGCAGATCGTGTCGCCCGTCGTGATGTTCTTCAACCCCACCAACGCGCCGATGTCGCCCGAAAAGCA
>CAZJCX010000115.1:5451-9915 GCA_964544425.1 uncultured Verrucomicrobiota bacterium
TGTTCGCGTGCATCTCCAGCAACCGCCCGATCCGTTCGCGCTTGTTGTTGCGCGGATTGTAAACGGTCAGCCCCTTGTCCGCCTTGCCGGAGTACACACGGAAGAAGATCAGCTTGCCGGCATACGGATCCGTCCAAATCTTAAACGCCAACGCGCAGAAGGGGGCGGTGTCGTCGCAGGCCCGTTTCTCGGTTTCCTTCGTGTATGGATTCGTCCCCTCCACGGCCGCCACGTCTAACGGCGACGGCAGGTAATCCACCACCGCATCCAACAACGTCTGCACGCCCTTGTTCTTGAACGCCGACCCGCAAAGCACCGGTACCAATTCGTTCTTGATCGTCAACCGCCGCAGCCCGGCTCGCAACTGCTCCACCGAAATTTCTTTGCCTTCGAGGAACAACTCCATCAGCGCTTCGTCCTTTTCCGCCACCGCCTCCACCAGATGCGCGTGCGCCGCCTTCGCCCCCTCCTGCAACTCCGCCGGGATGTCCGTCACGTCAAACTTCGCACCGAGTTCCTCGCCGCTCCAAATGTGGGCCTTCATCGTCACCAGATTGACGACGCCCTTGAACTCGCCTTCCCGGCCAATCGGCATCTGAATCGGCACCGCATTCGCCGCCAGCCGCTCGCGCATCTGCTTCACAGCCGACTCAAAATCCGCGCCCGTGCGATCCATCTTATTCACGAACGCGATCCGCGGCACCTTATACTTGTTAGCCTGGCGCCAAACCGTCTCCGATTGCGGCTCGACGCCGCCCACCGCGCAGAACACCGCG
This sequence comes from uncultured Verrucomicrobiota bacterium, assembly GCA_964544425.1. GTDB lineage: Bacteria > Verrucomicrobiota > Verrucomicrobiia > Palsa-1439 > Palsa-1439 > OMJI01. The sequence goes on from CAZJCX010000115.1 coordinate 6,228, forward strand.
CACGCGCCGTCCAGCACTCGCAAACTGCGCTCGACCTCGACCGTGAAATCCACATGGCCGGGCGTATCAATGATGTTGACCCGATGCTCGCGCCAAAAGCACGTCGTCGCCGCACTCGTAATGGTGATCCCGCGCTCCCGCTCCTGCTCCATCCAGTCCATCGTCGCCGTGCCTTCATGCACCTCGCCGACCTTGTACACCTTGCCGGTGTAAAACAGAATCCGCTCCGTCGTCGTCGTCTTGCCGGCGTCAATGTGCGCGCAAATCCCGATGTTGCGGGTCCGCTCCAACGGCACGAGCCGGGTCGGACCGCTCGCGGCTTTCGCGGCAGTCGGCTGTTTTGGTTTGTCGAGCACGGCTTCCATGTTCTCTCTCTAAATTAAACGAAAAATATCCTGTCGTCGCACGGGGGTGACTTCGTCAGAGTACTACCACCGGTAATGCGCAAACGCCCGGTTGGCCTGCGCCATCTTGTGCGTGTCTTCGCGTTTTTTGACCGCCGCACCGGTATTGTTCGACGCATCCAAAATTTCCGCCGCCAGCGCATCCGTCATCCCGACGCTCTTGCGCCCGCGCGCGTAATCAATCATCCACCGCATCGCCAACGCTTCCTGACGTTCGCTGGACACTTCCACCGGCACCTGATAATTGGCGCCACCAACCCGCCGCGACTTTACTTCCAACCGCGGCTTCACGTTCTCCAGCGCGGACGACAACACGTCCAACGGCGACTTGTCCTTCACCTTCTCGCCAATCTGGTCAAAGGCGCCGTACACAATCCGCTCCGCGGTGGATTTCTTCCCGCACTGCATCACCGTATTGATCAACCGGGTCACCGTTTGACTCCCGTACCGGCCATCGGCCATCCGCTCCCGCTTGTCTGATCGTCGTCTCCGCATGGGTCTCTACAAAATGGTTATGCTTTTGCGGCGGGTTTCGCCCCGCCATCCTTCGGTCGTTTCACGCCGTACTTCGAGCGGCTCCGTCGTCGCTTCTCCACGCCGAGCGCGTCCAACGTCCCGCGCACGATGTGATAGCGCACGCCCGGGAGGTCCTTCACCCGCCCCCCCCGCACCAACACGATCGAATGTTCCTGCAAGTTGTGTCCTTCGTCAGGGATGTAGGCGATTACCTCATGCCCGTTGGTCAACCGCACCTTCGCCACTTTCCGCAACGCCGAGTTCGGCTTCTTCGGCGTGCGTGTCATGACCTGCAAGCACACGCCCCGGCGCTGTGGACAGTTGTTCAGCGCCGGTGATTTCGATTTCACTCGAACCACCCGCCGTCCTTTGCGAATCAACTGGTTAATCGTCGGCATATCCGTGTTTTTCTTCTGACCTGCCGGCCCGAAGGAGCGCGAAAACTAACAGACGCCTCCCGGCAACGCAAGTCCTTTGTCGCAACTTTCTTATCCGGCCGCCTGCAGCACATCCTCCGCGCTCAACAACTCGTCTTTCGGGCCTTCTACCGGCTCCACGAGCGGCACCAGTTTCAGGCTGCGCACCTTGCCGTAACCCGTCCCCGCCGGAATCAAGTGCCCCATGATCACATTCTCTTTGAACCCGTTGAGCATGTCCACCCGGCCCAACGTCGCCGCTTCGGTCAACACGCGCGTCGTGTCCTGGAACGACGCGGCGCTGATGAACGACTCCGTCTCGAGCGACGCCTTCGTGATGCCGAGCAAGACCGGCTGCGCTTCGGCCGGTTTGCCACCCGCCTCTTGAATTCGCTTGTTCTCTTCCTCGAACGTGATCTTGTCAATCTGGTCACCCCAGAGGAAGCTCGTATCGCCCGGATCAATGATCCGCACCTTGCGCAACATCTGGCGGACGATGATCTCGATGTGCTTGTCGTTGATCTCCACGCCTTGCAGCCGGTAGACCTCTTGCACTTCGTTCACCAGATACTCCTGCAAGTCTTGCGGCCCGCAGACCTCAAGAATTTCGTGCGGCACCACCGGGCCTTCCGTGAGTTGCTGACCCTTCTTCACCTGATCGCCGCGGAACACGATGATGTGTTTCGAGTGTGCGATGAGATGCTCTTCTTCCGCACCGGTTTTGGTGTCACGGACGACGATGCGCCGTTTGCCGCGCGCGGTGCCGGCAAAGTCCACCACGCCGTCAATCTTCGCGATTTCCGCCGCGTCTTTCGGCCGCCGCGCCTCGAACAATTCCGCAACCCGCGGCAAACCGCCGGTGATGTCGCGCGTCGTGAGCATCTTGCGAGGCGTTTTCGCGAGCAGCGCGCCCGCGTTGTGCCGCTGGCCCTCTTCCACCACAACGTGCGCACCGGCGGGAATCGAGTAGAACGCCACCACATCGCCCGCGTCGTTCGTGATGTTGATCTGCGGATGTAAATCTTCTTTATGTTCGATCACCACCGTGCCCATCAATCCGGTCGCCTCGTCCTGCTCGCGCTTGACCGTGACGCCTTCGATGATGTCATGGAACTTGATCGTGCCGGCCACTTCCGACAGCACCGGGACGTTGTGCGGATCCCATTGGACGAACACATCGCCCTTCTTGACCCGCCCGCCGTCCGCCACGCTCAACTCAGCGCCAATGACGATGTTGTAGCGCTCCAGCTCCCGGCCTTCATCGTTGGTGAGGACGACCTGGCCGTTCTTGTTCAGCACCACATACGTCCCCTCGGTCCGCTGCACCGCCCGCACTTCCTGATAGCGCACAATCGCATCATTCTTCGCCCGAATCTGCGGCTGCTTGAACACTTGGGACGCCGTGCCGCCGATATGGAATGTCCGCATCGTGAGCTGCGTGCCGGGCTCGCCGATGGACTGGGCCGCGATGATGCCGACGGCCTGCCCGACCGCTGCGATTTTGCTCGTCGCCAAATTCCGCCCGTAGCACAACGCGCACACGCCCCGCCGCGATTCGCAGGTCAACACCGACCGTATTTTTACCTTCTCGATGCCGAGCCGGGACACCGCCTCGGCCGTCGCTTCGTCAATTTCGGTGTTGGCCTTGACGACTTTCTTGCGGCTGATCGGATCCCCAATATCTTCGGCCGCCGTTCGGCCGACGATCCGTTCGCTCAGTTTGACGATTTCGTCTTCGCCTTCGTAGATTGGCTTGACCCAGATGCCGTTGACCGTGCCACAATCTTCTTCGCGGATGATCACGTCCTGCGACACGTCCACCAGCTTGCGGGTCAGATAACCGGAGTCGGCGGTCTTCAGCGCCGTGTCCGCCAAACCTTTCCGCGCGCCGTGAGTCGAGATGAAGTATTCCAACACCGACAAGCCTTCGCGGAAGTTCGAGAGAATCGGCCGCTCGATGATTTCGCCCGAGGGTTTCGCCATCAACCCGCGCATCCCCGCCAACTGCCGGATCTGCTGTTTCGAGCCGCGCGCCTTCGAATCCACCATGATGAACACCGGGTTCAGCTCACTCTTCCCGTTGTTGTGTTCCATCGTGGCGTACATGACGTTCGAGATCATGTCCGTCGCGTGCGTCCAGATATCAATGATCTTGTTGTACCGCTCACCGTCCGTGATGATGCCGCGCCGGTACTGTTTCTCGACCTCGGCCACCTGCTTCATCGCGTCGCCAATGACCTGTTCCTTCTCCTTCGGAATGATCATGTCCACCAAGCCGATCGAAACCCCCGCCCGCGTGGCGTACTTGAATCCCAACTCCTTCAACTTATCGAGCACATCCACCGTCCGCGC
>CAZJCX010000115.1:9930-10340 GCA_964544425.1 uncultured Verrucomicrobiota bacterium
GTAACACTGCCAGATGATGTCGCCGAGCGTGCCTTTGCTGACGTTCTTGTTGAAGAAGCCTAACTCGGCGGGCCAGATTTCATTGAAAATCACACGGCCGACCGTGGTCTCGATGACTTTCGAAGCCGCATCACCGTACACCGTCTGCCGCCCGTAATCCGGATTGGCCAACCGGATGCGCTCATGAATCCGCACATCCCGCTCGTCGTAGGCGAAAAACACTTCCTGCGCGCTGCCGAACAACTTCAGCCGCTTCTTCTCGCCGCTGTTGTTCGCGCCGCGGTCTTCGCGGCCGGTATTGGTCAGATAGTACGCGCCCAACGCGATGTCCTGCGTCGGCGTGGTCACCGGCTTGCCGCTGGACGGCGAGAAAATGTTGTTCGTCGCCAGCATCAACAACCGCGCTTCCA
>CAZJCX010000116.1:0-8522 GCA_964544425.1 uncultured Verrucomicrobiota bacterium
ACCGGGTCGCGCACGCGGCGGACGGACTGGCGGCGATCAATTCGGTGTTCGAAGACAAACCGGACCTGGTGCTGCTCGACGGGATGTTGCCGAAACTGCACGGATTTGAAGTCTGCCGGATGCTCAAACACAGCCCCACTTCCAAGCGCACCCCGGTCATCATCGTCACCGCGCTCGCCAGCACCGAAGACAAGCTCAAGGGATTCGGCTGCGGCGCGGATGATTATGTGACGAAGCCGTTCGAGATACCGGAACTGCTGGCGCGGATTCAACAGAATCTGGAACGCGAGACCCCCGCGACGCGAAACCTGTAGCGGCGGTCTTAAACCGCCGCCACAACCCGATCACCGCCGCGTCCGCGCCAGGCGTTCGACTTGTTCCAAGTACCGGGCCACTTCCTCGCGCGGCTTGAGTTCCTGCGCGCGCCGCAGCAAGGGGACGGCGTCCTGATATTTGCCCTGACCGACCAGCACTTGGGCGAGACGGGTCTTGGCCGGCGCTTCAAACGCTTCCACGCCCCCGGCCCGTTCGTAGTAGAAGACCGCCCGTTCGGTTTCACCCGACCGACCGTAATGCTGGCCGAGCAGCATCAACGCCTCGCCGTCGAGTGGGTCGAGTTTGACGATTTCTTCGAGCACCTTCGCCGCTTCGCCGCCGTCGCCCTCGGCGACGGAGATGCGGGCATCGAGCTTGAGCAACCGCCGTTTGTCGGCATCCTCAAGCCGGGCGGCGAACAACTCATTGATCTTGCCGGTGACGCGCTTGGCCTGCGCCATCGCGCCGCGTTGCGCCAGCACTTCCGCCGCGCGCAGGGGCCGGGTGAGCGGTTGTTCCCGGTTGGCTTCCATGCCGCGGATGTAGGCGTCGGCGGCGAGGTCCGGCAGGTTTTCGTTCACGTAGATGTCGCCGAGCGTGTTCAGGCTGTCCACGGTCGCCTTGCCGAGCCGGGAAACGAACTCGAAGTTTTCCGCGGCTTTCAACGGTTGTTTCATGCCGAGGTACGCGTTGGCCTGCAAGAGCCAGAACTCCGCGCGGTCCGGATACTTTTCCAGCAACACGTCGAGCAGCGCGGCTGCTTCCTCAAACTTCTGCTGCTTGAAAATGCACCGGGCCAAGCCGAGCCGCCAATCCGTGTTTTCGGGCTGGAGCAGCAGCGCGTTGCGGTAGGAGCCTTCGGCGGCGAGATAATCATTCTTGGCGACGTAGGCGTACCCGAGCAGGCCATACGAGAGCGCGTCGCCGCCGCCCAGTTCGATCATCTTGGTGAACGACTTGATCGCCTCGGCATATTCGCCTTGGCGGACGTGGATCAGGCCGAGGTTCTTGTGGGCGCGCCGGTAGCTGGGGAACTTCGTCACCGCGAGCGTGTACTGTTTCGCCGCGTCTGCCAGCTTGTCCTGTTGGAAATAAATGTTAGCCAGCGTGAAATTGATCATCGCCGTGCCATCCTTCTTGCCGGCCTCGCCTTCCAAAATCTTCGCCGCCTTCGGCTGGTCCGACGACATCAGCGGGAAAATCTTCTCCAACACCTCCCGTTCCTCCGGTGTCACGCGCGGCTCCACTTCAGCCAGGATGCCGTACGTGCCGACAAACTGCTTCTTGAATTCCGGGTCCTGCCAGATCGCCGCCAATTCAGCGCCCTGCCCCGCCGTCGCCAACCCGAACGCCGCCACCACCATAATTTTCCATGTCAGTTTCATTGTTCTCTCTCCTCAATCTTGTTTTACCACCCTGCGCAAATATTAAAAGCTAAGGCGTGGCCCGCTTTGCACCACAGCTTCGAGGAAACGTTTCCGTTCTCGTCGTCGGCGACCATCCCCCGTAATCCAGCGGCAGACCATGTCTTTCAATTGTCAAGCGTTGACCCCGCGACCAACCCCGCGACCAATTGTCGGGATTTGTTGCGCACTGGAAAACAGCCGATTCACGTCGCCATCCACGGCACCCAGGTTGGCAGCGACGCCGTTGATGGTGACGCTGGTCACATCCGCCTCGGTCGGCAAGCCTTCGTCAAACTTGGCGGTGACGTAGCCGCTGTTCACGATGACCGACCTCGATGCATAGCCAAGAAACAAACTCATTCCCAAATCGGTCCGTTGTAGCTATCCACGAAAGCAGGGAAGTTAGTGAACGCTTGACCAGATGTGTCTTGTTCCGCCGGCAAGCTGTTCGTAAAGTAGCGCAACAAAATGCCATGGCTGATTGCGTTTGTCTGAAAAATCGCCAATTGATACGGAATGAAGATATCCGTGCCACCGGCTTCCAAGAAGGCGGCCCTAGCAGCCGGCGAAACGAAACTCGCTACGACATTCGTTTCAGCAAACGTCCATTTCAGAAGGGAGACGGGCACGTTGGTTTCCGTGCCTGCAAAGGACTGCATATAAAATCGCTTCTCGTAGCCAGACCCGTATTTGACGATGCAGCCGTTGATGAAGCCTTTCATATTCTCAGGCGATTGGTCATTCACTCTTGGCCAAAAGGTTACGATCTCCACCGTTTGGTTTGTCGTTAGGACATAATCGACCGCCTTAAAGAACACAGAATTGGTTATTATCTCCAATGCCTCATTTCCAAGGTTTTTCCTCGCATCGAGGTCGACCTGCGACCTTGCCACCTGAAGCTGCTGGGTCGTCATGCCAAGGAAGACGTTCTCAAAGCCGGCAGGCATCACATTCGTGCCATCAGCACCGGCCCTAAAGGAAACAACGCAAACTGCGAGTAGTGACATTAAGAACACTTTCATAGTGAACCTCCTCCTCCAATCGCGGTTGGCATCTTACCTTTATCGGCCAACTCTTCCAGAATATCTGCCGCTCTCTCATCAGAAATCTTTGGCTTCCCTGTAGCAGGGTCAAAATAGTGCTGATACAGATCGAGCCCAATCTTGTTGTTGCTCAAGTCCATACTCTTGTTGTCGCAGCCGTTACCGACATAGTTCTCATGCGCATCTGTCAGGCGTTTCGCAAACTCTGAATCAAATCTCGCGGCGAGAAGCCAGTTCCAATAGGCATGCTGGAAGGCATTTCCTTTAGACCCATCCTCATTGTTGATCGGAAACCGCTGCCTTGCTTCCGTAGCAGCATCAAGCATAGCGCTCTTAAAAATCTTGTCAGCCATTGCCTTATCCGATTCATCGAGCACATCGCGTTCAGCCTCGAGCAGGCCCTGCTCTGGGTTTGCCGGCGGCGGTGACGTCTGTGTCGTTTCAAGCACAGTTACTAGCTGCGTATCCATGCAGCTAGGGTCATCGACAGAGCTTGCTTGCAAAATAAATGTCCCCGGATTCGGTCCCGGTGTGATTTCGCCCGTCTGTTGGTTCACAGTCGCTCCACCACTGGTATCACTCCCTGGCACGATCGACCAGCTCGCTTGCGTGCCTGCGGGACTCACATTTAGTTTGAACCTGTGCGGGTTCTGTTGCGTGGCAGGGCAAACGAACGACCTGCCCCAAATGTCGAGCGCACAGTTGTGGAAATTCGTCCACGAGAGGGAGTGGTACGTAATGGCATTGGCGCTGAGCCGGTCGCCCACATCCTCGACATAGTTCGTTGTCAGCGTCGGCCAGTGGAAGTGTTCTTCCGCCAGGGTGTACTCCTTCCCGCCGTCCACCACCACCCGGTAGCTCACCGTCCCCACTTCGTTGCTCCACGCCACGGGGCCCAGGCCCCGGTACTTCACCTGAGACAAGTCCAAGGCTACGCCTGCGGGCCGCGCGTAGTCCATCCCCTCGAAGGTCAGGACGACCGTGGTGTTGGGCGGGTACACGACCGGCGCGCGAAATCTCAACCACGCAGTGGTCTGGTCGTTCACCCACGGAAAGAGCGCTTCGTCGCCATCGTCGAACATCTCCCGCCAGTACCAGCGCCGCGTCCCAAACGCCAGACTGCGGGCCGGTTCATTGGTGCTGGCGACCAGTTCCCATGCGCTCCATGCGCCCCAGATCGCCGGGTCGTTCTCCGGGTCGGCGCTGCACACACCCGTGGCTTCCCGGTCGCGGAAATAGCGATTCACGGACACCAGGTCCGTGCCGCCGGCCAGTTGATACGCATTGGTGAAGCTGCCGTTTTCCACCAGCAGAATGCGCCAGTTTGCGCCGCAGCCGGTCCACGGCGCGCGCACCACGCCACCCCCGTCGGGCTGGAGCCACACCGTGTCGTGCCGCATCTCTTTGCGCAAGACTTCGTAACTGGCGCGCAGGCCGGCCGGACTGGTGTGGTGATCGCCGTTGGCCCATTCGGTTTCGGCGTTCAGCGGCTCGAAGCGGCCATTGGCTGGCGGCGGGAGCGGGTCGTTGGTCTCGAATGGGACGTGGCCGTCCTCGTCCATTTGCCCCCAGTGCAACGTCGTGCCCACCCCGTTGATGGTCAGGCTCACCAGATTCGTTTCGCCCGCGGCGCCTTCGTCGATCTTCGCGCTGACGTAGCCGCTGACAATGTTGGATTGACCGTTGGCAAACACGCCAAAAACCAGATTGGTGATCGCCACGTGGAAGCGGTCACTCCGCACCACGTTGTAGGTGTTGGAGGTGGCGTTGCCGGCTGCGTCGGCGGCGATAATGACCAGCGCGTTGGTGCCGAACTCCAGCGGCACGAACTGGCCAAATTGATTGCCCATGACGTTCAACATGATCGGTGCGCGCTCGTTGACTGCCGCGGTCACGATGGCGTTGCTGTCCGCCAAGTCGCCTTGCACCCAAAGATCGGGCCAGTCCGGCACCGTCACCGCGCCCGTTGCGCCCGGCCCGGTGTCGGCTACCAGGTTGAGATTCGTCACCGCCGGCGCGTTGGTGTCGCCCGCGGTCGTCACGATCCACGTGAGCGTGTCGCTGCTGCTCTGACCGGCCTGATCAATGACCACGACGTGGATTTCGTTGGTGCCGATGACAACCGGCCAGCGCGGCTCCTCGACCTGCGTGCCCTGCCGCCCGATCAGCCCGCCGTCCATGTATGTCGTGAGCGGTCGCGTCACGTCCACGCCGCCCGTCGGCGCCGGATCATACACTGTCGCCTGCACATGGATGAACGCTTGGTTACCCGAACCGTTCGTGCTGGTGGTCGGTCCCGTGATCTCGACGAACGGTGGACGCGTGTCCAACGTCAGCGTCTTGAACAACACCGGGCCGATGGCCGTGCCGTTGTAACTGGCATACTGCACGTACAAATAATAGTTTACGTCCCCGTTGGCGGGCAACGTGTAGCTGACCGGCTCGAGTGTGTTGATGAAGGTGGTGGCGTTGGTCATGTTTGGCGCGTGGCTGACCTTTAGCTTTGGGTACGGAACCGCCAGCGATTGCAGCGTAATGTTGGTCGAAGTGGCCCACGCATTGCCGCCATTCACAATGATGTCCAGCGCAGTCCCGCCGGGCTGCGCGACGTTCGGGTCGGTACCGTCGTAATACTCCTGCAAGTTCGTTCGCGTATCGCTGTCTGGATCGTCGTTAGCATCGTCGGAGTCGTCCGGGTCCAACCCGAAGAACAACTCCCACCAATCCGGCATGTTGTCCTCATCGAAATCGCTGTCCCAGTTCGCCGCGAGCGGATCGTAGCTGTGCTCCACTTCCCAGCCGTCTGGCAACCAATCGCCGTCACTGTCCGGATTGCTCAGGTCGGTGCCGTGTTCGTCAAATTCTTCCCAATTCGTCAGGCCATCGCCGTCGGTGTCGCCGGTGAAGGTGTACTGCGTCGCCCGGTAGAACCGCCGCTCGCGGGTGGTGACTTCACTGTCTTCCCAGACGCTGACGCCGTCCACGCCGACATGGGTCAATTCAGTTGCCCAGTCCACCATGTTGGTGCTCGTGCGAACCCGGTACAAGCGATTGGTGCATGACCAGTACTCCACGCGAGCGGTGAGATTGGACTCCGCGTTGAAATACAGGCTGAACGCCGCGTCCAACACGGCGACGTCGTTGGTGAGGCCGCAGTTCTCACCGCCGCCCATCATCATCAGCGCCATCCCACCGCTGCCTTCACCGTCATCCTCCCGTGCGAACAACTGCGGCTCCGCCACCGAGTTGGCCAACCTCTCGTCTGCCACCGCTTCCTGTTCAGCGCGGTTCTTCTCGAACGTCGGCCGGTCACCGACATCTGCCAACCACACGTTCAACACCACCACCGGATCACCCATCACCGCATTCGCCCCCTCAACGACCTGCGCCGCCTGTGATCGTGGCATGCCATGCAGCGCCGCAAAGTCAGCGATCAACCCGTCATGCACCGCCCGCGCGGCCTTCCGGTCAAGCGCGGCCAACTCCGCCAGACGCGTCTCGCTCCACGGATAACGGGCAACAACTCGACCTGAGTCACGATGCAAAAACAGCCAGACCGGCCACATCGCGACACCGAACTGCTCGGCAGACGGCAGGTCGCGGACGACCGCCAGTTCCTTGTCGAGACTCTCAAAATCCGTCCACCACACCGCCGCCGCCTCGAATCCACCCGGCTGCCACGGATAAATCCCATGAGGGTAGTGCCACTCGTACTCCACCAAGCTCTCAGCCAGTTGCGCGCTGTTGGTGAGTGTCACGGGCACCGCGGGTGGCGCCAATCCGAAATCTAGATCCCCGGCGTGCGCGCGCCATCCGATGACTGCCCACAACAGAAGAATGAGCGCGAACCTCGCCGGCGTTGTGTTCATCGCTCAACTCGCGGAGAAACGGATGGGGACGCGCATTTTGCACTGCACTTTTTGGCCGTTCTTGATCGCCGGCTCGAACTTCCATTGCTTGATCGCTTCCAAGGCCGGGCGGGCAAACGCTTCGTGGCTCGACTTCTCGACTTTCGGATTGACGACTTTGCCGGTGGGATCCACGAGGAACAAAACGTACACGACCCCCTCCACCTTCTTCGCGCGCAATTCCTGCGGATACGTCGGGGCGGCTTGAAACAGCGGACGCGGTTTCTGGTCGAGATCGGCCAGCGAGAACGCGGCGTCCAATGAGTTCTCGTCGCGCGGCCCGGCCCGACCGGTGCCGCCGATCACGCCGCCGGATTGCAGGCTGACACCGCCGCCAAAATCGTCGTTGCCGCCCAGCGACGCCGCCGCGCCGCTCAACACGCTCTCCAGCGCGCTCAAGCTCAGCGCATCCAAACCGGGCGTGGCGGCGCTGGCGGTCTGGGTCTTGATCAACTCTTCGGCATCTGGTGGGGCTTCCGGCTGTTCGGACACTTCGTCCGCGGCTTCCTTGGTTTCCGGCTCCTCCGACTTGTCATCTTGGCTGTCGTCCGGACCGACGATGTCCACTGCTTCCACGACGGCCTTGCTCGCTTCTTTCTTATCGTTCTTGAGGAAGAGCAGGCCGCCGAACAGCAGCAGCACCAGATGCGCGCCGAGGGCGATGCCGAGAAACTTGAGCAGCGAACCGGTCATTTCCGTTCCGTCGAGATGCCGACCTTGGTGATGCCGAGCTTGCGGACTTCGTCGAGGACGAGGACGACGTGTTTGAAATCCGCGCCGGCATCGCTGTTGACGACGACGCGCGGTTCTTTGACGGAAGACTTGTAGGTCTGGAGCCGGTAGCCAAGCTGGCCGGCAGTGACTTTTTCCTTGTTGAAGAAAATCTCGCCCTTCTCGTTGACGGAGAGCGTGACCGCCTTGTCCATCTGCTGCTGGTCGCCGAGCGACGTGGAAGTGGAGGCCGTGGGCAGCGCGACGTTGACGCCCATGTTCTTCGTCATCGAGAGCGAGACCATGATGAAGGTCGCGAGCAGGAAGAAGATGATGTCAATCAGCGGGATGATTTCGATCCGCGCCCGTTTACCGCCGCCACCGCCGCTATGCATTGGACGGCTCCTCAGTTTTTTCGGCCGCCCGCTCCCGGTGCGTGGCCTGGCTTAATTGAACGCCGAGGGGGTGCAGCAGGAGTTCCAGTTGGCTGCCGGCCGCATCCAACTCGTGCCGCGCGTCCTCCGTGCGGGCGTTGATCCAGTTGAATGGCAGCAGGCCGACGATGGCGATCACCAAACCAAACGCCGTCGCGATCAACGCTTCGGCGATACCGCCCGTGATCGCGCCCGGCGCGCCGAGGTCGCCGCCAATCAGCGAGAAGGAATGCATCATGCCGGTGACCGTGCCGAGCAGCCCGAGCAACGGCGCGATGGTGATCGAGGTGTCGAGGATCGGCACGCCACGCGAGAAGCGTTTCAGTTCCTGCGCGTTGGCGTACAGCAACGCATTCGAGAGCGACTTCTCGCGGTTCATCAGCGCGTACCCCAACGCCCGCACCACGTAAAACTGCGACGTCTTGCCGATGCGAATCGCCTCGTCAATGTTGCCTTCCTCCACTTTCAGCAACCCTTGCAGCGCGCGCGGGTCGCGTTTCTTGCCTTCGCGGAAGATGAACGCAAACCGATCCAGCGCCGCCGCCAACGCCAGAATCGAAACCACCAGCAACGGCCACATGATCGGGCCGCCCTGGATGAAGATGTCCACGAGACTGACCTTGTGGATCAGTTCCTTCAACGCCGCCCCGCGTGTTGGGTCGAGCGGCAACAACCCCTCGCCCTTTGTCACAACACTCGCCAGCG
>CAZJCX010000116.1:8550-10203 GCA_964544425.1 uncultured Verrucomicrobiota bacterium
GCCTTCGTCGAACCACTCTGCGGCAACGCCAGCCCCGCTGATTGGCCGTCCTGCGACGCGAACAACGCCACCGGCCCGATGATCGCAAACTGGCCATCCACAATCACGCCCTCCGGACTGACAGCTTGGCCGGCAAACCGCGAACCGCCAACCAGCTCCTGCATCCGCGTGGCGGAGATTTTCACCAACTCGATCTGCTGGGTGAATTTTTCCATCGGCGTCAGGTTCGCGTTTTCGGGCGCCTGCTTGGCCGCGTCGAGCACCGTCTGGTACCGCTGCAACTCGGCGACATGCACCTTCTGCTCAAAGTTGCGGATGTACTCATCCAGCAGGTTGCCGATGTAGGCGATTTCGTCCTGGCGGAATTTCATTTCGTTGCGCAGGTTGGCCAACTCGAAATTACCGGCGTCGAGCGTGCGGGTGACGCGCTCGTGATCCTTGCGCAGCCGGGTCAGTTTCTCTTCCTGCGCGTTGAGTTGCTCCGCCAGCGGCACTTTCTCCGCCGCGATCTGCGCCCGCAACTCGTTCAGCGCGGCGATGCTCTTTTCCAGTTCCTGCTGCGCGGTGGTGGCGACCTGATCCACCATTTCGTTGGCGAACGCCACCGGCGCGGCGGCGAGAAGCAAAGCTAAAAGAATGCGTTTCATTGGATGTTCACCGGTAACGGCACAAATTTCGGTTGGCCTTTGTTCGAGAGGATTTCAATCACTTGGTTGATGGCGCGGGCCTGATCGTTGGCGGGCGACCAGTCCCAACCCGCCGCCCCCGGCCGGCCAATGCCCGCCTCGCCCCGCCCGCTGATAAAGTACGCTTGCGCCAGGCCGACATACACGGTGCGGACTTCCGACGGCTTGCCGTCGGAGAGCGCCCGCACCTCGGTCGCCAGCGTGATTTCCGTGTGCATCTTCGCGACTTCGTTGAGGATGCCGAGCACGTTCTGGAACCGCTCCGCCAGCGACACCTTCGTCGGCTTGCCTTCTTCCGGCATCCGGTTCGACAGCGGCTGGATCCGCTCCCGCAGCGGATCCGGCAGTTGCTTCGTGATCTTGCGCACTTCCGTTTCCAACCCGCCGATCACCTGCGTCAACGCCGTCGCCGACTGCTTCAAATCATCGTTCTCCGCCAGCAACGCCGCCTTCTTCTCCTCGGCCTCCTTCACGCCGGCGGACACGCTCGTCAACTTCTCCTCCAACTGCGCGATCTCCTTCTGCACCAATTCGAGGCGCGACTGGAGGATTTCCTTCCCCTGCTGCCAATCCTTCCGTTCCCGCGCCACGATCTGCTGCGTTTCCACCAATTTACCCAACACCATCCGCGTGGTCTCGACCGACGCCGGCTCCACGGCCTGCGCCGCCGCCACTCCCGCGACCCAGACCACAGCCGACAGCCCGGCCGTTCTCCAAAACAAGAATTTCATGCCGCGTGTGTAGTCACCCCACGTCACGACCACGTCGCGCCCAAGTGACAAATCCATGACAATCCGGTGACACCAACCTGTCACCTTCCTGTCACTAGGTCGCGGCACATGACCGATAACTTCCCGGCTCATGCGCGCGCGCTGCCTTCTCGCCACCGCCGCCCTCGTCGGGCTGACCGGCTGCGGTTCCCCGCCGGGCGACCCGCCCGTGGCCCGCGTCGGCGACCGGGTCATCA
>CAZJCX010000117.1:0-9445 GCA_964544425.1 uncultured Verrucomicrobiota bacterium
CGCGCTCAACCAGATCGCCCGCCGCAACATCCGCCATTGCCGGTCATCCCCGGCCGCGCCGCGCGCGTGGAAGTGATAGACCAGAATGCAGTAATCCATCCCCACGCCGAGCAGGATCGCTGCGAACCCGATGCTCAACACGTTCAACTCGCCGAACATCACCCGCGCCGCGATCACTCCGGTCAACACCGCCAACGTCTGCAACGCCAGAATCCACACCAACGCCCGCACCGACCGGTAGAATAACCAAAACGCTCCCGCCACCAACACCAGCGCCACCGTGAACATCCGAAACATATCTCGCCGCATTTGCCGTGACGACTCCGCCACAAACGCCGGCCGCCCCGTGATCAACCCCGCCTCACCGGCCACCCCGCGCACCGCGTCCACAAACCGCTGACAATCCTCAAACGTCCGCAACGCCGATTTCGCCCGCACCGTTACCGCCGTCACCCCCGGTAGGGCGCGACCGCCGGGCGCGCCGCTCCTGTTCCCGCCCGGCACCTCCACGAACTCCAGCAACCCCAACGGATCCACCTGCACCCGCGCGATGTCTTCCACGCTCACCGCCCCGGTCAACTCTTCCGTCACTCGCGCCAGCCGGTTGGCAATCGCCTCGTCGCGCAGCCGCGCCTGCACCGCCGCGAATTTCTCCGGTGGCAGATTCGCCAGCAACCACGCGGCCGATTTCAACCAGAACTCCGGTCGATCCTCACCGAGCACCGTCACCGCGTCCACCTGCGGCAACTGCGCCAGCCGTTCCGCCAGGAGTGTAGTGGCTGCCGTCCCGGCGGCCCGCCCGGCGGCATCAGCGGCCAACACCACCGTGACTTCCTGCGCCGAACTAAACGCCGATTGGAACACGGTCATCCCGCGGACGCTGGCCAGTTGCGGCGGCAGCAGCGGCAGCAGTTCCGTCTGCAAGCGGATTGTCCACAACGCCCAAACCGCCAGCGGCACGATGAGCGCCACCGCGACGAGACTGGGCAGAAATCGGCGCGCGTTCACGAACTGGCCGGCGTTTGGGCGGGCGCGGCAAAATCCAGCGGCTTGGCGAGCCGCACCCGTTGTTGCAGCCGGCAGATCAGGTGGAACAACTCCAACCGCCACCACATCCCAAACCGCCGCCCGGAATAACCGGCGAGAATGCCGTTCACAGTCTGAACGAGTTTCAGCCGTTTCGTCGGCTGCATGAAGACGGCGAAGCTGTCATTATCGTAGTACGCGCGGATCATGCGCAGGTAAATGTTGCGGAGCCGGTGCAACTCGCGCGTGTACCCGCGTTGTGCCCGCGCCGACAGCGGCCGATCGCCTGCCGCCACGATCAACCGGGCCGCGTGCGCTGCCGAGTGCAGCGCGATGAAGACGCCCGAAGAAAAAATCGGGTCAATGAATGTACCCGCGTCGCCCACCAACAAGGCGCGCGGAAACGCGAGTCGTTCGTAACCGTACGTGTAGTCGCTCGTCACCCGCAATTCGCCGACGCGGCGCGCGCCGCGCAGCCGGTGGGACAATTCCGGCGCGTCGGCGACCACTGCATCGAACACCGTTGCCGGTTCGCCGCCGAGTTGCCTGAAATGCTCCAACGTCGTCACCAGCCCGACCGATGTTTTCGTCCCGGCAAACGGAATGAACCAGCACCACCCGGTCGCCAGCCGCACCAGCACGATGTGTCCCGCCGCGTCGCCCTCGTACCGGAACACGCCCTCGAAGTGTCCGTAGATCGCGATCTTTTTCGGCATCTCGATCCGTTCGCGCGGCACCTGCAACGCCCGCGCCACAACCGTCTCCCGCCCGCTCGCATCAATCAGCCACCGGCCGCGAACCGTCGCCCCATCTGCGACCGTCACCGTCGCGCCTTCGTCGTCGAGCTGCACGCCCGATGCCGCCACACCCTGCCGGACTTCACAACCAGAATCGGCGGCGTGCTGGAGCAAAATCTCGTCGAACTTCGCCCGCTCCACTTGATAGGTACCGGCATATTCGGGAAACAGGCCGTCGCGGAACCAGAATCGCTGCCGGTAGGCGCCGGTGCCGGTTGTGAACTCCGCGCCGAGTTTCGGGATGAATCCCGCCGCGCGCACCTTCTCCCACGCCCCGGACTGCTCGAGGATCGCATTCCCGAATGGCAGCAATGACTCGCCGATCTTGAATCGCGGAAATTGCTCCTTCTCCAGAATCAACACGCGCCGCCCCGCCCGCGCCAGCAACGCGCCCGCCGTGCTGCCCCCGGGGCCGCCGCCGATGATAATGACGTCAAATTCGGTCACGCGGATTCCTGCTTCGCGGACTCCCGCGCAATCCAGTCGCGCAACGTGCCGAGCGTTTTCAACACGTCGCGAGCCGTGGCCGGGTCCGGAATGATCAGCCCGTAGTTCTGCTCGATGGCTACCGTCATCTGCAGCGCATCCAGCGAATCTAGCCCGACGCTGCCGGGTCCAAACAAGGGCGTCGCTTCGCCGATTTCGCTCAGATTGACTTTCAGGACACAGTTTTCCACGAGCAACTGCTTCAATTCTTCCAAGGTGACTTGCCGCATCGCGGACAAAATGATTAAGTCAACCGCCCCGCAAAAGCAAAGCGGAACATTGCCCGGTCAGCCCCCACACCGGCTGCCACACCGGCCCCGGCAACTGCAGCGCCTGAATCGTGTGCCACGCCGCCGACGCCGCGAACGCTTCGCCGCGGTACGGTGATTCCGTCGCCTCCGGCAACACCTCGCGCTCAATCGCCGCAAACCAGTTGCGCGCCGCCGTGCGCACTGATGGGTAGGGACGGCTCGGAGAGCCGTCCCTACAGGCGAACAGATCTCGCGCCGCCTCCCGCGCCTCACGCCGGTTCTGAAACGTAAACCCTTCCCGCCAGCCGGTGATCTGCGGCTGCTCACCGGCGCGTGGCAATCGCAGCAGCAACGCGCCGGCGCCTTCCGCCGGCACGTGACCGGCCCGCAACCACCGCACGCTCGCGTACGCATCGAGCAGCACCGGATCGAATTCCTCCGCGCCGATCACGAGCGCGTGTTCGACGGTGCCGTTGACCAGCCAGGTCGCGGCGACGTTGATGGCCGTGACCCAGCCGGCCTCGTCGCCAATCAGCGAATAACAAGGCCCCGGCGCGCCGAGCACCGCGGCGAGATGGCTCGTGGGCGAGTTGAAAACGGTTTCTGGAAACAAATTCGGACTCGCAAACCGCGGCCCGCTCTTGATCACGCCCTCGTAAAACCGCCGCGTCAACACCACCGCCCCGGTCCCGTACGCCACCACAATGCCGAGCCGCGCCAAGTCCACCGACCCCGCCGCGTCGAGTGCCTGCCGGGCGGCTTCCACCATGAAAATCGAAATCGGACTCGCCCGCCGCAACCGCGCCTCCGTCTGCCACCGCGCCAATCGTTCCTGTTTCAAGCTCACACGAAACACCGGCGACACACGCCCCGCCAAGCTCGTCGTCGGCTCACTGCCGGTCGGCGTGACAAGCCCGGTACCCGCCACCACCAACCCCGGTTGTCCGCCTTGTGGGAGCGCCCTTCCGGGCGCGACCGGCCCGCGCCGTTCAAACACCAGCGCCGCGTTCGATCCCCCAAACCCCAAGTTCACGCTCATCGTCGCCGCCAGACCGGGCACCCGCTCCCCGGCTTGCACCAACTGACCGGCCACGGCCGGTTCCGGGTCGCGCAGGTTCAACTGCGGCGGCAGTTCCCCGGTCCGCAACGCCTGAATCGCAAACACCGCCTCGACCGACCCCGCCGCGCCGAGCGTGTGCCCGATGGCGGCCTTCGTGGAACTGATGCGCGGGAACCACGGTTCAGTTTGTGGGAGCGCCCCGGCGAAAATCGCCGCGATCGCCCCCGCTTCGCTGCCGTCGTTCGTCGGCGTCGCCGTGCCATGCGCGTTGAGATAGCCGGGGGTGCTGCCGGCTTCGGCGAGCGCGGCGCGGGCGGTGCGGATCAACGTCGCGCCGGTGGGGTTGGGCTGGGTGAGATGATGCAGGTCGGTGCCGTGACCATAGCCGGTGAGTTCGCACAGGATGGTCGCGCCGCGCGCGCGGGCGTGCGCGGTCGTTTCGAGCACGAGAAACGCCGCCGCTTCGCCCAGCATCAAGCCGGTGCGCCCCTTGTCGAACGGCCGGCAGCAATCGGGACTCATTGCCTGCAGACAATCGAAACCGTCGTAGATCAATTCGGTCAGCGGTTCGTACCCGCCCGCGAGCACGATGTCCGTCTGGCCCGACCGGATCAGGTCGCGGGCGTGGCCGATGGCGTTCGCGCCGCTGGCGCAGGCGTTGGCGATGATGGTGACCGGCCCGCGAAAGCCGAGGAACTGTTGCAGGTCGAGCACCTGTCGTTGCGCCGCGTAGTGCGCGACGCGGAAGTAGCCGTGCGGTTGCCGGCGTGGGGCGACGAGGTCGCGCAGGAACTGCTCGCCGAGCGTCATCCCGCCCGCCGTGGTGCTCACGGAGAGCGGCAACCACGGCACCACCGATTTGCCCGCGGCATCGAGCAGTCCGGCGTTCGCCAACGCCTCGCGCGCGGCCGGTAACGCCAGCCGACTGCCGCGCGTGAGCCGCCGCAGTTGCTTGGCCGGCAGTCGCAAGGCCGGCAATTCCGCTTGCGCCGCTTGTTTGCATCTTGTCGCGGCCACGTCAAACAACGTCACCGGCTGCTGCGCCGCTTCCCCGGCAATCAACCGCCGCCAAGTCGTCGGCAAATCCGGTCCGAGTGGCGTGACGCAACCAAGCCCAGTGATGACGATGGTGTCGGACACGCCGCGCATTGTGCCGACGCCCCCGGATTCCTGCAACTGGCATTTCCAAAGACCCACGTCGCGGGGCGCGTCCGCCATGCCGGCCGACTCGACGACGGGCGACCGCGCGGCACGCTTCCTGAGTGTGCCATGCGCGAATCCCGTGCGCCAATGAAATCTGGTTAGCGGGGAATTCAGACAGATTGAAGCAGAGCGATCAACTGCGGCATCAGCGCGGGGCGTCACACAAATTCTACAAAGAATATTTTCGGGTGATCGCGTGTTTCAGGTTGCGCTTGGCGTGAGTGAGGCGTAGAAGCGCGAGTGTTGGAGAAGACGATGGAAGCAGATCGAGAAACTCAGTCGGGATTTACAGAATAATGAGATGTGACCCCTTTCCTGCCTTCCTACCTTTCCTGCCTTCCTTCTCGCAGAATAATGAGATGTGACCCCTTTCCTGCCTTCCTTTCCTCGTACAGAATAATGAGATGTGACCCCTTTCCTGCCTTCCTTTATGAGATGTGACCCCTTTCCTGCCTTCCTTTCCTGCCCCTTCGCGGATATTAGCCATTACGCGAAGTGCTCCGATGTGGAGATTAGAAGAAGCGCCGCTCGCGCCATGCGAGGTCTGTTCGGGACAACTACTGACGGAGAAAAATCGCAACTGTGGCAAGCACTACACGCCCTCTTGGATGATGAGGATCTGAGAGTGAAATATGAGGCAGTTTGTGGTCTGGCCAAACTCCGTTACCAAGGCAGCGGCTTCATGGTGCGCAGTTTAGATGAGCCACCTCCTTTGCCTCTTCCGACTTGGGAAACCTTTTCGAAGAAATCACAGGACTACGTCGAGCTATGGAAGAAAGAAGTGCCGGAATCGAAGGGGTCAGCGATTGACAATTGACAAAGTGAATTGAACGAAGAATGCGGACACAACCATCAAGCAGCATCCACGTGACGAATCCCGCCGGTGCGCCGGCCGGTACGGATCTGCCGTCGAATCGTTGGCGGCACGTGGCGGTGACGTACACGAACAACGCGCTGCGATTCTACGGGACGACATAGTGTCAGGTCTGGACATTGGCACAAACGGTCTTGGTGTCGGGATCAGTTATTAAGAGGCTTCTCAGCGCGCTTCGCGGGGGTCACGTCGCAGCGTTTCACATTTGGCTTGCGGATAGGCCGCGTTTTGTTGCTGGGGGCGCTTCTTGCTCGGGGGGACGCGCGCTCCACCGTCGCCGCGCTGGCGGTTGTCCTGTGATGCACCTCCCTCAGCCCCGGTAGCGCAGGAGGCGCATGGCGTTGAGGATGACCAGTACGCTGCTGAATTGGTGGGCGATGGCGCCGCCGATCATGTTGAGGTGGCCGGTGCCGGCGAAGGTGACCATGGTGACGTTGTAGATCAACGCGAAGGCCAGCCCTTGCCGGATGAGGCGCAATGCTTGGCGGCTCAAGCCGACGGTGAAGGCGATCTTCGACAAATCATCCGCCATCAGCGCGACATCGGCGGCTTCGTGGGCGACATCGGTGCCGCTGACGCCCATCGCGATGCCGACATCGGCGACGGCGAGCGCGGGGGCGTCGTTGACGCCGTCGCCAACCATCGCGACCGCGCCGTGTTGTTTGAGCGCCTCGATGTGTTGCGCTTTTTGTTCCGGTAAGACTTCGGCGGTGACTTCGTGGATGCCCAGCACGCTGGCCATGTTCATGGCGACGCGCTGTTGATCACCGGTGAGCATGACCACCTTTTCGATGCCGAGTTGGTGCAGGTCGGCGACGGCTTGCCGGGCATCGGGGCGCAAGGTGTCCGCGACGGCGATGCTGCCGCAGAGCTGGCCGTCGTGGGCGACGAGGATGTCGTGGTGTTCGCCGGTGATGGCGATGGCGTGTTCGGTCAGGAGTTCGTGACGACCGACCACGAGTTTTTGGCCGGCATGTTCGGCGATGACGCCCCGGTGATGTGGGGTGAAAGAGGTCGGGTCGGGCGGTGTGCCACCGGCTTTGCGGACAATGGCGCGGGCAATCGGATGCGAACTCATCTTCTCCGCAATGGCGGCGAGGCCGACAAGCTCGGAGTCGGTGTGATGGCAGTTGCGGCGGATGGCGGCGACTTCCGGCTGGCCGTGGGTCAGGGTGCCGGTCTTGTCGAACACAATCGTCTTGAGGCGCGCGACGGCTTCGAGGTATTGGCCGCCTTTGATGAGGACGCCGGCTTTGGCGGCGCGGGCGATGCCGGCCATGACGGCGGTCGGTGTGGCGAGGATCAACGCGCACGGACAGGCGACAATGAGCACGGTGATGGTGCGGTGAATGTCGTGCGTGAGCAGGTACACGAGCGCCGCCAGCGCGAGCATGACCGGCACGAGCCAGCCGGCGAGGCGGTCGAGTTGCCGTTGGATGGGCGCCTCGCGTTGCTGGGCGGCTTCGACAAGCTGCGCGATGCGCGCCAGCGAGCTTTCCTCGCCGACGCGCTGCGCTTCGATGATCAGCGCGCCCGTTTCATTGAGTGTGCCGACAAACACTTCGTCCCCGGCTTCCTTGCTGACCGGCATGGATTCGCCGGTGACCGGCGCTTGATTAACCGTCGCGTGACCGCTGCGAACCACGCCGTCCACCGGGATCCGTTCCCCGGCGCGGACGACCACGATGTCGCCGACGCGCAATTCACTCGTCGCGAGTTCCACTTCCTGTTCGCCGCGGCGGACGCGGGCAGTGGCGGGAACGAGTTGGAGCAAGCCGCCAAGCGACCGGCGGGCGCGGCGGGTGGTGTAGGCTTCGAGTTGTTCGCCGAGAGCCATGATGAAGGCGACTTCGGCACCGGCGATAAACTCGCCGATTCCCGCCGCGGCGATAATGGCGATGGCCACCAAGACATCGGCATCCAGCCGCCGCGCCCACAGCGCCTTGCCGGCCCGCCAGACAATTGGGAAGCCGGCAAGCACGAGCGCCGCGATGACGAGTGGTTCGAGTTTGGCCAGCCAGCCGGTGAGCAACAAGAGGCCGATGCCGCCGGTGAGGAACAGTTGCCGGCGTGCCGTGCGCGTTTCCTCGGTGTCGCGGTTGGCTGCGGGGACTTTGGCTTTGTAACCGGCCGCCGCGACAGCCGTGATCAGGTCGGCCGGCTGGCCGCCGGTGATGGTGGCGGTCTTGTTGATGAAGTTGACGGCGACATGCTGGACGCCGGCCACGCCCGTGAGAGCGCGTTCGACGTTGCGCGCGCATCCCGCGCAGGTCATGCCGTCAATTTGGAGGCGCACCGTGTTCATTCGCTGCTGATACGGTAGCGAGGTTGCCGCCGGGATGCCAGCCGGTTACTTGGCGCGGAGGGACTGGAGGTTTTTGATGTATTCCTCGGTGCGGCGGTCGTCGTCGTGGATGTTGCGGACGCGGAGCATGGAGCGGACGCGCACGGCCAGTTCGGTGGTGTCAATCGGCTTGGTGAGGAAATCGTCCGCGCCGGCGATGATGCTTTCCTCCAGAGCGCGGGTCGGTTCGAGGCCGGAGACGACGAGGATGCGGGTCTCGGCGGTGGCGCGTTCCTTGCGCAACAGTTCACAGGCTTGGATGCCGGTGAGGCCGGGCATCATGATGTCGAGCAGGATCAGATCGGGCTGGTGTTCGCGAGCGAGTTTGATGGCCAGCTCGGCGTTCTCAGCCTCGATGACGTCATGGCCGAGTTCTTCAAGAACGTGGCGTTCGAGGGAGCGGATGACGGCTTCGTCGTCCACGACGAGGATTTTGGCTTTGCGTTTCGCGCTGGTTTTTTTGGGGGTCTCGTCCATGAATGATTCCTCTCAGTGGCGGAAGTGTCGGATGCCGGTAAATACCATCGCCATGTTGCGACCATCGGCGGCGGCGATGACGTCGGGGTCGCGCACGCTGCCGCCGGGCTGGATGGCCGCCGTCGCGCCGGCATCGGCCGCGGCGAGGATGCCGTCGGGGAAGGGGAAGAACGCGTCGCTGGCGACCACGCTGCCGCGCAAATTCAAGCCCGCCTCTCCGGCCTTCCAAACGGCGATTTTGGATGAATCCACCCGGCTCATTTGCCCGGCGCCGATGCCGAGCGTGCGGGCGGTTGTGCCATCGGCGATTGCGTACACGATGGCATTAGACTTCACGTGCTTGACGACCCGCCACGCGAACAGCGCGGCGTGCCGCTCGGTTTGGGTGAGCTGGCGTTTGGTGACGGTCTTCAAATCGGCCGCGGATACCAGCCGGGTGTCCCGGTCCTGCACCAGCAGTCCACCGGTGACGCCGCGTAATTGGTAGGGACGGCTCTCCGCGCTGTCCGTCTGGCGCTTGATCAGCCGAAGATTCTTCTTCTGCTGCAAGATTTCCAGCGCGGCAGGTTGGAAATCGGGGGCGACGATGACTTCGCTAAAGATTTCGGCGATCGCACCGGCAATGGCGGCGTCGAGCGGGCGGTTGACGGCGATGATGCCGCCGAACGGCGCTTGCTTGTCGGTGGCGTAGGCGAGGTTCCACGCGTCGGCCAACGTGGGCGCGCTGCCCACGCCGCAGGGATTGGTGTGTTTGAGGATCGCGACGGTCGGGTCGTCGAACTCGGCGATCAGATCGGCGGCGGCGGTGAGGTCGAGAATGTTGTTGTAGGACAGCTCTTTGCCGTGGAGTTGTTGGAATTGTTTGGTGAACTCGCCATACAGCGCGGCGTGTTGGTGCGGGTTTTCGCCGTAGCGGAGGTCTTGCGC
>CAZJCX010000117.1:9508-10181 GCA_964544425.1 uncultured Verrucomicrobiota bacterium
GTGCAGATGCGCGGCGATCGCGGTGTCGTAA
Organism: uncultured Verrucomicrobiota bacterium; assembly: GCA_964544425.1. Taxonomy (GTDB): domain Bacteria; phylum Verrucomicrobiota; class Verrucomicrobiia; order Palsa-1439; family Palsa-1439; genus OMJI01. The sequence continues at coordinate 9,540 of CAZJCX010000117.1, forward strand.
CGGCTGGTGGTTTCAAAGACTTTCACGGCGAGTTTCCAGCGGAACATTTCGCAGGTGTTGCCGCCGTGTTCCTGGAGGTCCTTCAGCACGGCCGGGTAGTCGGCGGGGTCCACCACCACCGTCACGCTGGCGTGATTCTTGGCCGCGCTGCGCAACATGCTTGGCCCGCCGATATCAATATTTTCGATGGCTTCGTGGAGTTGGACGCCCGGCTTCGCCACCGTCCGCTCGAAGGGGTACAGATTCACCACCACGAGATCAATCGGCTTGATGCCATGTTTGGCGGCGGCGGCTTCGTGCGCGGCGTGGCCGCGGACGTACAGCAAGCCGCCGTGAACTTTGGGATGCAACGTTTTCACCCGGCCGTCCATCATTTCCGGAAAGCCGGTGAATTCACTGATTTCGATCACCGGCACGCCCGCGTCCTTCAACGTCTTCGCCGTGCCGCCCGTTGAGATCACTTCCACGCCCCGCGCGTGCAACTCTTTGACGAACTCCACGAGGCCGGTCTTGTCGGAGACGCTGACGAGGGCGCGCTGAATCTTGCTCATGGCGAAGCGGACGCTATCGGAAATTCGCGCAGGCGTAAAGCCTGCGGCTACGAAATGTCGGCCAAGCGGCGCAACAACTCGGCGCTCATGG
>CAZJCX010000118.1:0-917 GCA_964544425.1 uncultured Verrucomicrobiota bacterium
CATTTCCGGAATCAAAAAGTGACTTTCCAAACACGCTCTTAGCTCTTCGCCGCTGTGCCCGGCGCGGTTGGCGCTTTCGGCGTGGTCGGCTGCTCGATCAACTGATAAATCGGCAAGTAGCGGTAGTACACTTCGAGCATCAAGGTGGCGAGCGTCGTTGCGTACACTTTCTCTCCCAACGGATCGTTGCCGAGGTGTCCCTTTTCGGCGCTCTTTGGCGGGACCGGCCAATGACCGTCTTCCTTTTGATTTTTGAGGAGCGCTTCCCGCATGAGTTTGTTCCAATGTCCCCAGTTCTGCGTGCCGCCTTGGAACATGGCCAACGTTTGGTAGTACCAACGGTACATCGCCCAACCGCCATCCGTCTCCCAGTTCATGGTGTCTTTGCGCATGTTGTCGAGTGCCTTGTCAATCCGCCGGTCCTTGCCGTTGCCGAGCATCTGCTGACAGAACACACCGACAGGAGTCATGGCGCCGCCCATGCCAGGACCGTTGTAGCCAAAGCCACCGTTCGGATGGTACGCATTCCAAAAATACTGCACGGCCAGTTCCATGTGGTCTTGGGGGACTTCGATCCCAGCCGATTTCGCCGACTTCATCGCCATCAGAACCCAGCCGGTGACCGACGTGTCGGCCGTCGGCGCTTGCGGACTGTAATGCCACCCGCCAGTGTGGATCGGGTTGGTCTTCGGAACTTTTTGAGCGCGCAAGATCACCTTCGTCGCCCGCTCCAGCGGCTCGCGCAACATCGGCGAGCTGGTGAGCATGTAACCCTCCGAGAGCGCGAGAGTCACCAGCCCCTGTTCGTACATGGTGCCGGTCACGTCACCGCTCGCAGGCACGGCCTTGGCGAGCTTTTCGAGTGCTTTCTGAACCGTCGCGCCAAATTCCGGCGAGTCCGCATTTTCGCCATGACC
>CAZJCX010000118.1:927-4610 GCA_964544425.1 uncultured Verrucomicrobiota bacterium
AAGGAAACATAGTGCGCCCAGCGCCGTGCCGGCATCGTTGCGAAGCGGCCATGAACCATCGGGCTGCTGGTTCGCCTTCAACCAGCGCAACGCGGCGAGCACGGCCCGCTCGGTTTCCTGACTGCCGCCAAATTGTTTGAGGTTGATCGCGCGCTTTGGTCCCATTCGTCCCGCACCCAACCACGGGCCGCCGGGACCTTTGATTCCGGCGCCCGCCATCGCGTCACCCAGACCGCCGACCGGCGCAGTGCCGACGCCGGTGGGACCGCTCGAAACGGGGCGGGCGATGGCGGTCGCCGCCTCGCTGAAGACGCCGATGACTTCGCCGACGCTCGGCGCTTCCGCCGCCACCGCCGCGGATTGAATACTGGCGCTGTACTGTTGGCCACCGGCCAGCGGAGTGCCGCCCGGCCCCTTGCCGCCGAGACCGCCGCCATCACCGAGTTCCGGGCCTTTGTATTCAAAATCCCGGTAGGCGGCGTACGGGTCGTCCGGCAAGTCGTCCGAAGGCGGCGGGAGGGGCGCGCCCGTGAACGATGCGATGATGTCCGGCACGGCGACCACGATCTTGATGGAACCGAGCACGACCAACACCGCGACATGCAGCAACAGCGCGATGACGAAGTAACGCATGATGGTGGTCAGCCCCATCAACCACGCGAGGAAGTTGTTTGTGATCACTTTCATAATTCAGTCCTCCGTCCGATGCCTACCGGTTCCACCGGGACGATACAACCGAAAGAATCAGGAGTACATCGGAAAATCAGCGCCCCGGTGGCGGGGGTGGAGGCGGCAGGGCGTTGAGTTCCTGCTGGGCTTCCGTCAAAAATCGTCCGTTCGTCTTGAACCGAGAGAGGTACGACTGAAAACTGCGCCGCCCCACTTCGCACGCGCTGCGTTCGCCGCCGAGGCAAAGCGCCTTGTGGCATTGCGCGGAGCGAAACACGGCTTCTTCCGCGAGCGGGCTATTGGTCAGGAGCAACCGGCCATACATCGTGAGCGCAGCTTTGGGGTCGTTTTTCTTCAGGTGAAATAGCGTGCCGAGTCGGAACGCGGCCTCCTGTTCGGTCTCGTTGCGGGCCGTGCGCGCGCCGGCCGCTTCGTAGGCGCGCACGGCGTCGTCGAGTTGGTTGCGCGACTCGGCGATCTGCCCCAAACCGAGTTGGGCGCCTTGCACGGCGACGTGCCGGGGATGCTCGGCGAGCACCTTGCGGAGTTGGGTTTCGGCTTCGGCGGTTTGGTTGAGTTTGAGCAGGGCGGTCCCGAGGCCTGTCAGGGCGACGGGGGTGTTGCGCTCGTCATTCGGAAAAGCGGCGAGCATTTTTTGGAAGGCGTCACGCGCGTCGGCGGGATGGTCGGTCTTGAGGAAGGTGCTACCCATCGCGATGTAGCTGAGTGCGGTGAGTTTGTCCTGGGCGGGATCCACTTTGAGTTTGAGCGCCGCGCCGTAGGCGGCTTGAAGGTCGCCCTTGGCGGTGGCGAGGTCCACCAACGCGGTGCCCACGGAGATGCGGACATCGCTGTGTTGTTGGTACTGCGCGGCCAGTTCCGACAATTTGGCTTGGGCTTGGTCAATTTGCTTGTTGCCCCGGTACATCGCCGCCAGTTGGGTGATGATGGCGCGAACGGCGACTGGATGGTCGCGGAACTTGCCGAGGAACTCGACGCAGCCAGAAACGGCTTCGTCGAACGTCCGGCTTTTGACGAGCAGGTTGGAGAGTTGGATTTGCGCGGCCGTGGCCGGGTTGAGCAGCGCGTCGGTTTTCTCGGCGGCGTTGGCGGCGAAGTCCACCAATTGCTGATAGGCGGCGATGGCTTCGGGAATCTTGCCGCGGTTCTCGTAATTTTGGCCGATGGTGTAGTGGGCCTCGCCGACTTTTTCGTGGGTGGGGAATTGGGCGATGAACGCGCGCAGGGCGGCGATCATGTCGTCCGGACGATTCGCGGTGGCGTGGGCGGCGCCGATGCCAAAGGCGGCCCACGGTGCGAGTTTGTCAGCCGGATATTTTTCGACGAGCTGCTTGAGGGCGGCAATGGCGTCGTCGTATTTCTTGAGCGCGTTGACCGATTGCGCGAGTTGATACAGCGCCTCCGCGGCGAGCGGCTCGGTGGGCCATTTGTCGGCGTAGGTCCGGAACGCGGTGGCGGATTTTTCGTACGCGGCCGGATCGAACTCGCCGAGGAACGAGTAGAGGTAGCCGAGTTGAAAGGTGAGGTCGGGGAGCAGTTCCGGCTTCTTGTTGGCGGAGCGAACGGTCTCATACAACTCCGCCGCTTTGGCGAGGTTGGCTTGCCGGGTTGCTTTCTCCGCGCCGCGGTCAGTCCGGGAAAGTTCGAAATAACTGCGCCCGAGCCGAAATTGGGCGTCGGGCAGCAGCGTGGATTGCGGGTGTTTTTGGAGAAACGCCGCAAACGCGTCGCGCGCCGCTTCATACTTTTCCAACGCAAACTGGCAGGCGGCGATATAAAACTCGGCGGTCTGGTTGAGATCCGCGTTGGTGCTGGTCTTCAGGAAGTCTTGGAACGAAACCAAGGCGGCATCGAACTGTTGCGTCTTGAACTCGGAATCGCCCTTGAGGAATTTGGCATACAGGACGATGTCTTTGCCTTTCATATCCGGGAACTGTTTCTCAAACTCGTCGGTGGCGATCTTTGCCTTTTCAGCCTGGCCGCGGAGGTTGAGAGTTTGGATGAGGCCGAAGTGGGCTTGGGCGGCGAGTTCTTTGTGGGATTCCCGGTAGAGCCGGAGGAAATGTTGGTAGACGAGGCTGGCTTCTTCGGGCCGGTCGGTGGACTGGTAGGCGTTGGCGATGCGGAAGAGGGCCAGCGGCCGGTAATCTTCCTGGCGGTTGACATCCGTGATGAGCCGTTGCAGTTCCTCGACGCGGGCTTGAATGGCCTCGCGTTGCTCGCGGTTGGCGCGGGCGATGCGGCTGCGCAGGGCGCGGATTTGTTTTTGGATGTCGGCGACGAGCGAGTCGCGCGACACGACGCGTTCGAAATACTGGATGGAATCTTCGTACTGCTGGAATGCTGCTTGAGACTGGGCACCGGCCTTGAGTTTTTCCGCGTTGTTGTAGAGCGAGTCGGCCGCGAGGTAGAGGGCAGCGCTGACACGCGGGTTGTTGCGCAGGCGTTTCAGTTCCTCATAAACTTTGCGGGCTTCCTCGAAGTTCTTTTCGTCGGTGAAAATCTGGCCCAGCAGGAACAGGGAATCGAGCCGGGCGCTGGCGTTGTTGCCAAAGTCGCGGAAGACGCGGCCGGCGATGTTCTTGGCGGGCCCCAGCTCGCCCTGCCGGTAGAGCACCCACGCTTCGCCGAGAAACGCCTGCGGCAGCAACGCGCTTTGCGGAAACTTCTTTTGGAAGGCCCGGTATGTCTGCAGCGCCTGGGGCATGTTCTTCATGTCCCGGTGACATTCGGCGACTTTGATCAGCGCTTCCGCCGCGACATCCCGGTCGGCAAACTTGTCCACGATGAGCTGAAATTTCGCCAGCGCCTCGGGGGTGCGGTTCAACCCGATCAGACACCAGCCCGCGAAGTAAATCGCGCGCGGCGCCAACAGGCTGAACGAGTGTTTCTTGCCAGGTTCGAATTCGGAGAAGACCGCCAACGCCTCGGCAAACTTGCCGGCCGTGTAAAGTTCCTCGCCTTGTTCGAAGGCGATCTGCGTGGGGGCTTTC
>CAZJCX010000118.1:4675-6701 GCA_964544425.1 uncultured Verrucomicrobiota bacterium
CATGGGGTTGCCGGCGCTTCCGCGAGCGGCCGAAACGCCACCTTGGTCAGTTGCGCCAACGCGCAGGCATCGAGCGCGGCGATGACGTCTTCGTACACGGTGTCCGGATCGGCTTCGATGACGATGCGGACTTTCTGGCCGATGCTGGCGAGCGTGAGCATCGCGTCGCGCAGGCTGATGGCGTCGAGAATCGCGCCGCCGTTGACGACGATGGTGTCTTTGTCTTTGACGTGGAGCGTGTACTCCAGTTCCTCCGACACAGCACCGGCAGCCACGGCTTTGTAAACCGGCAAGTTCGCGTCAATCCGCCGTTCCTCGACCTTGAACTGCGAGAAGCTCATGTAAAAAATCAGCAGGATCAAGATCGTGTCAATCATCGGGATGATCTCCACGCGCCCGCGTTTCGCGTGCCGCCGATTCAGCTTCACGGCGCTCCCTCCAGCGTGGCGAAAGTCACGTCCACGATGCCGGCCTTCGCGCACATCTTCATGAAATCGCTCAAATCCTTGTAGGCCACTTTCTCCCGGTCGGCGCGGAGGATGACGGTGGCGCGCTGGTCGGGCGGCAGGCTGTCTTTGAACCGCAGGAGCAACGCCGTCAGTTGGTTCATCTTGTACTCGGTCTTATCCACGGAGATCAGGTCGGATTCCAGGAGATTGACCACGACCTGACCGGGGCCGATCTCCAGTGTGTTGCCGGCTTTGGTCTTGGGCAACTCGATCTTCCCTTCCTTCGCGGCGTCGGCGAACCGGGAGAACGTCATGTAGAAAATCAGCAGGATGACGATCGTGTCAATCATCGGGATGATCTCCACGCGCCCGCGTTTGACCCTGCGGCGTTTCAACTTCATGGCCGAATCCGATTAGTGCCCGCCGGCGGACGACTTCAGTATGACCATCAGCTCGGACAGACCTTTTTCCATGTCCATCAAGATGGCCTCCTTCTTGCCGGTAAACCAGTTGTAGGCAAACAACGCCGGGATCGCGACGAGCAGCCCCGCGGCGGTGTTGACGAGCGCTTCCGAAATACCGCCGGCCAGCTTGGTCGGGTCGCTCATGCCGATGGCGGCGACGATGCTGAACGACTTGATCATGCCCAGCGTCGTGCCGGCCAGTCCGATCAGCGGACACATCGTCACGAACGTATCGAGCTGGGGCAGGAATTTTTCCATGCTGATCAGTTCCTTCGTCACATACCCCTGCGCCAACTGCTCAATCTGCTCCGGCTCGTACCCGTCGCGCGCGGCGGCCAGCGTCTGGCGGAAAATGTTGCCGGAGATGCCCGGCGCGTGTTCGATGGCGGCCAGCGCCTCGCTCATCGTCCCGGCCTGTTTGATCTTGTTGATGATCTCGTCCGTGTTACCGGTGGCTTTCCGGTAAAACATGAACCGCTCGATGATCAGCGTGACGGTCGCCACGGAGCAAATGCCCAGCAATGCCAGCGACGGACCGCCGTGCTTGATCATGTCCCACGCGGACGTCGTTTTGATCTTCTCCGCCTCCGCCGCCGGGGCGGCCGCGTCTTGAGCCAAGGCGACGCTCGCCGCAGCGAGCGTGACAACGGCGGTGAGAGCTAGAATGCGCGCAGGGCGCGAGAATGAAAGGTGCATGGTATCTCCTCGATTAGGCGGGCGTGTCGGTAACGGGAACACGGCTTGTTATATAAAATGTCGTTGCGAACATGACAACAACTTTCACACGCCTGACGAACCACCCGCGTTCGTCAGGCGGGCGTTGTAGCGGCGGTCTATGACCGCCGCCATTCTGCTACTACTGTCTTCAGCGGCGCTCACAGAGCGCCGCTACAGGCCGAGCGGCGAGTCCACCGGTTACTGCTTCGCCTCGGCGTCTTTTTCCGCCATCGCGGCTTTGCGGCTCAGGCGAATTTTGCCCCGGTCATCCACGCCGACCACTTTCACCCAGACTTCGTCGCCCATCTTGACGACGTCTTCCACCCGATTGACACGGTGATCAGCCATTTCGCTGATATGGAGCAGCCCATCACGGTCGGGCAGGACCTCGACGAA
>CAZJCX010000118.1:6718-10173 GCA_964544425.1 uncultured Verrucomicrobiota bacterium
TGATGCCAACGACTTTGCCCCGGTAAATCTTCCCGACTTCCACTTCCGCCGTGATGGCCTCGATGTGCTCCTGCGCGGCGCGGGCGGCCTCGGCGTTGCTGGAGAAGATTTGAATCGTGCCGTCATCCTCGATGTCAATCTGGCAGCCGGTGGCGTCCACGATCCCTTTGATCACCTTGCCTTGCGTCCCGATGACCGCGCCGATCTTCTCGGGGTTGATCTTGATCGTGGTGATGCGCGGCGCGTACTTCGACATCTCCTTGCGCGGTTCGGCAATCGCCTGCGCCATCACGTCGAGAATTTTCAACCGCGCCTCGCGCGCTTCCTCGAACGCCTGTTTCGCCAGCGCGTGGCTCAAGCCGGTCAGTTTCAAGTCCGTCTGAAATCCGGTAATCCCCTTGCGGGTGCCGGCCACTTTGAAATCCATGTCGCCGAAATGATCTTCCGAACCGAGGATGTCCGTCACCGTCACCGCCTTCCCGGTCGTCTCATCCGTGAACAACCCGATCGAGATGCCGGCCACCGGCGCCGTCAACGGCACGCCCGCATCCATCAACGACAACGTCGCGCCGCAGACCGACGCCATCGAAGTCGAACCGTTCGACTCCATGATTTCCGATGTGACGCGAATGGTGTAGGGAAAATCCGCTTCCGGCGGGATGACCTGTTCGAGCGACCGCTCCGCCAAGGCGCCGTGCCCGATTTCGCGCCGACCCGGTGAGCCGGTGCGCCCCGTCTCGCCGACGCTGAACGGCGGGAAGTTGTAATGCAGAATGAACCGTTTCTCCGTCGGCCCGCCCGTCCAGCCGTCCATCTCCTGCGTGTCCGACTTCGACCCGAGCGTGGTGAACACGAGCGCCTGTGTTTCGCCGCGCGAGAAAGTTGCCGAGCCGTGCGTCCGTGGCAACAACCCGACCTCGCCGCGCAACGGCCGGAGATCTTTCGCGCCGCGACCGTCGGGCCGCTTGCCATCCTTCAGGATCGAAGTCCGGATCGCTTCATACTGGATTTTGTAAAACGCCTCGCGCACCTCGAAGTCCGTCACGTCAGGGAATTTTTCCGTCAGCCCGGTTTTCACTTTTTCCTTCAGCGCGCTGACAGCCTTCTCGCGGGCGAGTTTGCCGGGGGTGAGGATGGCGGGGAGAATGTCGCCCCCCACGATGCTGCGCGCGGCGGCCAGCACATCGGGGCGGACGGTGTACAGCTTCACTTCGCGTTTCGGTTTGCCGGCGAGTTTCTGCAACTCACGGATGGCCGCGATGATCTTGCGGACTTCGGCGTGGGCGAAGGCAATCGCCGCCATCATTTCCGCCTCCGAAATTTCCTTTGCCGCGCCTTCGATCATGACGAGGTCGTTCTCGCTGCCGGCATACACCAAGTCCAGATCGCTATCCTTGCGCTGCGCGTGGGTGGGGTTGGCGATGAGCTGGCCGTTCACGCGCGCGACGCGCACCGCGCCGAGCGGTCCGTGCCACGGGATGTCCGAAATGCTGAGCGCGGCGGAGGCGCCGTTGATCACGAGCATGTCCGGGTCATTCTCCGCGTCGGTGCTGAGCAGGATCGAAATGATCTGCGTGTCGTTGTAAAACCCTTCCGGGAACAACGGCCGGCAGGGCCGGTCCACCATGCGCGCGGTGAGGATTTCCTTTTCGGTGGGACGGCCTTCGCGTTTGAAATAACCGCCGGGGAACTTGCCGGCCGCCGCCGCTTTTTCCCGGTAATCCACCGTCAACGGGAAGAAATCCAGCGAGTCCCGCGTGCCGGTGCTGGCAACCGCCGTGACGAGCACGACAGTTTCGCCGCACTGGACCGTGACCGCGCCATCGGCTTGCTTGGCGAGTTTGCCGGTTTCGATGGTGAGGGTGTTGGCTCCGATGGAGCAGGTAACTTTCTGCGACATGATGGACTCCTATTGCGGCAGGGCGGGAGGAAAGGACTAATGGAATGAAATCGGACGACCACGCGCGTGGCGGGATCGTCCGATTTCAGTCCATCAATCCACCTGTCCTCAGCCCAGCCTTACTTTCTGAGGTTTAGTTTCTTGATGAGTTCTTGGTAGCGTTTCGTGTCGGTGGTGTTCAGATAATCGAGCAACCGCCGCCGTTCGCCGACCATTTTCAGCAGACCGCGGCGCGAGCTGTGATCCTTCACATGCGACTGCAAGTGCTCGGTCAACTCATTGATGCGCGCGGTCAGGATGGCCACCTGGACATCCGCCGAACCCGTATCCTTCGGGTGCAACTGAAATTGTTTGGTAATCTCGTTCTTCTTATCAACTGTGATCATCGAATCTCAAACTCCGTAACGCCTCCTGAATGAAGGCGCGCGCAGTATAGGGAGCGCTCCCCGGCCTGTAAAGTAGCTTTTTCAACGCGCCAAAAACTCGCGCAACGCCGCCCGGTACACGTCCACACTGGCCAAAAACGCATCATTATGTCCCCCCGCCAACACCACCAACCGCTTCGGCTCCGCCGCCGCCGCCAACAACCGCTCCGCATGCGCCAACCCAAAAATCTCATCCTCCCGGCTGTGCAAAATCAACAACGGCGAGTTGATCCGCCCGATCTTCTGCAAATTCTCGTACCGCGTCCGCGCAATCCACCGCACCGGCAAATACGGAAACAACCGCTGCCCCACATCCGGTATCGAAGTGAACGGCGCCTCCAAAATCACCCCCCGCACCCGCTGCCGCACCGCCAACTCCACCGCCACCCCCGTCCCCAACGACTCCCCGTACACCACCACATCCGCCACCGGATCCACCGACTCCGGCCCGGCCATCAACCAAGCCAACGCCGCCTCCGCATCCCGGTACGTCCCCGCTTCCGACGGCTCCCCCTCGCTCCGCCCATAGCCCCGGTAATCCAACAACAACACATTCACGCCCAGTTCATGCAGCATCGTCAACTTCTCCAACCGATGCGAAATGTTCCCCGCATTCCCGTGCAAGAACAACACCGTCACCGCCCTCCGTGCAGCGACCGCCGTCCCGACGGCACGCCCGTCCTCGCCGCCTTCATCCTCACCACTCCTCCCCACCCCCGCCGGCACAAACCACCCATGCACCCGCACCCCATCACTCGCCACCAACTCCAAATCCCGGTACGCCAACCCAATATTATCCGGCGTCACCGCCAACCGCTTCTCCGGATAAAAAATCATCCGCGGCTCCCGCCACCGCACCCACAAACACAACCCCACATACCCCGCCACCGCCAGCAACAAATAAATCATCATCCGCCTCCCCATCACGCCCGCAGTGTACCACAGCCACCGCAGCCCACCGCCTGTGCAGACGACCGGTGGGTAGGGACGGCTCTCCGAGCCGTCCGCCCCGAACGCCACCTAGATCGCGACGACTGCGACCTGGTCAAGGCGGTGGGCACGGTGCGGACGAAGCGCCGCCTCAAGCTCGCTGGAATCGCGACGACTGCGACGACCAAATCGCCGCCCAC
>CAZJCX010000119.1:0-6489 GCA_964544425.1 uncultured Verrucomicrobiota bacterium
TTGATCGTTTGGCGCGGAAGAAACTTTTCAGCAGGTCGCGCGCTTCGGGTTCTTTCAGTCCGGGCACGACTTCGACGACATGATTCAGGCCGCCGTGGCCGGGGATGTTGAAGACGGTGCCGGCACCGCCGGACTTCTCGTCGCGGACGCCGAAGACGAGTCGTTGGACGCGCGCGAGCGTGAGCGCGCCGGCGCACATCGGGCAAGGTTCTTTGGTGACGAACAAAGTGCAGCCGTCGAGCCGCCAGTCGCCGAGCGTGTGGGCGGCTTGAGTAATGGCGAGGATTTCGGCGTGGGCGGTGGCGTCTTTGAGGAGTTCGACCTGATTGTGGGCCCGGGCGATGATGTTGTCTTTGCGGACGATAACCGCGCCGATGGGCACCTCATCATTCTCGTACGCAAGCCGGGCCTGCCGGAGTGCTTCACCCATGAAATACTCGTCGCTGGTGATGTCAATCACGCGGATCACGCTAGAGATTTGCGGGCGCGCCGGCAAGTCCTTTGGTAGGATGCGCGCGATGGATTCAAGGAGGTGGCAACCGGTCGCGCTGGCGGTGTTGGTGCTAGCGGCGTTCAGCAATAGTTTCTCCGGGGCGTTTTTCTTCGACGACTACCCGGCGATTGTGGAGAACCCGCACCTGCGCGACTGGCGCACGGCGTGGGATGCGCCAGATGAAAGTCCGGTGGCCGGTCGGCCGGTGGTGGCGCTGACACTGGCGTTGAACCACGCGGTGAGCGGATTGCAGCCGTGGAGCTATCACGTGGTCAATGTGACGATCCACTTGGCGAATGTCTGGTTGGTGTTGGGGCTTGTGCGGTGGGTTGAGGATGGTCGCGCCCGGCAGGGCGCTCCCACAATCACCGGCGACCTCGCGTTGCCGGTGGCGGCGCTGTGGGCGGTGCATCCGTTGGTGACGGAGAGCGTGAATTATGTGACGCAGCGGACGGAGTTGCTGTTTGGGTTTTGTCTGCTGCTGACGCTGTATTGCTTCGTGCGCCGGTGGCATGTGGGATCGGTCGTCGCGTGCGCGGTGGGGATGTTGTGCAAAGAGACAATGGTGGTCGCGCCGGTGGTGGTCGCGTTGTTTGACCGGGCGTGCAGCGCGAAGAGCGACCGGCCCCGCAAGCCGTACTATGCCGGGCTGGCGGCGACGTGGTTGGTGCTGGCGAGTTGGGTGGCGAGTGGGGCGCGGTCGGAGACCGTGGGGTTTCACTTCCGGGAACTGACCTGGTGGCAATACCTGTTCACGCAAGGCGGGGTGATCTTGCACTACCTGCGCTTGTCGGTGTGGCCGCATCCGTTGGTGGTGGATTATGACGATTGGCCGATCGCGACGGGCGTGACGTGGCCGGCGGCAGTGGTGGCGGTCTTGGTGGTGGCATGCGGATGGCTGGCCTGGCGGAAACCGCGATGGGGATTCTTCGCCGCGTGGTTCTTTCTGATTTTGGCGCCGACGTCGAGCGTGTTGCCGATCGCAAGCGAGCTGGCGGCGGAGCGGCGGATGTACTTGCCGTTGCTGGCGGTGATCGTGCCGGTGGCGTGGACGTTGCGGACGCGGTGGTTGTGGGTGGCAATGGCAGCGGTGCTCGCCTGCGCGACGTGGGTGCGGAATCGGGATTACCGGACCGAACTTACCATCATGACCGACACCGTGGCGAAGCGTCCGCAAAACACGCGGGCGCTGACGAATCTCGGCGTGGCGTTGGTGCGAGCCGGTCGGATGGATGCAGCGGTGCCGCATTTGGAGCACGCGGTGAAGTTGAATCCCCGGCAGGCCGATGCACATTTCAACTTGGCAATGATTCGCGCCGAACAAAAACGGTGGCGCGATTCCGCCCGGCACCTGGCCGTGGTGGTGGAACTGGAACCCGGCAACGTCCGCGCCCGCGCCGCCTTGGAAACAGTGCAGCGGCTGATGACACAAACTGCCGAATAGACATTCCACAGGGAAACCGAAAAGTCTGGCGAGCTTCCCGTCCACCTCTTGGGAGCGCCGTTGCGGAGGACCGTGTCTCGGCGGACGCGGCTTCGGTCGCGACCGCCATCGCCCCGGTTGCGCGGTCCAACAAAACATCACCTTGACCGTATCGTTCGGTTCCGCTACCAGAACAGCGGCGACCCGTGAAACTGACTCAAGACCAAATTGACTTCTTCTGGCAACGCGGATACCTCCGGGTCGGCAAGATCCTGACCGACGACGAAATCAACGTTTACCGGGCCGAGTATGATCGCGTCTTCGCCGAGGCCAACCAGACGGGCCAGCTCACCGACTTGGCCGCCGGCCGCGGCGTGGATGAAGCGAACCGGAAACCCGCCAAGCAACGGATGCTCCAGATCATCAACATGTGCGAGCGCAGTGTCCTCTTCGCGAAGCTCAACTACGACGCGCGCGTCCTGGACCTCGTCGAAGACCTCATCGGTTCCAACATCATGCTCTTTCACGACCAAGCGCTCTGGAAACCCGCCCGGCACGGCGGGCCGGTCTACTGGCATCAGGATAACGCCTACTGGAAAGCCCGGCCGGCCACGCTCATGTCATGCTGGCTCACGCTGGACGATGTCACCCGCGAGAACGGCGCGATGCAGGTGATTCCCGGCAGCCATCTCAAACCCGTCTGGCACGACCCCGCGCAAACGACCAACGCGCTGGTCGAGACCAAGGTGGATGAATCGGAAGCTGTCGTGGTGGACCTGCCGGCGGGCGGCATCATGTTCCATCACTGCCAGACGCTGCACTACACCCAACCCAACGAAACCGACCGGCAGCGCCGCGCCTACGCGATTCACTACATGCCGCCCGGCACGCGCGACAGCAGCGGCAACGTGATGCCTGTCAACTACCACCACCCGATGCTCCGCGCCCGGATCTAGCCCGGGTCCAGCCAATTTCGTGGCGGGTGAATTCAACGTCGCGCGGTCATTGACACGACTTGGTAGTCCGGCTCATCATCTGATTGCGCGTGGCAGAGAACCCACAACCGAGTTTCTTGGAGCGCTATGGCCTGCACGAGTTGCGCCGGTGGAACCGTTGTGACGCGTGGGCGGTGCATCCGTTGGCGAACGGCGAGATCGACCGGCTGCGGCGGTTGGAGCGTTGGACGTTGGTGCGGGCGGCGCTGGCGGGGGTTGTATCGGGCGGTGTTTTGGGTGGCGCGGAAGTGCTCACGGATGGACGGATGGGCACGTTTGATTTTCCATTGTGGCGCGAACAGTGGCCGACCTGGACGGTCTATGTCGGGTTGGTGGTGGTAGTGAGTGTGGCGGAAATTGTTTTTCTCTATTGGAACGCCATCCGGGGCGCGGGCCATGTCAGCGCGGCGGCCGGCTTGCCGGTCGCCGGGCATGAGACGGGCGAACAGGTGGCGCGGGCGTTGGTGCGAGCGGCGTTGGAGTTGCCCAATCCCCGCGAGCGGATTTGCGGGGTTGATCCGTATGCTCGGACACCGCGGTGGAGGCTGACGGTGTTGGCATTGGCGTACAAGGTGAAGGTGGGGGCAACGAGCTTCATCGTGCGGATCCTGCTGCGGCGGCTGCTGGGCCGGGCGGCGCTGCGGACGTTGATCCCCTTGGCGGCGATTCCGGTGTACGCGGTGTGGAACGCCGTCGTGACGGCGTGGGTGATGCGCGCGGCGCGCGTCCGGGCGTTTGGACCTCTGGCGGTGCGCGATCTTGCGGAGTTCGTCGGCCGGTCGCGGACGGAATTGGGACCGGACTGTCGGCGTTTGATCGTGCAGGGCGTGGCCGAGGCGGTTGTGCGGACCGGCGATGCCGATCCGAACTTTCACCTGCTCATGCGTCAGTTGATGGAAACGTTGGCGGTGACGCCGACGGAGGAGGGCGTGACTTGGGCGTCTGCGCAGAAGTCAGCCGGTGATCTGACGGAGCGTGAACGGGACGTGTTTTTGGCCGTATTGGCGGTGGCGGTGATGATTGACGGCCGGGTGCGGAGAACGGAAGCGACGTTGTTGGAAGAAGCTCACCGGCTGTGTGGGCGGCCGTATGATCGAGCGCAGTTGAAACGGATGTTGGCGGCGTTTTTGGAGGGACGGGGAATCCCGATCGGTGCGGTCTGAATTACCGGACGGAGATGATCTGAAAATCTTGTGCCGGCCCGCGCGTGGTGAACTTGAATCGGTCCCCCGCTTTCTTGCCGAGCAGTTCCCCGCCGAGAGGTGATTCAGGCGTGATGACCAGCACGTCGCGGCGGCCCATGCGCACTTCGATTCCACCGCCACTGGGGCCGAGGAAGTAGGTGAGGCGTTCGCCGCGCGATTCGAGTTCGATTACGGCGCCGACGGCGATCGGGGACGCAGCGGTAAACTTCGGCAATTTGAGAATGTGGTACGCCGCGAGCGCGTTCTCCGTCGCGGTGGCTTGCCGGGCTTGCGAACTGGCGAGGTAAGCGGTTTCGAGGCCGCGTGTATCGTATTTGTCCTCGGCTTTGTTCTGCTCGTCGGAGGCGTCAGCGTGCATGGCGCGAGAGGCACCGGCCAGCGTTTCCAACTCTTCGTTCAGTTGGCGGACCACGGCGTCCACGAGGGCGCGTTTGTCGAGCTTGGTTGGCATGGCCGCGGTCGGGGCGGTTCGTTACTCGGATTTGAGTTGTTCGACGGCGTCCTCGACAGCTTGCCGGATCTCGGGACTGGGGTCGGCGAGGAAATTTTGGAGGATCGGGATGGCGTCGGGGTGTCCCACGTCCACCAGCAAATCAAGGGCGGTGAGCCGGACGGTTTCGGGCTGGACGGGCTGGAGCGCGATGGTGAGGAAATCGAGTTTGGCCTGGGTTTGGCCCTCGATGTCATGGAGTGACTGGAGGAGCTCTTCGCGCATTTCGTTGTCTTCTTCTTGCTCAAACAGCCGCATCAACATGCCGAGTGCCGCCGCGGGGTCGGCCTCCGGTATCTGGGTGAGGACGGTAAGTTTGGTGTACAGATCCTGCGAGCGGACGTACTCCTGTTCCAAGACGCCGACTTCGACCGGCGTTTTGGCCACGGTGTTGGTTGGGGTGGGGAGAGGCGGCAGGCCGCTCGGTGCGACTGGTACCGGCGGGGCGACGGGTTTGGTGGCTGGTTCTTCGCGACGCGAACAGCCGGTAATGATGAGCAGGCCGGTCAAGGCCATCAGGGCTCGGTTCATTTGTACCTCGTCTTGCGGAACCGGCCGTAAGCAGCTTCGAAATCGGCCTGGCTCTTGTAGCCGTAGAGCGCGAGCGCGTCCGCCAACGACTGTCCCTGACTGAGCGCGTCCACGAATTTTGGAAGGAGCGGTTTGCGATCCGCCGTGTAGGACAAGAAATCCACGACGATGGCGGCCTCCGCGTAGAAGGAGCGCGTCTCACCGGCGTTCGCGGGATACTGCGTGGCTGCAAACAGCCGGTTGAGCGGATAATCCGCCGCGTGGCTCATGTGGCGACGAAATTCGCTGGTGGTAGACGTTTTGCGTTGGCCGAAATATTCCGCCACGCCCTCGTTGAGCCAGAGCGGAATCCGGCCTGCGAAGAACCGGTTGAATACCAAGTGCGTCATCTCGTGCGCCTGCACTTTGCCGTCGTAATCGAAACCGCCGCCCGGCTTGGTGGCCAGATAGAAAAACTCGTGCTGCCGCGTCACGCCGGCGATGTTGCGCATGCCTGTGACGGGTGTGAATCGCTCCCAATCCGCTGCCTCGTGAAACGCAAACACATGCGATTTATTGCCGGCCCGCAAATCCGGTCGGTTGCCGAAGAATTCCCGGATCTCCGCATAGAACTCCTCGCAACGAGTGGCGACGCGCTGGCCGCTCTTGAAATAGTGGATGATGAAGTGCGGCGTTTCTCCTTGTTGCCACTTGCCGGCGTTGACGCGCCGCGCGGCCTGGCCCCAGTCCGACAACGATTGGTCGGATAGTTTCTCGAACGGTTTGTCCGTGAGCGTGTCCACCGGACGTTGGGCGAATGCGGTGCCGATTCCCGCGGCGCCGATCAAAGCAGCGAAAAATAAAGACCGTATCACGCGTTTTTTATAGCACACGGCGGCGAGCGTCGTCGAGGCGGCGTTGAATGGCGGCACGCAAGGTTGCTTGCCGGTCAGTGGTGGCGGCGATGGCCGCTTCGAGCGCGGCGATGGCCTCGGCAGGCCGGTCTTGCTTGAGAAGAATGCTGCCGAGCGTGTCGAGATAGTACGCGCGTTGGGCCGGACGCAACTCGATGGCGCGGTGGCACAACGTGATGGCTTCGTCCAATCGCGCGCCCATTTCATGATACGTCCACGCGAGGTTGTTCAGCGCGTCGGGGTCGCCCGGCAACTTGGTGAATTGCTCCGCCGCTTCAGCGTACCGGCCTTGTTTCATGCGAATGTTGCCGAGATTGAAATGATGGCCAGCCCGTTCGTAATGGAGCGCCGCCTCGTCGAGCCGGTCGAGGTCTTCGAGGAACACGCCGAGATCGGTGTGCTCCTCCGCCGACAACTGCCACGTGGCGCGTTCGGGAGGACAGACGAGCAACGTCCAGC
>CAZJCX010000119.1:6508-10164 GCA_964544425.1 uncultured Verrucomicrobiota bacterium
CACCAGCGTTGAAAGTCGTCGCGGCGAAAACGGACCTGCGGCCGGGAGTCGGAGTGCGCGAGGATTTCGTCACCGGCCTCGATCACGACGAAGTAGTGCCAGCGCTCGCCGAATCGGCCCAGCACAATCAGCGGCACACCGGCGCGCGTCTTTTGACGGAGATCGGCAAACGAACCCCGGTACGGTCGCGTCCACAACTGAAACCGCTGCGCGTAGTCGGCGAGTTCCGTCGTGAGCACGCCTTGCACGGAGGGCAAATAGATGTCCGGCGCGATCTGCTCCGGCGCGACGGCGTGACCGTAGTACTGGGCGACCATCGCCAGCGCGGCGGGGCCGCATTGGTTGGGTGCTTGGGCGAGAAACGGTACCGGGCGGTGACGCGGGACGGTGGCGCAGCCGGTCAGGAGCAACGCGAAGAGGAACGAGCGCATTTAGCCGACTCGAAACAAGATGTCGCGCACCACACCGGTGCCGACGCGGGCGGCGATTTTCTGGAGCATGAGCGGTTTGTGCGGGCGCAACTCTTGAATGTAAGCCGGATGATCCACGCGCAGTTCCAGCCGCCCATTGCGGAGGGAAAACGGCCGTGAAAGGTTGGCGACAGCGGGGCCGACGATTTGCGGCCAGAGGTGGAGAACTTGGGCTTGATGCAGGCGCTGTTCGAGACCGAGCGTTTTCATCACGCGTGGCACCAACTGGGGTAGAGGATTCACGACGGGCCGGTTGACCTCCGCCTCGTGGTCGGCGTAGGGCCGCCATTCGCGAAGGACATGCTTGCGCAACGAGGGCGTCACTGCGTTTGCGAGGAAGAAGATTCGGCGGCAGCGGTCGTGACGACGCCGTCTTGGCCGATGGCCTCGACCGGACAACCTTCCATCGCCTCTTTGCACTGCGCCTCTTCTTCGGGAGTGGTCGGTTGCTTGTACACGAAGCTGTAACCGCCGTCTTCGTTGCGGGTGAAGTTGCTGGGCGCAGTCTCGCGGCACAGATCGCAGTCAATGCACTGGTCATCCACGTAGTATTTGCCGGCGACGTTGTCGGCGTATTTGTTCGCAAGCACAGCCATAATGACCGGCAGTATAACAACGCGCCCCCGCTTGGCAAGCGCGACCGCCAAGTCGGCGGCTGGCGCCGGTTTAACTCCGGTAGCGCAGCAGAGCGCCAATGCGACCCGAGTCGCGCAACGGGGTGCGGCCATGGACGTGGGTGATCTGGCAGTTTTTCTGGAGCGCCAATTCCACGACCTCGTCCACAATGTCGGCGCATGGCTCGGTCGGCTTGTGGCAATGGGGACACTCGGCGGATTCCAGCACCGGCAGGCGGCAGGTCGGGCAAGAGAAGCCGGGCATTTCAAAATTGCTGTCCACAAGCAACGTCTGCGCTTCGCCGCGCGCGACGGCGTCGAGCGTCCGGCCGACCCCGGCCACGGCTTTGGCGAGGAGTTCTTCGACGAGCGCTTGTTCCTTCTCGGCGGTGATGCGCTCTTCGATGGCGACGGTTTCGGCCAACACCGAGACCGGCGTCGCGGTGTGCAGGTCCGCGTGAAAATCACCGGCCCACCGGGCGCGGAGGTAGGGATGGAGCGTGTCCTTGAACTCACGCAGCACATCGCGCGCGCCGCCGAGGACGAGCCGGTCGAACTGCTCGCGGCGGAACAGGCGGAACAATTCGTCGGCCACGCGCCGGTAGTGTTGTTGGACGGCGGCGAGATGGCGGCGCTCGCTCTGGCGTTCTTCGCGGCCGCCAAAACCGGCGTCTCTCACCCGGCGCGGCACGTCGTCGGCGATGCCGCCGCGGGATTGAAGTGCGCCCATGTACACTTCGTAGAATTTGCCTTCGACGCGATTCACGAGCGCGACGCCGTAGCGATGATACTCGGCGAGGATGGCGGTAAGCGGCCGGACGTAGGGCGTGGTGTCGGCGATGAGAATGTTGCGCACCAGGCGCGGCAGGCCGTAGCTCTGGAAAAACTTATGGCCGGTGCAGGCGAAGACCGCGAGCGCCTTGTGGCGATGGAGCATGATTTGCTCGGCGACAAATTCCTGGATCCGCTCGAAGTCCGCGCGCAACGACTCGCGTTGCGCGTGCGTGCCGGCCTTGGCGGCCAGTTCTTGATGAGCGGCTAGGAGCAGATCCTTCACGCGAATTTTGACCGTCTGCGGCGGCATTTGACCGCGGTCGAGATTGAGGTAGCAACTGGTGACGAGAAACTCGCCGTTCTGAAATTGCACGAGGTCGGTGACTTGCTGACGTGTGATCATGGCACCCTCCGGGAAGTTGGTTGGCAGAGGCGACACACCGGCGGCCGTGGGAGCTGGCACCGGTCGTAACGCATGGTTTTCATCATGAAAAGCCTTGAACCGACGCCGCAGAGTATGGCAAAGCGGTGGGCGGAATCCAATCACCAATTTTCGCTTTGAACGCCCGGCAGGTCGCCGGCGTCTGATGCGATGAAGGAGTATTCATGCAACCGAAACATTTGTCAGCGATTGGTCTCACCCTCGGGCTCGCCTTGTTCGTCGCCACCGGCCTGCTGCTCACCACAGGTGCCGACCGGGCGCAACCCGAACCCACCGCCGGGATCCAGCCGGTCAGTGAGCGCAGCGTGGCGGCGTTGCAGCAGATGAGCGACACGTTCGCGGAAGTGGCCGCGCGCGTGAAACCGAGCGTCGTCACGGTCTTTTCTGAAAAATCAGTGAAACTGCCCGACATGCAACTTCCGTTCGGGGAAGATTTTCCCTTCCGCTGGTTCTTCGGCAATCCCCAAGACCGGCGCTCGCAGCCGCGCGAGCGCCAATTCCGTCAAAGCGGGATGGGTTCCGGTATCATCGTGGACAAGGACGGCCATATCCTGACGAATCATCACGTCGTCCGTGACATGACAGAGATCAGCGTCAAGCTCGCCAGCGGTGCCCGGCACGATGCCGAGTTGGTTGGCTCCGATCCGAAAACCGACCTCGCCGTGCTCCGCATCAAGGGCAAAGTCCCGCGCGACCTCGTGCCTGCCGAGTTGGGCGACTCCGAAGGGTTGCGCGTGGGCGACTGGGTGCTCGCGGTCGGCGCGCCGTTCGGTTACGAGCAGACTGTCACCGCCGGCATCATCAGCGCCAAAGGTCGGATGGGCGTTGATCGCAGCCGCGACCAATATGAGGACTTCATCCAGACCGACGCCGCAATCAACCCCGGCAACTCCGGCGGCCCTCTTGTCAACCTGCGCGGCCAGGTCATCGGCATCAACACCGCCATCGCCACCAGCGTCGGCCAATTTGCCGGCGTCGGCTTCGCCATTCCCGTCAACATGGCGCAACGCATCATGCGCGATTTGCTCACCGACGGCAAAGTCACCCGTGGTTACCTGGGCGTCATCATCCAAGACCTCAATCCCGAACTCGCCGAACAATTTGGCGTCGCCGACCAGCAAGGCGTGCTGATCTCCCAACTCAGCGCCGACGCTCCCGCCGCCAAGGCCGGTCTCCAAGTTGGCGACGTCATCCGCAGCTTCGACGGGCGCGTCGCCGAGAACGTCCAACAACTCCGCAATCACGTCGCCAACACCGCGCCCGGTAAAATCGTTCCCGTCCGGATCGTTCGCGACGGCAAAGAGCGCACCGTCAACCTCACCCTCGGCGAACTGCCGGCGGAAGGCGTAGCCGCCA
>CAZJCX010000120.1:0-2665 GCA_964544425.1 uncultured Verrucomicrobiota bacterium
CTTGTCTCACTTGCCGCGACGTTGGTGAACCCGTACGGCCTCGATTTCTGGACGTACCTGATCCCGGCCATCCTGCATCCCCGGACGCAGATCGCCGAATGGGGCGGAATGCCGTTCACCCTGACCGGCCCGTATGCGGGGTTTTGGATTCTCCTGCCGGTCGCGTTGGCGCTTGCTTGGCGCGCGCGAGGCAACCGGGAGGGCTTGCTTTTGCTGGCATTGACCGCTTTGGCTGCTTGGTTGCACCGGCGGCATCTGCCGTTCTTCGGGTTGACCGCTTTGGCCGTGCTCGGCCCGCATGTGCCCCGGTGGCGGATCGAGTGGGCGCTGGGCGCGCACGCGGCGGTGGCGGCGGCGGTGGCGATCTGGTTGCTGCCGCACGCGACACTGACGCCGGTCGCGCCGGCCTCATTCTATCCGGTGGGCGCGGTGGATTATCTGGAGCAGACCGGCGCGACCGGCCATCTGGCCGTGCCGTTCCGGTGGGGCAGTTATGCGTCGTGGCGGTTGTACCCGCACTTGAAAGTCTCACTCGATGGCCGGTACGAAACGGCTTATCCCGACAGCACGTTCGAGATGAACCACGATTTCTTCTACCGGCAAGGGACGGGGTGGGACCGGCTGCTGCGACAGCACCGGGTGGACTACATCATCGTGGAACTGAAAACCACCCAACTCACGCCCGCGGATTTGGCGGAGCGGGGCTACCAACTGGCGTGGAGCGACGAAACGGCGGCGTTGTGGGCGGCTACTTCAACGCGTCCGCGCGGGTCGTGATGGTGACTTTCATCTCGACCTTCTCGTTTGGATTGTCGCGCCGGTCGCGCGCCACGGCGACAATCTTGTCGGCCACGTCCATACCCTGAATCACGTTACCGAACACGGTGTACCCGCCGTCGAGAAAGTCGTTGTACTTCACATTGATGAAAAACTGGCTGCCGCTGGATCGCTTCTGCGGATTGACCTGGTCGCCTTGCCGGGCCGTCGCGAGCGTGCCGCGTTTGTGCGGGAGCTTGATCTCGGCCTCGACCGTGTAACCGGGACCGCCGGTGCCGTCGTTGCTGCGGTCGTCATCCTTGCTGTTCGGATCGCCGCCCTGAATCATGAAATCGGGGATGACCCGGTGAAATGTCGTGCCGTCGTAGTAACCTTCCTTCGCCAGCTTGATGAAGTTCGCGACCGTCTTCGGGGCGTCCTTCTCGTAAAGCTCGACCACCAGTTTGCCAAACTTCGTTTCAATCACCGCCACTTGATCTGTGTCTGCCGCCATGAGATTTGCTCCCGTGATGAGGGTTGCCAGAAATACAATCAGCTTCCGCATAGTTTGATGACCTCCGCTTGGATGTCGCCCACTGTAACAATCGCGCCCGGCTTTGCAAGCTCTCGGCGCACATACCGCAACGCCAGCGCACCGGCCAGCCGCACCTGACAAAGATGCCGGTTCACATGACCGTACGTCTTGATCCGCGCAATCGTCTCCTGCCCGATGTAACAGCCCTTGTCGTAACTGATCGCCCACGCCGCCAACCCCGCCTCGACCGGGATCGTATTCTCATCCATGTCCACGCCCCACAACGGAACGCCGGCTTCGACGCGGAGCCGCTCCATCTCTTCAACCGTGACCCGCTCACCCACCGGCTGGCCCCCCATCACGTTCCAACCGCCGAGCCGGTTGTCATAGACCGCCACGCCGGTCGGCTTCGCCCCCCACACCGCATGCTCCGTCACGGCAAACGGCTCGATCGTCACGTCCTCCGTAATCACGTACTTCTCCAACGTCGCCTGCAATTCCGCCACCGACGACAGGATGAACGCCTCGTCGAGACACACAATATCCGCATCCCCCCGCATCTTCCCCTTCGCATTCAAAAACGCCGCATAACAATGCTCACCGGGTTTCAACCGCTTGATGTCATTCGTACACTGCCCATGCAAAAACGCCGCCCGGTCCGCCCCCGCAACCCGCCACCGTTTCCGCACCGCCGTCAAATCGGCCACTCTCATCATGCCGCGATTGTAGCGGCAGCTTCCCGGCCCGGCCACAGGTTTTACCAATGCAACCGAATTTGTGGCGTGCCGCTGATTCCGGTTGCGCGAGCGCGCGCCAGCCGATAGAACCACGGCGTGCATGTTCTCCGGTATCTTTGGCTGGTGATGATGAGCGTCGCGTTGGGCTGTGGCCGCCCTGACGTGCAAGTTTATATCGTGCCCAAAGAAACGCCCCCCACCCCGGCACCGCCCAGTCAAACACCCGCACCCGCGCCACCGCCGTTGCGATGGACAACGCCGGCCGGCTGGCAGGAACTGCCGCGCACGGAGTTTCGGGTCGCGTCGTTTCGCATCGTCGGCGGCGCGGAACAGGAAGCCGATGTGAGCGTGATACCGTTGCCGGGCGGCGCGGGCGGGGATTTGAGCAACGTGAATCGCTGGCGCGGTCAGGCGGGCTTGGAACCGGTGACGGAGGAGCAGTTGACGGCGTCGGCACAGACAGTTGAGGCCGGGGGACAGCCGGCCGCGTTTTACGAATTAGCGGGCAAGGATGTGACGATCCTCGCGGCGATTCAGGTCCGGGACGGCGTGACGTGGTTCTACAAGATGACCGGGGATGCGCCGCTCGTCGCGAAAGAGAAGCCGGCGTTTGTCGCGTTGTTGAAGTCGTTCGATT
>CAZJCX010000120.1:2759-10152 GCA_964544425.1 uncultured Verrucomicrobiota bacterium
AGCACAACGGGGAGGCCGCCGTGAACATCAGCACTTCCCCCGGCGATGGCGGCGGATTGGCGGCCAACGTGAATCGGTGGCGCGGCCAGCTCGGCTTGGAGCCGGTCAACCCCGCGGAGCTGGCCGGAATGGTGCGCGAAGTTGAAATGAGCGGGGGACGCGCTACCATCGTCGAAATGAGCAATGCGACTGTGACTTCGGTGGCGTGGATTGTGACACGCCCCGGGCAGACGTGGTTTTACCGGCTGATGGGCGACACGCCGGTGGTGACGGCGCAACAGGAAGCGTTCGCGCAATTCGTGCGGGCCGTGCAATACTGACATGCTGGAACGGCTTTACCGGATCTTTACGTCGTTGAAGCTGACGGTGGCGCTGCTGGCGCTCGGTCTGGTGCTGGTGTTTTGGGGCACGCTGGCGCAGGTCAACCTCGGCTTGTACAAGGCGCAGAACGATTTCTTCCGCAGCTTTTTGATCTACTGGACGCCGGCGTGGTCGAGTTGGCGGATTCCGATTTTTCCCGGGGGCTATCTGATCGGGTGGCTGCTGCTGCTGAATCTTTTCGCCGCCCATTTCCGGTACTACCAGCCCGGCAAGCGGAAGTTTGGAATTGTTCTCATCCATTTCGGCGTGATGTTGCTGCTCGTCGGCCAGTTGCTGACGGATGTGTTCGCCACGGAAAGTACGATGCACCTGCGGAATGGCGACACAAAGAACTATTCCGAAGCCTCGCGCGAATTTGAGTTGGCGATCATTGACACCTCTGCGCCGAACAGTGACACGGTCGTCACCGTGTCCAATCGGCGGCTCGCGCGCGGCGGCGACATTACGCATGAAGCACTCCCTTTCACCGTGCGGGTCCGGCAGTACTTCATCAATTCTTCTTTGAGCGACAAGCCAACGCCCGGTCACACGGAGATCCAGACGACGGGCGGGTTCGGGAACGGATTGTGGTGGCGCAGCCTGCCGCACGAAACGCACACCGACCGCCGCGACATGCCGTCGGGAATCCTGGAACTGGTCACGCCGGGCGGGTCGCTCGGCACGGTGGTCGTCTCGGCCTTCTTCACCCGGCCGCAAATCGTCACGGTGGATGGCCGGGCGTTTCACCTCGCGCTCCGGCAGGCGCGGTTCTACAAGCCGTACACGGTCACGTTGCTGGAGTTCCGCCACGACCGATATCCGGGCACGGAGATCCCGAAAAACTTTTCCAGCCGCGTCCGCCTGCGCCGCCCCGCCACCGGTGAAGATCGCGAAGTGTTGATCTACATGAACAACCCGCTCCGGTACGAAGGCGAGACATACTACCAAGCCAGCTTCGACACCGACGATCAGGGCACCGTGCTCCAGGTCGTCCGCAATCCCAGTTGGCTCACGCCATATTTCTCGTGCGTGCTCGTCGGAGTCGGCCTGTTCATCCAATTCACCTCCCATCTCGTGACCTTCGCCAAGAAACGGAGGCTACCATGAAGCCCGTGTATCGCCTACTGCCGTGGCTGTTGCTTGCCGTGTTTGTGCTGGAGATGGTGGTGGTCTTGCTGCCCCGCCGCGCGGGTGAGTTTGACACGGCGGAGTTCGGCCGCCTGCCGGTGTTGATGAATGGCCGGATACAACCGCTGGACTCCGTCGCGAAAAATTCACTCCTCCAAATCCGCAGTACGGGCGACGTGCCGCTGCAGGAGGTGCCGGGCTGGAAATTCTGGCAACATCCGCCCAAGCTGCGATCAACGGAATGGTTGCTGGAAGTGTTTTTCAAACCGGCGATCGCCGACACACGCCCGATCTTCCTGATTCACCATCCCGACATCCTCAGCGAACTCAAAATCGGCGACCGCGGCGTCGAGAAATCCGGACTTCGCTACTACCCCTTCACGGACTTGGAACCGGTGCTCGACGAGATCATCACCCAAGCCCGGCAGGCATCCAAAGTCGAGAGCGCCCGCCGCACGCCGTACCAGCAGCAAATCCTCAAGCTCGGCAACGCCACGATGACCTACCGGCAACTCAAGAACACCTTGCAACCCGAAGGCGTCACCGACTTCGCGCAACTGGTCGCCGACTACAAAACCGCCCTGCCGGCCGGTGTCGCCGCCGCCCGCGCCCACCGATCCGGCAGCGAAACCAACAGCGACGCCCTGCGCTCGCTCGCGACGCTCGCGCAACAATTCGACACGGTGGCACGCCTGGCCCTGCCGCTGACCATCCCCCCCGCGGACCCCGCCGACGCGGAGGGCTGGGTGAACATGGGCACCGCCTTGCTCGACGCGATCCAGACGGGGGCGATTCCTCCCGCCGTCGAATCGTACGCGGCCATCGGCGCCGCGTATCACCGCGGCGACGCGACCGGCTTCAATCGAGCCGTGGCCGATTACCGGGCGTGGTTGACGCCGTTGTTCCCGCAAGCCGTCGCCAAAGGCCGGGCGGAGTATTACTTCAACCGGCTCAAACTCTTTCTCCACGCCACCATCATCTACATCGCCGCGTTCGTGCTGGCGGGCGGCGCGCTGGTCACGTACGGCTTGGCGGCGCAACTTTCCGAATCGTTGCGGCGCGCCGCGCTGTACCTGATCGGCCTCGCGTTCGTCGTCCACACCGGCGGACTGATCTTCCGCATGATGCTCGAAGGGCGGCCGCCGGTAACCAATCTCTATTCATCCGCGATCTTTATCGGCTGGGGCACGTGCGTGCTTGGCCTTGTCCTCGAACGCATTCACCGCATTGGGCTTGGCAGCGCCGTAGCGGGGCTGGCCGGCTTCGTGACGTTGTTGATCGCGCACAACCTCGCGCTCGGCGGCGACACGATGGAAATGATGCGGGCCGTGCTCGACACGAATTTCTGGCTCGCCACGCACGTCGTCGTGATCACGCTCGGGTATTCCGCCACGTTCGTCGCCGGCGGGCTGGGGATTGCCTACATCCTGCTGGGGCTGTTCACGCCGTTGCTGGCCATGCCGACCGGCACGACGACGCTCGGCCGTGCGTTGACGCAGATGGTGTATGCGATCGTGTGTTTCGCCACGCTGTTCAGCTTCATCGGCACGGTGCTTGGCGGCATCTGGGCCGATCAATCGTGGGGCCGGTTTTGGGGTTGGGACCCGAAGGAAAACGGGGCGCTGTTGATTGTGATCTGGAACGCCCTGATCCTCCATGCGCGCTGGGGCGGGTTGATTCGCGAACGCGGCCTGATGAACCTCGCCATCTTCGGTAACATCGTCACCGCCTTCTCGTGGTTCGGCACCAACATGCTCGGCATCGGCCTGCACAGCTACGGGTTCATGGACGCCGCGTTCCGCTGGCTGATGTACTTCAATGCCAGCCAACTGCTCATCATTGCCCTCGGCCTCCTGCCGGCGTCCCTCTGGAAAAGCTTCCGCCGCGCGGCCGAACCGGCGGCGCCGTAGCCGCGCTTGCTTCCCGGCGTTGAATCGAGTACGCAATGGCTGATGGCGGCAGAACGAATTTTGGGGCGAACCGGCTGGCGCATCAGCGATATCGGGCTGGGCTGCTGGCAGTTCGGCGGGGCCATCGTGCTCGACGGAAAAGCCGACGGCTGGACGGGCGTGGACGATGCACAATCGGTCGCGGCGATTCACCGGGCATTGAACTTGGGCGTGAACTTCTTCGACACGTCCGACCAGTATGGCTGGGGCCACAGCGAAGAGGTGCTCGGCCGCGCCTTGCAAGATGCTCGGGCGCGCGACCGCGCGTACCTCGCGACAAAAGTCGGGTTTGACCGCGATGCAGAGAATCGGCGGACGTTCATCGAAACGCAGGCCGGCATCATCGAAAAGTGCGACGCGAGCTTGCGGCGGCTGCAGACCGACCGGATTGATCTCTATCAGTGCCATCTCTGGCGGACGGAACGGTGGCCGGAATTTCTCGACGCCTTCGAGCGGCTGCAGAAGCAGGGCAAGATCCGCGCGTACGGCATTTCGACCAACGACCTCGACATGGTGCAGCGGTTCGATGAACGCCGCGGCCTCGCGGCGGTGCAGGCGAACTACAACTTGCTCGACCGCCGCGTGGAGCAGGAGCTGCTCCCTTATTGCCGGGCGCGCGGGATCGCGTTCATCGCGCGCGGCGCGCTCGCGATGGGCAAACTGACCGGTAAGTACCGCGCCGCCACCCAATTCGATTCCAACGAAATCCGCCATCGCTGGCTCGAGACACCCGAGGCGCGGGCCGCATTCGAACGCGATATCGCGATTGCCGACCGGCTCAAACCCATCGCCGAGAAAGCGGGTTTCACGCTCAGTCAACTCGCCATCAAGTACGTCCTCCACCACGTCGCGGTCTCCGTCGTCATCGTCGGCGCCAAGAACCGCGCGCAAGTGGAGGAAAACACCGCCGCCAGCATCCTGCCGCCCTTGACCCGCGAAGAACTCGCCGCGATGCACGCCGCGCTCGCGATGTAGCCGCGCTTGCCAAGCGCGGTTCCCCTCACCTATCCTTGCCGGCATGCTGCAGATGAACATCATCTTCCTCGGACTGGTTTTCTGGAACGTCGTGCTCTTTGCTGTCACGATCTGGCTCGGCATCGCCGGCTACTCCGGGCATTGGCAACACCAGGCCGTGGGCGTGCTGACCGGCATCTACACGTGCCTGACGCATTCCGTCGTCATGATGCATTTCATGGGGTCCGGCAAAGGCATCAAGGAAGCTGTCGAGACGCACAACCTCGCCAACGACCCGCAGACCGGCTACGTCCGCCGCACGCGGCGCTTCAAAGGCCAGACCTCCGGCCACGCCACCCTCTGCTGCATCCTCATCATCGTCGTCGTCTGGCTCGGCGGGTGGGTGGATACTTCCAAGGGCAATCTCACCGCCTATTCCTGGCACAAATGGTTCTCGTGGTTCACCGTCCTCTACAACCTCTACGCCTTCTGGGTGGAGTACAAAGTCATCCGCGAAAACACCGCCATGATCCGCGAGATAGACGAGAAGATCCATGAGACGGCTCGTTAAGAACGGCACGCTGCTCCGCCCCGGTCAACCACGCGCACCGCAGCACGTCCTCATCGAAGACCACCGGATCGTCGCAGTGGTCTCACAGGTTCCTGCTGATTTCGTCCCCGACGCGGTTCTCGACGCCAGCGGCTGCGCCGTGCTGCCGGGGTTGATCAACTCCCACCACCACCTCTTCCAATCCCTGACGCGTTGCCTGCCGGCCGTGCAAAACGCCAAACTGTTCGACTGGTTGACCGGCTTGTACGACGCGTGGCGCCAGTTTGACTACGACGCGCTGAAGATCGCTTCGCAAATTTCGCTCGCGGAGTTGCTCCTCTCCGGCGGCACCACCACCAACGACATGATGTATCTCTTCCCGCGCGGCTCCGATGTCGCGCTCGAAGCTGTCATCGAAGGCGCCGCCGAACTCGGCATCCGCCTCCATGCCGGCCGCGGCAGCATGGCCATCGGCAAAAACCAAGGCAGTCTCGCGCCGGATGTGTTGACGCAGGACGAGCCGGCGATCCTCCGCGATTGCGAGCGCGTCCTCCACCGGTTCCACGACCCAAGCCGGTACGCCATGACGCGCGTGGATCTCATGCCGTGCGCCCCCTTCTCCATTTCCCTCGACCTATTCAAGCAGACCCGGCAACTCGCCCGCGCCCACAACGCGCTCTGCCACACGCACGTCGCCGAAACCCGCGACGAAGACGCCTACTGCCTCGCGAAATATGGCAAACGCCCAGTCGCTTACGTCATGGATGCCGGGTGGTCCGGTCCCGATGTTTCGTTTGCCCACTGCGTCTGCCTCAACACCGCCGAAACCAAAACCGCCGTCGCTCATTGCCCGTCATCCAACATGATTCTCGGGAGCGGCATCGCCCCCATCCGTGACCTGCTCCGCGCCGGCGTCACGGTCGGACTCGGCGTGGACGGCAGTTCCAGCAATCACGGCGGCCATCTCCTCGCCGAAGCCCGGCAAGCCCTCCTCCTCCAACGCGTCCACAACGGAGCCGACAGTTTTACCGCGGCCGACGCTTTCCGCCTCGCCACCACCGGCGGCGCGAAGTTGCTGAACCGGGCCGACACCCTCGGCGACATCGCCCCCGGCTACGCCGCCGATCTCGCGATCTACGATCTCAACACAATCGAATATGCCGGGGCCGCCGCACACGACCCGCTGGCCGCGTTAATGATGTGTCACGCCAGCCGCGCCAAACACGTCCTCGTCAACGGTCGCCACGTCGTGAAACACCACCGGCTGGTCAACCTGGACGAAGACCGATTGGTGTCCCGGTTGAATGAGATCGTCTCACGGAAATACCGGTGATGCTGATTCACGCCGTCCAATTTGACATCGCGTGGGAAAACCCACCCGCCAACCACGCGAAAGTCCGGACCCTCACGGAAGACCTCCCCGCGGGCGGGTTGGTTGTATTGCCGGAGATGTTCGCCACCGGCTTCAGCTTCGATCAACGCCGCGCAGCCGGAACCGCCGATTTCATCCGGCAACTCGCCCGCGACCGTCAATGTCACGTAGTGGCCGGACAAGTCAGCGAGGATGGTCAACGCAACGAGGCCGTCAGCTGTGACCCCGCCGGTAACGTGGCGGCCCGGTACGTCAAACTTCACCCATTCCAGCCGGGCGGCGAACCCTACCGTGCCGGTTCACAGCCGGTCACGTTTGCGTGCGGCGAGTTCACGGTCGCGCCGTTCATCTGTTTCGACCTCCGCTTCCCGGAAGACTTCCGGGCGGTGCGCGCCGATTTGTATCTCGTCATCGCCAACTGGCCCCAAGTCCGGGAAGAGCACTGGCTCACGCTGCTCCGCGCTCGCGCCATCGAAAATCAGGCGTACGTCGTCGGCGTCAACCGCATCGGTCGCGACCCGCACCACGCCTACAGCGGCCGCAGCCAGATCATCGGCCCGCGCGGCGAACTGATCGCGGATGCGGGAGAAGCCGAATGCGTTCTCTCCGCCGCTCTCACCGCGCAGACGATGCAGGAGTACCGGCGGGAATTTCCGTTGCGGTGACGAGGATGTGCTCGGTCACATCGCGCACGAGCACGTGTTGTTGGCCGTTCACTCGCACGGTCATCTCGCCGTTGCGACGGCTCACCACTTCGACGGCCATCTGCGGGTGAATCCCCTTCGCGGCCAGCACCCGCAACGCATGCGCGAGCTCGTCTTTCACCCGCACGATCCGCGCGCGGTCACCGGGCTGAAGTTCGAGCAGTGCCCGCGTCGCGGGCCGGTGGACGTCGCCTTCGCGGGTGGGAATCGGCGCGCCGTGCGGGTCGGTTTCCGGCCGGTGCAGGCTTTCGTCCAGTTCCTCGACCATGGCCGGGGTGAGGACGTGCTCGATGCGTTCCGCCTCGGCGTGCAGTTTGTCCCAACTGAGACCGACGCGGTCCACCAGAAAGCGTTCCCAGAGCCGGTGGGCGCGGAT
>CAZJCX010000121.1:0-10134 GCA_964544425.1 uncultured Verrucomicrobiota bacterium
GTCTCCAAAAAGACCAGACACAACGCGTCCTCCAGGATCCGGCCTTCCGCGTCGCGGGGGAAATTGCGTTTGCGGATCAGGTGCTGGACGCGGTCAATCGTTTCCGGATCGTAGCCGATGTCGGCCAGCAGCGCCCCGGCCTTGTCGGCGTGAAATTGTTTGAGGTCTTCGCGCCACTGCAAGTAGCCGACGCGGCCGGGCGGGTACGATTCACGCGGCGATTCCCAGCGGCAGAGGTGTTGTGCGCGCGCGGCGAGGCGCAACGGTTCGGAGGCGTGCGGGCAGAGCCGCTCGACCCACCCGCTGAGACGCTGGGAATAAGGCAATTCCTGACCCCGCGGGTCGGCGGCGTTGGCCGCGTCGATGCGGGAAATCGCCGCTTGAAAGCGGGTTTGATTCATGCGAGAAGCGTAGGCGTTTCGGGAGGAGAAAACAATTCATGAGTGATTTCAAGACAGTGGCCAAGGTGTCCGACCTCAAACCCGGTGAGTGCAAGACGGTTGTCGCGGGTGACCGCGAACTGGCGCTCGCCAACGTGAACGGCACGTTCCACGCGTGCGACAACGTCTGCCCGCATCAGGGCGGTCCGCTGGGCGAGGGGATTCTGGACGGCGAGAACGTGATCTGCCCCTGGCACGGCTGGCGATTCAACGTGACCACCGGCAAGTCGCCGAATATCCCGGTCAGTGTTCCGTCGTTTGCGTGTGTCGTCGAGGGCGACGACGTGAAGGTGAAGGTCTAATGGCGCTGAAATCGTCTTGGGAGTTGGCTTTGGAACGGGCCGGAAACACCGGGCCCAAACTTTCCGCCGGGCAGAAGGCCCGGTTGGCGGAGTTGGACAAGATTTACACGGCGAAGATTGCCGAGTTGGAGATTACCGAGAAACCGAAAATCGCCGCGGCTGCCGGTGAACCTGAAGCCGCCGAGAAGCTCGCCGATCATTTCCGGCGCAGCGTGCAGAAACTGCGCGACGAGTTGGAGCGGAAGAAAGAAGAAGTGCGACAGGCGAAGTGAAACCCGCCGTCTGCGCGCTGGTCAGTGGCGGCCTCGATAGTTGCGCGTTGCTGGGGCATCTCGCGCTGCGGTACCGGCGGGTGTTCCCGTTGTTCATCCGGCAGGGGTTCGTGTGGGAAGACGCCGAGCTGCGGGCGTTGCGGCGGTTTCTGCGGCGGGCGCGCCTGCCTCATCAGCCCGTGACCATTCTTCATGCGCCCATCGGCGCTTTGTTGCGCGGCCACTGGAGTCTCACGGGACGGAAGTCACCGGGCACGCGCACGGCGGACGCGGCGGTGTATTTACCCGGGCGCAACCTGGTGTTACTGGCGTTGGCGGCGGTGTTTTGCGAGCGGCGGCAGGTGCCGCTGATCGCGATTGGATCGTTGGATCACAATCCGTTTGCGGACGCCACGCCCCGGTACTTCCGCGATTTTGGTCGGCTGACGGGGGTGCGGGTGATCGCGCCGTTTCGCCGGTGGGCGAAGGCGCGGGTGGTGCGACGGTACGGGTATTTACCGCTGTCGTTGAGTTTTTCGTGTCTCGCGCCGCGGCGCGGTCGGCCGTGCGACCGGTGCAACAAATGCGCGGAGCGCCGCGCGGCGTTTCAAGCCGTCGCGGGAATGTGAGTCACCGGCGGGACGGGTTCGCCGCGGCGGCGGCGGTCAATGATCTGAATCGCGGTTTCGAGGATGCGGCGGATGTCGAAGCCGAGGCGCGTGACCGGCACCGTGCTCTCGGTCGGCCACGGGAAGTTGGTATGGGCGAGGACTTCTAGCTCGCCGGGAATTTTCAGTTTCATGGCGGCGAGCGCGGCGGCGGTTTCGGTGACGATGTTGTCGTCGAGAATGAAAAGGATGTCAGGCCGGTCCGGCTGGCTGGGGTGAAACAGCAGGTCGAGACAATGCGCGGCGCTGCCGGCGGAGGTGGCTTGAAACCACCGGCGTTCAAAAGTCAGGCCGTGCGCGCGCAGGAAGGGGGCAAATTCGGCCGCCACCTCGGCGGCGTTGCTAAGGTACATGAGGACGGCGAAGCGGCGGCGGCCGCGGGCGACGGCGTGCTGAACGGCGAGTTGGGCGAGGGTGGCGGTCTGCGGGGTGACGATGTGGTTGGCGGGACCGCAGTTGATGGCGACGCGGGGCAGGGTGGACCGCTGGTGCATGGGGGAGTGCGGATAGCTTTCCCACGTGGGGGCGAAGATGATGCCCGCGAGCCGGTCGGCCAGAATATCGGCGTCGAGTTGGGCGAGTGATCGTCGCGGGTCGGCGTTGTCGCGGTGAAACGGGATGATCTGCCGTTGTTCATCGTCCCGGTAGCGTTGCGCCTCATTGAGCAGCGCGGTGAGATAGTGTGACCAGCCAAACGCGTTGGGCGCGGTGGGGAGGACCAGCGCGTAGCGGCACCGATGCGGTGGATGTTGATGGACAAATGTCCCGCGCCGCCCGTCCGCGACCACAAATCCGTCGTCCGCCAGCCGGTCAAGGACGGCTTGGACGGTGACGCGGCTGACGGCGTATTGCTCTTCGAGTTCGCGGCGAGTGGGGAGGCGTTGGCCGGGTTGAAAATCACCGGCCACAATGCGTTGGCGGAGCTGATCAAGGAACGCCGTTTGGCGCGAGATGCTCACTTTGTCATTTTCCATCGTGGGACAAATGCTTCGCGCACACTGTGACAACTTCGATGGCGTTTCACAAGGAGCAAAATCGCAAAGCGGAGACTTGACCTTGCTTTTGTTATTGGCATAGTCAGGACAACTTTCGGTCCACTTGCCATGACGCAATTCCGAAACATCGTTGGGCTGCTCTGTTTGACCGCGTGTACGGGTTGTTCGCAATCTCCTGCACCCGAGCCACAGCCACCGTCACCTCCTGTCTCGCGACCGTTGCCCGTGCTGGCGGCGGACAATATCACCATCGAGTTGCCGGGTGGTCATTCCACGTATTCGGTGGTGGTGGATGACGCGACGGGTCGCCGGGTGCGAAACCTCGTCAAAGTGCAGCCGGTCACGAACACGACGATGTCGGTCGCGTGGGATGGGAAGAACGAGAATGGCGAAACCGTCCCACCCGGCCCGTACACTGTCCGGGGTGTTTCCCATGCTGGCTTTGGCGCGAAGTATCAATATGCGTGGTACAACCCCGGTAATCCGCCGTGGGAAGGTTATCGCGGCAGTGGCTGGGGCGGCGACCATTCCGGTCAGTCGGGGATCGTGGCAGTGCCGGCGGGCGTGGAATCGCCGTGGCGTGTGATCATCTCCGGTGAAATCGCGGAAGGCGGCGACGCCGTGTTCGCGCTCGACCGGGATTTCAAGAAAGTCTGGGGCTACAAACGCGGGTGGTCGGGGTCGCGATCGTTGTGCGTGGCGGACGGTCATTTGTACATGACGTTGTGGACGGCCAACACACTGTTGCGATTCTCGCTTGCCAACGGCCAGACGGTGCCGTTCCAGCGCCCGGCGGGGGTGGTCACGGAGATCAAATTGGACGGCGCGCCATTCAGTGTGGCCGTCAGCCCGGCCGCCATCGCGGTGGTCGTCCGGCCCGAACGCCAGTCGCCGAAATTGGTCTTCTTCGACAAGCAGGCTGGTCGGGTGCAAAAGGAATGGCCGCTCACCCATGCCGGTGAGTTGGCGTACGACGCGACCGGGCGGTTGTGGTTCAGCGGGGAGGGGCGACTTGCCATTTTCGACGAGGCCGGCCAGCTCGCCCCGGTGGAACTACCGGGCGTGGCGAAAGCGGGCGCGTTTTGTTTCGATGTTGCCGGAGCCTTGTACGTGATGGATACCGGGCCGGATTTTCAAATCAAAGTATTCGTAGAAGCGACGCCCCCGTCCCTTCTGCCTCCATCGCGAAGCGACGGGGGCGTCGCTTCCACTTGGCAACCGCTCCGCACCATCGGTGTCAAAGGCGGGCAGGGGCAACGACTCGATTACGATCCGCAGGCGATGCAACGGATGGTGGGCGCGATGACGGTGGATGCGGAGGGCTTGGTGTGGACGACGGAGCCGTTGCATCCGCGCCGGCAGGCGGTGTGGGGGGCGGATGGCAAGCTCGTGCGGCAGTTTGTCGGCGGCACGCAATATGGCGGCAGTCATTGCGCGTTGCACGATCAGGATCCGACGGTGGGTGTGGCGTACGGCGTGTTGTTCCGCCTCGACCCGGCCGCGACGCAGGACTACCGGCCGTGGCGGTATTTGTCGCGCGGACCGAAGGAGGGGTCGCCCTTTCAAGTGGATCTCAGTGGCGGTGATTTCTTTCGCGGGACGTTGTTCCGTTCGGACGTGTCCGGTCGGATGCGCGAGTACTACGTCGAGCCGTGGATGTACGGCTACATTTTGTTCGTGGAGAAGGACGGGGACTACCGGCCGTGCGCGGCGTTGTTCAACCCGCGGCATTGGGTGCTGGATGAGAACACGCAGCGTAGTCCGGCCTACCGGCAGGGCGATCCCACCGGCCGCGTGAAATTCTGGTCGGACTGGAACGAGGACGAACTCATTCAGGAAGAGGAACTGCAAGTCGTGCCGGAGTTTCCCGAGCAGGAACCAGCCTGGGTCCGGCCTTTCGGGGGTTGGGTGCGGCCGATGCATCCCGACCTTGGTTTTTATGTGAACGCCTGGAAAATCCTCCCGCAGCGCTTCACTCCCAGCGGCGCGCCGATTTATGATGTGTCGAAGGCGGAGCCGTTCGCCGATCCGCAGACCACCGCGTACAGCGATTTCCACCGGGCCGGCAATCATCTCTTCGGCAACAAATACTACCCGCAAGTGTTTCACGGGCGGCATGTGTTCACGGATTTAACGGGCCGGCAGATTGGCTTCTTCGAGTACAACCGCCTGGCGTTGCATGGTTCGATGAACAAGCCGATCCCGTTGCCGGGCGAGACGGCGGGCGAGCAATTCCTCAGCGGGGTGGCCGACAGCCGCACGGATGTTGGCACGGTCATCGCCTACCATGGCAATTTCGGGCAGGTGTTTCTGTTCAGCGAAGACGGCATCTTTCTGGGCAACTTGTTTCGCGATGCGCGGGAGCCAAACACGCCGTATGGCGACAAGGTGGTGCGCGACGCCGATTGGAGCGCGGTGACGATGTCGCAGGAACCGTTCGGCGGCTGGTTTGGCCGGCAAGCCGACGGCAAGGTCCGGTACCTCTTCGGCCGCAACGCTGCCTGCGTGGTGGAAGTGACCGGCTTGGAACAACTGAAGCAATTCACGGCGGGGGTCGTCGAAATCTCACCATGACGCGCCTCGCACTTGCTTTGGTTCTGCTCGTCGTGCCGGTATTCGCCGAACCGCTCCGCATCGTTGACCGGCACGGGCGGGCACCGGTGGTGGACGGGGATTTGGCGGATTGGGACGGGGTGAAGTTTCACACGATCGTGTGTGGCCGGCAGCCGACCGCCGTCGCGGCAGTGGCGCATGACCGGGAGAATTTGTTTCTGGCGTACCGGGTCACCGACCCTTCGCCGTTGCTGAACCGCGGGCAGGACCCGCTCCATCATTTCAAGGAAGGCGATGCGGTGGATTTGATGCTCGGTCCCACGCGCGACGGGCGGGCGACGCCGGTCGCGGGCGACTTGCGGTTGTTGTTGGTGCCGACGGGGCCGGTGGCGGTGTTGTACCGGCAAGTGTGGCCGGGGGGCGAGCCGGTGGAATTCAGTTCGCCGGTGCGGAAGGTGAAGTTTGATTCGGTCCGGGAACTCCCGGACGCGACGGTGAAGTTTGCGAAGACGGCGACCGGCTACACGGTCGAAGCGCGCGCGCCGCTGGCGACGTTGGGCGTGAGGTGGCAGACCGGCCTGAAACTGGCCGGCGATCTCGGCGTGTTGTTGTCGAACGACGGCGGCTTGCTGACTGTCCAACGGTGCAATCTGTTCAACCAGCTCGCCACGACGGTGAGCGATATCCCGACGGAAGTGGAACTGACCCCGGCCGGCTGGGGCGAAATGGAACTCGAATGAAACGATTCTGGATGATGGCGGTGGTGGCGGTGGTGGCGGCGACCGGGGCGCGGGCGTTGCCGTTGCAAAGCAATCATGGCGCGCTGCGCGCCGTGCCGGTGGCCAAGCCGGTGGCGGTGGATGGGAGTCTCGACGAGTGGGACACGTCCGGCGAGATGTTCGTCTATAACGCCCGCAGTTTGCGCGACCGCTATTCCATCCGCGTCCACGCGATGTGGGACAAGGACGCGCTGTATCTCGGGTTGGAATGGAAGGACCCAACGCCGCTGATCAACAACGTGGATCCCGACCGCGCCGCGGGCGAGGGGTGGATGAGCGATTCATTCCAAGCGCGGTTCATCACCGACTATTCGCAGATTCATTTCACCGCGTGGTACGGTTCGAAGTACGACAAGCAGATCACGCACATCGCCTACGACAATCCGCTCGATCCGAACGCCAAAGTGTTTCGCGCCCCCGGCAAGGTCTTGCACGATGGTTCCGGCTATCAGCAGGCGTTCCGCGTGGACAGCGACGCGCGGGGTTACGTGCAGGAAATCCGCATCCCGTGGGTGTTGCTCTACAAGAACCCGCAGCCGATGGCCGGTTTGAAGTTCCGGTTCTCGGGCGAATATTTCTGGGGCGGGCCAAGCGGCACGAAGTGGCCGGCCGTGATGTGGGCGGACCCGATCAATCTCGCCCAGCCGCAACGCATCGTCCTGTATCAAAGCCCGCAGAACTGGGGCGAGTTGGAATTGCTCGCCGCCGGTAATCTGCCGCGCGTGGAAGTCGAAGACGCCAATGGTTCGTTGCAAGGTCCGGTCGCCATCCGCCTCGAAGTGCCGCGCGACGCGGTGAAGATGTCGGTGGTCATTGACGATGCGCAGGGTGCGCGGGTTCGCAACCTCGCGTCGCACTCCGATGTAAGCCCCTATGTCGTGAAAACCGAGGGCGGCAAACGGTACGTCGAGATTCCATGGGATGGCCGGGCGGAAGGAAAATGGATCAAGGATCGCTCGTTGTTTTTGGGCGATGTGGTCGCGCCGGGCACGTACACTGTACGTGGCATCACGCAGCGCGGCATTGGCGTCGTCCACGCCGGCAGTTTCTACAATCCCGGCACGCCGCCGTGGCATACGGCCGATGGCACCGGCGGATGGTTGTCGGATCATTCGGCGCCGTGCGCGGTGGGGGCCGTGCCGGCATCATCGGCGAGCAAAGGGCGCGTGTTCCTCGGCGATCACGGCGGGGAGTGCGGGGTTGGGTTCATTGGTCTGGGCGAGGAAGGGCGGAAGATTTGGGAATGGGTGCGGCTCGGGAGCGGCGCGTGGCACATCGCGGCGAACGCCGAGCACGTCTATTTCATCACCGGCGGCGTTGGCGGGCCGGGCGCGCGCAAGCTCGGCCGGTTGAATCCCAACAACGGCGAGCCGGTGTCATTCACTAGCGCGCCGGAGGTGAACCTGCCGGACGCCGCGACGGGCTTGGCCGTCCACGGCAAGACGGTGGCGGTGGCGTTGTTTGGCGCGAAGAAGGTGCTGCTGTTGGACGGCGACAGCGGCGTGGTGACGAAGGAGATTCCAGCGGGCGGCCCGAAAGGCGTGGCATTCCGGCCCAACGGCGAGTTGATCATCCTCAACGAAGGCGAACCGCAGTTCGGCGTGGCCCAGCCGCTGGCGGTGGCGACCGACAGCGCCGGCCACGTATACGTCAGCGACGGCGCGGAGTTGAACGTGAAGGTGTTCAACGCCGCCGGGCAACTCGTTCGCGCCATCGGCGAGCCGGGCGGCCATCAGCCGGGGCCGTGGAATCCGCGGCGAATGATCAACCCGGTCGCGCTGGCGGTGGAAGAACGGGCGGAAGGGCGATTTCTCTGGGTGACGGAAGCGGCGTACAGCTTGAAGCGTGTCAGCGTCTGGAACACCGGCGACGGCGCGTTGGCGAAGGATTATTTGGGCGGCACGAGCTACTCCGGTTCCGGCGGCGCGATGAGTGATGACCTGCCGGATCTCGGCATCACCTATGGCTTGTTCCACCATGTGGACTTCGCCAACTACACCTACACCGTTCGCGAGATGATCGGCGGCCGGCCGGAGCCGCAGCCCGGCAAGCAGGCCGTGTTCACCTTGGGCCAGTTTGGGCCGGTCTCCTTCGGCAATGGCAGCCATTTCCTCAGCGCGGCGAGCGGCCAGCCGCGCGAATACTACATCGAAGGCGAGGGGTTGCCGCGCGTCTTCATGAAACGCGGCGACCGCTGGGTCTGCGTCGCGGCGCTGGGACATGCGAGCGCGTTGCCAAAGGAATACCCCTCGCGGCCGCGCAATCCCGAAGCCGTCTTCAGTTGGAGCGACCTCGACAGTGACGGCTACCAGACCGACGATGAATTTCAGTGGTTCGACCCCGGCCAGCCGCGCGTGTTGATCGGGCCGTGGGGCTATCGGTGCTACAAAGACCTCACTTGGTATCACAGCGGTTTTGCGTTCAAGCCGGTCGGCTTCACGAAAGACGGCGCGCCCCTCTATGACGCGCTGAAGGCGGAGCGATTGCCGGGCGACGCGGGTGCGGACAAGGGCGCAATGTACAAGACGAAGTTTGGCTACCTCGGCGGCATCCCCAGCCTGTCGCACTTGGACGAGAACAACGTGATCCACGGCCTGAACTGGTTCGCCGGCTACGATCGCGACGGCCGGCTGCGGTGGAAGTATCCCAATTACTGGTGCGCCGTCCACGGCGCGATGACCGCGCCGATGGCACTGCCCGGCGTCGTGATGGGCTCGCTAAAAATCACCGGCGTCTGGCCGCTCAACGATCAGCACGACGCCTTCTCCATCCGCGGCAACATCGGCCAGGAATTCGTCATCCGCGACGACGGCGTCTATCTCGCCGAGTTGTTCACCGACCAGCGCATGGCGCCAAGCAAGCTGCCGGCCGAGGAAAAGATCGCTGGGGTCCCGATCAACGACACCACGCTCGACGGCGAACCGTTCAGCGGCTGGATGAGCCGGCAACGCGATGGCCGCGTCCGCATGACGTACGGCCACACCGACGTGCGCGTCGCCGAAGTCACCGGCCTCGACACGATCACCGAGATTTCCCCGGTCACGGTGCCACTCACCGACGCGCTGGTCGCGCAATGCCGGGAGTTCCAGCCGAAGAAAGGCGCGGACGCGCAAACGACGGCGTACACCGTCGCGCGTGGCGGCGCGTTCGACGCCAACGTCACATTCGGCGACGGCGCGATCATCGTCCGGCAGGGCAAAGAAGAAGTCGGCCGCGCCCAACTCCGGTACGATGACCAGAATCTCTATGTGGCGTGGCAAGTGTTCGACACCACGCCGCTCGTCAACAAAGGCAACCTGCCGCCCGAAGCGTTCAAGAGCGGCGACAGTGTGAACCTCTATTTCGGCGCCACCCGCGTGTTGTTGACCACCCTCAGCGGCAAGCCAGTCGCCGTGGCCTACCGGGCGGACGGTCCCGGTGACAAGCCGTACACGTTCACCTCGCCGGTCCGGTCGACTCCCTTCAAGTACGTCAGCGAAGAGTCGGCGATTCAGTGGCAGGCGTTCCCCGGCCAGAACGAGTACAAAGTGGTTGCGACGATCCCGTGGAGCGTCCTCGCGCACACGCCCGCGAGCGGCCAACAAATCAAAGCCGACATCGGTCTGCTCTTCGGCGACGATACCGGCAGTCGCATTGCGCAGCGCATTCACTGGGTGGACAAGGAAACCAACGTCGTCAACGACGTGCCCACTGAAGCCGAGTTCAGCCCGACGCGCTGGGGCACGGTGACCTTGCAGTAAGCGGAAGCGTTGCGGTTATTGTGGGAGCGCCCTTCCGGGCGCTCACACAATGGCAATCCGTTCAGTCGAGATTCCGGTTTGCGGCCTCCGGTGGTTTCGCCTATAAACCGGCTCCATGAAACAGCTCGCACTCGGACTTGATTTTGGCACGAACTCCGTTCGCGCGCTCGTCGTAGATTGCGCGACCGGCAAGGAACTCGCCGCGCACGTCTTTTCTTACCCCCACGGAGATGCCGGTATCATTCTCGACCGGAAAAACGTCAACTTGGCGCGCCAGCATCCGCAGGATTACCTCGACGGCGCCGTCGCGTGCGTGAAGGCGTGTCTGCGCAAGGTCAAGGGCGCGAACATCGTCGGCATCGGAGTGGACACGACCGGCAGCACGCCGTTGCCGGTGGATGAGAAT
>CAZJCX010000122.1:0-10133 GCA_964544425.1 uncultured Verrucomicrobiota bacterium
CTCGCCCATCGCGCGGGCGTTGCACAGGATCACGCCGTAGAGCAAGCCCCACTTGATGTTCGGCAACGTGACACGCCAGAACGTCTGCCAGCCCGACGCGCCGAGCGTGAGCGCCGCTTCTTCTTCCTCCGTGCCTTGCGCGGTCATCAGCGGGATCAATTCCCGCGCAACGAACGGGAATGTGACAAAGATCGTCGCCAACACGATGCCGGGGACGGCGAAGATGATTTTGATGTCGCGTTCGAGCAACCACGGACCGAACCAGCCTTGCAGGCCGAAGATGAGAACATAGATCAAGCCCGAGACCACTGGCGAGACGGAGAAGGGGAGATCTATCAATGTGATCAACACCTGCTTCCCGCGAAACTTGAATTTGGCAATGGCCCACGCTGCCGCCACGCCAAAAACGAGATTCAATGGCACGGCAATCGCCGCCGCGATCAGCGTCAGTTTGATCGCCGCCAGCGCGATCGGTTCGGTGATCGCCTCCCGATACGTTGCCCATCCCTTCGACAGCGCCGAAACAAACACCGCGGTCAGCGGTAGGCCGACAAACAATCCAAGAAACAACAACGCGATCCCAATCAACGTCCACCGGATCAGCCGTGGTTCCGTCGTGGCCCGTTGGGCGATTTGCCGTGCGTTCATCCGCCGTGCCTCCGTGCGCCCCACCACTGCAGGGCGTTGAGGGTGAGCAACATCAGGAACGACACGACCAGCATCGCCACCGCCAGCGCCGTTGCTCCCGCATAGTTGTACTGCTCCAACTGGGTCACAATCAGCAACGGCGTGATTTCCGTCTTCATCGGCATGTTGCCAGCGATAAAGATCACGGAGCCGTATTCGCCCACCGCCCGCGCGAACGATAGGGCAAACCCCGTCAGCAACGCCGGCCACACCGCCGGCATGATGACGCGCGAAAATGTCTGCCACCGGTTCGCCCCCAGCGACGCCGCGACCTGCTCCAGTTCCGGTTCGATATCCTCCAACACCGGCTGCACCGTCCGCACCACAAACGGAATCCCAATAAACACCAACGCGATCGTGATGCCCAGCGGCGTGAACGCGACTTTGAACGGCAGTTGCGACCCGACCCAGCCGGTCGGCGCATAGATCGCCGTCAACGCGATTCCCGCCACTGCCGTCGGTAACGCAAACGGCAAATCCACCAACGCATCCACCAACCGCCGCCCGAAGAACTTGTACCGGGTCAACACCCACGCCACGAGCAGGCCGAAGACGGCGTTGACGCAGGCGGCGACGAACGACGCGCCGAACGTGATCCAGTAGGAAGCCACCGCCCGCGGCGATGTCACCATGGCCCAAAACTCCGGCCACGTCAGCGTGGCGGACTTAAGAAACGTGCCCGCCAGCGGGATCAGGACGATCAGCGAGAGGTAAAACACCGTGAACCCCATCGCCAGCCCGAAGCCCGGCAACACACTCCATTGTTTCCAGCGCAGCTTCATCAGATGTGTTGGGCGCGCGAAATCACCGCGCGGTATTCGGTGAGAATGCTGCGCAGCGCAGCGGTGGTGGCGGCGCCTTGCAGGTGCAACGGGGCGAGCGCCGGCGTTTCGAACACGATTTCGAACGGGGCGGGTCGTTGATCCGCCGGCGCGGAAAGGATGCCGGCGTACCCGCCCTCAATCAGGCCGCGCCGGGCCTGGAAGCCGTCAATGACCCGATTGGTGTTGCGTTGCAGGTGTCTTTCCGCGGCCCACAAGGCCGGTTCGAGCAGGTCTTTGCTCAAGTCCGGGCCGCGCGTGAAACCGTACGAGCCCGGACTGGCGTCGTCGCTGTGCAGGGAGATGATGCCGTGAAACTGGCGTGCGCGCAGTTCCTCCTCCAGATACCGGACT
Source organism: uncultured Verrucomicrobiota bacterium (assembly GCA_964544425.1). Lineage (GTDB taxonomy): Bacteria > Verrucomicrobiota > Verrucomicrobiia > Palsa-1439 > Palsa-1439 > OMJI01. The sequence goes on from CAZJCX010000122.1 coordinate 1,863, forward strand.
CCCGCCTCCGGTGAATCGTGCCAGAATTCGCGATTCAAATCGCGGCCGGTCGGCAACCAGCGGGAATTCTTTTCGTAACCAGCCGGATTGCAGAGCGGGTAGGCGAATATTTGGTAGCCGGTCGCCAACTCCGGCTGCTGGGCCAACTCAATCAGGAAACTCGCCAGCGCCACCGGTCCTTGCGGCTCATCGCCGTGAATGCCGGTAAAGAGGCCGAGGCGGATCGGATCACCACCGCTGCGCGGTCCGTCAAAGACGAACCGCGGCAGCGGATGGTGACTGACGTGGAGGCGATCGGATGTCATCGCCAAGGTTTGCAACGGCGCAAGCAACGCCTGCGCCGAACGGGTTGTCTGTGCGATGACCATGGGCATTCCTCCTATTTGGCCAGGTAGATTTGGTCGAATGCCGCGCCATCGGCAAAGTGGTCTTTGTGGGCTTTTTGCCAGCCGCCAAAGACGTCGCCGATGGTGAACAGTTCCAGCTTCGGGAACTGGTGGGCGTACTTCGCGTAGATTTCCGGATTCGTCGGCCGGTAAAAGTGCCGGCCCGCAATCTCCTGCGCTTCGGGCGAATAGAGATGCTCCAAGTAAGCCTGCGCCACCGCGGCGTTACCCTTGCGCTTGGCCACCTTTTCCACCAACGCCACGGTCGGCTCGGCGCTGATGCTGACCGATGGGACCACGACTTCGAACTCGCCGGGGTTGAGTTTCTGGGTCACGAGCAACAACTCGTTCTCCCAGTTGATCAACACATCGCCGATACCGCGCTCGATGAACGTCGTCGTCGCGCCGCGCGCGCCGCTGTCGAGCACCGGCACGTTCTTGTAGATCTTGGCGACGAACTCCTTGGCTTTGGCTTGATCGCCGTTGGTTGCCTTCAACGCGTAGCCCCAGGCGGCGAGGTAATTCCACCGCGCCACGCCGGAGGTCTTCGGGTTGGGCGTGATGACGGAGACGCCCGGTTTGATCAGGTCATCCCAGTCTTTGATGCCCTTGGGGTTGCCCTTGCGGACGAGGAACGCCAGCGTCGAGACGTACGGCGAGCTGTTGTTCGGCAGCTTCTGCTGCCAGTCCTTCGGCAACAGCTTCGCTTTCTCGGCGATGGCGTCAATGTCATACGCCAGCGCCAGCGTCACCACGTCCGCCGGCAGCCCATCGATCACCGACCGGGCCTGCTTGCTGGAGCCGCCGTGGGACTGGTTGACGGTGACATTATCGCCGGTCTTTTCTTTCCAATACTTCGCGAAGGCGGCGTTGTACTCGACGTAGAACTCGCGGGTCGGGTCATACGACACGTTCAACAGCGTGATGTCCTTGGCGAAAACGCCGCTGGTCAGCAACGCTGCGCTCAAGGTGAGAATCCATTTTTTCATGTAAGTCTATTCCTTTTGTGGTTAGAAGCTGATTTGGAGCCGCGAGAAGAGCGCCTTCTCGTCCGCGCGATCCGCGCCGCTGGCAGCGCCGCCGTCGAAGGCGGTTTGCTCGTAGTTCAGGTAGGCGCGGACATTCTTGTTGAGGTACCAGTTCAAGCCGACCGCCCACGAAGTGGCTTCGGTGACGGAGCTGTTGATGCTCGCGAAGGTCGGGAACGCCGCGTCGTCAATGTCCAACACGCCGAACCGTCCCACGATCTCCAACGCGCCCCACGTGCCCTCCTTCAAGTTCAACGGTTTCTTGGGGCTGACGCCGCGGAACGACGCCTGGTCGTCCGTCAGCAGGAAGGACGCGGCGACTTGCCACGCCTCGTTCTCGATTTTCGCAAACGTCGCGCCCCGGCTGATCTCCTGGTTCGAGAGCACATACTCGCCGAGCACGCCCAACCGGCCCCAGTAATAATACGCCTGCGGATACAACCGCCAATGCGTGCCGTTCGCGACCACCGCGCCGGGTGCGTTGGTGCTTGTGATATAGGTGAACACCCGGTTCTGACCCGGTGAGTTGAACGTCGGCAGGCCGGTCGAAGTCGCCGTGCCGTTCTCCTGCCCGTACGACGCGCCGACGCCGAAACCGAAACCTTGCAGTGCTTCCACGTCCGTTTTCTTGAACGGGTGAAAGAAGATGCGGCCAGCAATGCTTTTGTCGTCGTCATTGTCGCCGGTCGCGCTCGCGCCGTCGCGGATGCCGTTGAACACCCCTGCTGCGTACTCGAACACCCCGTCCGCGACCGAGCCGCCGATTTGGAACCCGATGTCCCGGTTCGGCGCGAGGCCGGTCGGGTAACCGCGTTCGACGAACAGCGTGTCAGTGCCCGATTGCAGCCGCTCCAAGCTGACCGGCACCTTGAACTGACCGGCCCGCACTTGCAGCCATTTCCATTTCCGCCACTCCAGATACCCGTCCTGCAACGAAGTCGAGCTGCCGCCGAACTCCGGCATGATCCGAAACGCGAAGTCGTTGAAGAGCGTGCCCTCGATGATCGGCCGCACCCGCCGCATCACGAACTGGTCGGTCCCCGCATTCGCGTCGTCGTCGAGGAAGAACCGCGCGTCGGCCTGCACGTACCCGCGCAGCCGCAGCGTGAAGGCCCCGTCCGCCGACTTGAAGCCGAACCCTTTGTCGTCCGCCTGCAAGAGCGGCGTCTTCTTCGCCTTCTCGACGGCTGCTTCCTGTTCCAATTCCCGTTGCCGTTTCAAAATCCGAATCTCCTGATCCAACTCCTCCAACCGCTGCTCCACCGTTTTTGGTTCTGCGTGCGCCGTCGCTGCCAGCAAGGCGGCGATCAGCCCGATTGCGATTTGCTTCCCGGTCATGTCGAATGTTCCTCTCTGTGCGGAACCTCCGGTGTACCGGTCAGTCCTTCGCTTAATGTTTATTGGGTTGCGCCGCCCGTTATCGGGTCGGCGGTTTGTCGAGCCGCCACTTCTCCGTCCGCTCGACTTGCACGACGGCGCCGTCATGCACCACGATCTGCACGACGCCGTACCGCAGCCCGCCCACCGCCTCGGCGACCACAGTCTGCCAGTGGGCGGTCGGCGGCGGCTTCTCGTGTTGTGTTGTCGTCATAGTCCACTAGTCGTATAGACATTAAACTCCTATCAGATTGATAGGACATTGCAACAACTATTTTCAGAAAAGTTACCGGCAGGCTTTACGCGTCCAGTCGCAGCCGCCGCCAGAGGTCGTCGCGATCTTCGAGGCCGACGGAGAGGCGGATGAGATGGCGGGAGACGCCGCAGGATTCCGCCCAGTCCAACTCGGCATAGTGCGCCAGTAACGTGAACGGGCAGGCCAGCGAGAACATTGTGCCGAGGCTGGGACCTTTGCAGATCTCCATCCGGTCATAGATCACCGGCGATTGCGTCGCGGCGTTTTTGGGCAGGAACGTCACGAGCGAGCCGAAGCCGCCATCGGGACGGCGCACGGCTTCGTACGCCTCGGCGAATTCCCATTTCGGGTACCAGACCTTTTCGATGGCGGGATGCGTGCGCAACTTCTCGGCGATCCACAAGCCGGTCGCGTTGTGCTGCCGCATCCGGTCAAGGAACGTCCGTGCCTGCGCGTCGAGAATCACCGCGTCTTCGATCCACAACAATTCCTCGTGCTGTGCCGCCACAATCGGACGCAGTTCCCGGTGGAACGGCGAGTGCGGATTGCAGATCAACGCCCCGCCCATCACGTCGCCCGTGCCGGCCACGTACTTCGTCAGGCTCGTCGCAATCAACGCCGCGTGCCCGCGCAAATCCACATTGACCGGCGTCGCCACCACGTCATCGGCGATGAACGGCACCTGATGTTCGCGGAGCAACGGTGTGATCCGCCGCAAATCTGCCGAGCCGAGCAGTGGATTGCCGGGAAACTCCCCGAAACACGCCGCCAACGACTGCCGCTGGATCAGCGAGCGCAAATCGTCGGCGATGGTGTTCAAATTGTGCAACAGATGCGCGCCCGCGCCGTATTTCTGCTGAATCTTCAACGTGTCCACATACGGGAAACCGAGTTGCGCCGTCGGCCGCCCCGGTGCGCGCGTCAGCGCCGCCCGCAACGCCGCGAACAATGCCGCCATGCCGGTCGGCTCCAAAAACACATCGCTCGGCGCGCAGTCGTAGAGCGCGGCAAGCTGCGCCCGCAACGATTGTCGGACATCCGGTGCATCGGCGACGCGCCGGCCGCTGAGTATGGCCTCGGCCTGCCGGGTGGAGATGATCAACCCGCTGTGTTGCCAGAACAACTTCAGATCACCGGCTTGCATGGCGGAGGTCGTCACGCCCCAGACACCGTCCTGTTCGACAACCGCCGCCCGGCCGCCGAGATGTTTCGCGGCCAACTCCGCTGCCGACCGGGACGGGAACGGCAGACACGGTTTCGCGCCGCCGAGTCGTTGGGCGACTTGTTGGACAAGCGGATGAACCACGAAGCGCGGATACCCGCTGACGAGCCGATCGAGGATGTGCGGCTCCTTCTCCTCATACGCCACCACATCCGCCCAGCGCGGCAACGCGAGCGAGCCCGCGTGGACGGTCTCCGGTATCGGCTTGCCGAGATCCCCGGCTTGCCAGAGGGGATGAGTGAGGAGGTTCGCGGCTGTCATTTCAAACGTTGTCATTCCGAGCGCAGTGAGGAATGGTTCGCGGTTGGCTTCTCGAACGACAGAGATTCCTCGCTGCGTTCGGAATGAGAGGATGTGATTGGTTCATGGCGTCCACGGTGAAACGCTCGAAAGCATGCCGCAGTACATAGCAGGCTGCCCGCAAGAATCCTAGCGGTAAGTCAGCGACCGGTGTGTGAAGGAGTTGTCAGCAGCGAGGGGACGTGACATTCTTGCGGTGTGATGGCCTGGGGGACGCGATATGGAGGCGACCGGTGATTCCAACCCGTGTGGGCATTGCGTTTGGCTTGCTCGCGTGGTGCATGGCATGGCTCGTTGCCCGGTATGGCGGACTGCGTTGTCACGACTTCGGCGGGTCCGAACTGCTCGTCTTGACTGCCAGCGGTTTCGTGGGTGTGGCGACGGCTTTGACGCTGGCGCATCGCTTCCACGCGGACCTCGTGCAGCGATGGAACGCCTATGCTGTGTTTGCCTCCACGTTTTTCGTCGCCATCTACACCCCGATCATGGTTTTGGCAGTCAGCGGCCCGTATCATCGCTGGGCGTTGTCGCAAACAAGACCGCCCCGCCGAGACATACTGGGTGAGATCTTGGTGCGAACAATTGAGCAGATCGGCTGGGTGCATTGGTCCGGCGTGGCCGCGCTCGTGGCGGTCTGTTTGTGCGCGACGACTGCGGTGAACCGCTCGCTGCGTGGCTCACGGGCGTCATGGCAGACGTTGGCGGCTGGTTTTGATCGGGATGACATCAAGCTTGGGTTTGTGATGATCGTCGCGAGCATTGTGGTGATCGCGGTCGGCGCGCGCAAGCTGCCGGCCATACTGTCCACAGTGAACACAGTGGACGTGCTGGGTTTGCTGTGCGCGTGGGTCTTGATCTGGCTGCTCTTGCGGTCGCTGCGCCTTCAACGCGAAGAGCTGGCGGCCCAGATCCCGTTCAAGAATGAGCCAACTGTCAGCCGCCGAGCGGGGTTGCTCGGACTGGTGTTGCTGGTGATCCCATTGGGACTGCTGCCGTTGTTCCTGAAGGCGTGGGATGTTCGGTCGGCCATCCCATTTCTCGTGCTATCGGCCATAGTGGGTTTGTGCGGAGTGATCTATTTCCGGGGCGCGGGAAAGCCGGCAGCGGAAGATCGTCGTCGCGAACTGCACATCGCATTCTTCATGACGCGGCTCGGCGCCTGGTCCGCCGTAGGCTGTGCGCTGCTGATTGGTGGATTGGTCCTCTCCGGCATCGCGAGAAGCCAGATTGAAAAAGCCCCACAAGTCGCAACTCCCGTGGCGCTTGCCATTCTTGCCACGAAACCGTGGTACGCCGCCGCCGCGATTCTTGCGGCCGGCGCTTTCTCAGGGGCCTTCGTGTTTCCATTGCTCCTGCCCAGATCAGCGCGTGCGACCGAACAGGTGGTCGGGATAATGCGGGCGGGGTGTGTCGTCGGGGCGGTGACATTCACCTTGCTCTCCCTCTACGCTTTGAACTTGGCGCTCTCCACGGTGCCATTTTTGCTCGCGGGCAGGCCGACGTTCACGTTGGCTGACAGAATGACCCAGCGAATTGCAGAAGGTGACTGGACAGTGCTCTCGTGGTTTTATCTCGGCGCATTCTTGTGGTCAGCCGCGTTCGCGGCAGTGGGTTGGGGTTTGGGCTGTCTGATTGACAACGGTTTCGAGTGGGCCGGGCGGCGGGCGATCAGGTTGTGGCGTCGCTTGACCGGCAGAGATGGCGCGCAATAGCGCACCCTACAAAGCTTGTTGCAAATCGGCGCGCAGGTCGTCCACGTCTTCAATGCCGACCGACAAGCGCACGACGCCGGCCGTGATGCCGGTGCGCTCGCGCACGGCGCGCGGGATGCTGGCGTGGGTCATCGTGGCGGGGTGGGCGACGAGGCTCTCGACGCCGCCGAGACTTTCGGCGAGGGTGAAAAGTTTTAATTTCCGGCAAAACTTCAGCGCGTTGCCGGTCAGTTCGAATGTGATGACGCCGCTGCCGCCGGTCATTTGGTGGCGTGCGAGCCGGTAGTGGGGGTGGCTTTTGAGGAAGGGGTACCGGACCCAGCGGACGCGGCGTTGTTTTTCCAGCCAACCGGCCAGCGCGAGCGCGTTGGCGCAATGGCGTTCCATCCGCAGCGCGAGCGTCCGCACGCCGCGCGTGGTCAGCCACGCATCGAATGGCCCCGGTTGCAGGCCGAGCGCTTTTTGGGCGAAGACCAGCCGGTCGCGCCAGGCGGGGTTGTTGGTGGCGACGATGCCGGCCAGCGAGTCGCTGTGGCCGTTGATGTATTTGGTAGTGGAGGAAAGCGAGAGCGTCGCGCCGAGGGCGAGCGGACGTTGAAGGAAGGGGGAGGCGAACGTGTTGTCCACGACGACCGGGAATCCGAGCTTCGCGATGCCGGTGATGTCGAGAATCTTCAGGAGCGGATTGGTCGGGCTTTCCAGCCAGACCAATGCCGGGCGGGTCGCGCGGATTTGCGGCCAGTTCTCGCGGCGGCTCAAGTCAGCGTAGATCGTGCGCACGCCGAATTTGGCGAAGACGCGCTCGAAAAGCCGGTAGGCGCTGCCGTAGAGATTTTCCTCGGCCACTACGACATCGCCGGTTTGCAGCGATGACACGACGGCGGTGATGGCGGACACGCCGCTGGCGAAACAGGTGGCGAACCGGGCGTCTTCGAGCGATGCGAGGCTTTGTTCGAGCAGCCGGAAGTTGGGATTGCCGGAGCGGGTATAGTCGAAGCCGTCGGGGTTGCCGTGCGCGAATGTTGAGGTGAGATACACCGGCGGCATCACGGCCCCGGTGGTGCCGGTAAAGCCGCGGCCGGTATGGACGGCGCGCGTGGTGAATCCCGTTTTCATGTGCGGCGGACGATAAAAGATTTCGTCCGTCTTGTATAGCGGCAGGTTTGACACCCCGGTGACGGCTTGCTACGCTGCGGCATGATCACTGTCACACCCAAGGCGGCCGAACAGATCAAGACGATGCAACGCGAGCAGTCCCTGACAGGGAAGGCGTTGCGGGTGTATGTGGATGCGGGCGGTTGTTCGGGGATGGAGTATGGGATGGCGTTCGACGAGAAGAAGCCCGATGACGCGGTCGTCGCGCAGGATGGGGTGGAGGTGGTCGTGGATCCGATGAGCCAGAATTTCCTGAAGGGCAGCGTCATTGATTATATGGACAGCCTGCAAGGGTCCGGCTTCAAGATCCAAAATCCGAACGTGCATTCCACGTGCGGCTGCGGCAAGTCGTTCAATTGAAACTGACCGGGGTGTCCCGCCGCGCGCGGGACTGAGATTACACCCGACGAACCTGATCCGGGTCATGCCGGCGGAGGGAGAAGATGATTGCACCGAAGAAGTCCGACAGTTTTCCGAAGTCGCGCAAAGTCTATCTGAACGGCGTCCCGTTCCGCGAGATCGAGCTTTCACCCACGGTCAGCCATACCGGCCGCGTCGAGGTCAACGAACCGTTGCGCGTGTACGACACCAGCGGGCCGGGCTCGACCGATTTGAAGGCCGGACTGCCCAAGCTCCGGCAACCGTGGATTGCGGGTCGGCCCCGCCGAACGCAAATGCAATTTGCCCGCGAGGGCGTCATCACGCGGGAAATGGAATTTGTCGCCATCCGGGAGGGATTGGAACCGGAGTTTGTCCGGTCGGAAGTCGCGCGCGGTCGGGCCATCATTCCCGCGAATCACAATCATCCGGAAAGCGAACCGATGATCATCGGGCG
>CAZJCX010000123.1:0-2414 GCA_964544425.1 uncultured Verrucomicrobiota bacterium
GATTCAAATTGTAGAGCACGGTTTTAGGCAGCCGGTCGGCTTGGTCGAGCCGGTCCAGATACCGGGCGAGCGCCTCGGCTTGCGGCCAATCACCGATGGAATCGAAGCCGGTATCCGGCCCCAACGCGCGACGCAACCGGGTGTTGTTGTTGCGGAGCGCGCCCAGGTGCATCTGCATCACCCACCCGCGCGCGTGGTACTGCTCACCAAGCCAGTGCAGCAGGAAACTCCGAAACGCCGGACTGGCCCGACCGGCTTGATAATCGCGGGCAGCCTCGGCTTCGGTGAAGTCCGCGGCGTCGCAATAGCTCAGCCCGTGATCACTGAGCCGGCAACCGTGCTCGTGGAACAAATCGAGCCGCACCTTCAACAAGTCGAGCAATGCCGGCAATCTGCCCGGCATACCCGCCTTTTCGAGCCATGCCCGGTCGAGCGCCAGCGCCTTGTCGGGCCGAAACGTCGGGTACACCTTCGTCTTCAACGTGGAAGCGCGAATCGCCCGGTGATGTTCGAGCGAGTCGAGCGGGTCATCCGTGGTGCAGACGACGGCGACCCGGTTGGCTTGGAGAATCCGGTGGACCGACATCTCCGGCAGCTTTGCATTCGCCGCTTTCCAAATCGCCGCCGCCGATGATTCATCGAGCAGTTCGGTCACGCCAAAATACCGGAGCAATTCGAGATGCGTCCAATGATAGAGCGGGTTGCGCAACGTCTGCGGCACCGTCCGCGCCCAAGCCCGGTACTTCTCCTCATCGCTGCCGTCCCCGGTGCAAAATCGCTCCGGCACGCCGGCGGAACGCATCGCCCGCCATTTGTAGTGATCCCCGGCCAGCCAGATCTCGGTGAGGTTGCGAAAGGTCTTGTCCACCGCGATCTGGTCCGGCGGCAGATGACAGTGATAATCGAAAATCGGTTCGGTCTTGGCGTACCGGTGATACAGCTCCCGGGCCGTGTCGGTCTGCAACAGAAAATCGTCCGTGATGAACGTCTGCACGGACAAGTTTCTAATGGAAATTCACGCCCCGCGCAAGTGGCGGCGCACCACGCCGAACACGAGCAAGCCCAGTCCGGTCAGCACAAACCCGGTTGGTTCCGGGATGGCTTCGGCCGACGAGGAGAAGCTGAACGAAGCCCCGGCGCGATTGGCCGTCAAGTTCCAGTAGCCAGGCGTATCCGCGAACCCGGTGATCTTGGCCACCGCCTCGCCTTCCAGCGCGAGCAGATTGCTCGTCCGCAGCACCACGTCCATCGTGACGGCATCGAGACTGTAAACGTTGCCACCGAACGTGAACTGCCAGAGGGGCGTCACCGGCGTCGCGGGCGCGAATACCAACGGCACCGTGAAGGTCACCGGCGCACCCTCTGTCCCCGCGTAATCCCCGTGCGGATCCGTCACCACCACGCCGGTAAAGCTCGTGAACTGTGTGGCCACGGTCAAATTGGGGTGATCCACCGTGTACGTCCCGGTGAAGGAGAGATCCCCCACAATCGGCACCGGCACCGCCCAAGCCGACGTTGCCAGCACCGCACTCAATAACCACGCCCAAGCAATTCGATTCACGCGGCCACTCTAGTCGTGCGCCCCACGGCTAGCACTCACGATTCGGCCATGTCTCGACGTATTTGAGCCATGCGTTTCACAGGGTTTTGCGAGGTTTCTTTGGCAGGCCGATTCGGAACCCGCAATTCGTTACGGAAAAGTCACGGCGGCGCGAGAGCGGCCGGGGGAGTTTTGGTTGATGCGGGGGCGCGTTTCCAGTAATAGTGGCGCGGCATGAGCGTGGAAACAGTCGCCGAACAACCGAAGCCGAAACGCGTGAACCTGCGCCGCCCGGATATCATGGAGGCGGTGCGGGAACAGGTGGAACAGCATTACCGGAGTCAGATCGTCGAGAAACTCCGGCAGTACGGCGGCATTTTGGAAGCCGGGGGACTGAAGGTGCGGCTGGCGAAGGAATTTGGTTTTTGCTACGGCGTCGAACGCGCGATTGACTTGGCGTACGCCGCCCGCAAGGTCTTCCCCGGCCAACCGATTTACATCCTCGGCGAGATCATCCACAACCCCGAAGTCAACGAGCAGCTCATCGCGATGGACATCAAATTCCTGTCCGGCCCCCACAAAAGCGCGGAGCTGGATGAGTTGCGGCAGGACGACGTGGTGATCATCCCGGCCTTTGGCGCGCAGATGGATATCATGGAAAAACTCCGCGCGAAAGGCTGCCAGTTGGTGGACACCACCTGCGGCGACGTGATGAGCGTCTGGAAACGCGTCACGCAAAACGCCAAGGAGCAGTTCACCTCCATCATTCACGGCAAAGCGAAACACGAGGAAACGCTCGCGACCAGTTCGCGCGCCACCGCCAGCACCAGCGGCCACTATCTCGTGGTGCTCAACCTTGAAGAAACCGACTACG
>CAZJCX010000123.1:2483-7393 GCA_964544425.1 uncultured Verrucomicrobiota bacterium
CATCTCGTCTCCATCGGCGTCGCCAACCAGACCACCATGTTGCGCAGCGAGACCGAGGAAATCCAAGGCCGACTCCGGCAGGCGATGCTCGACCGTTACGGCGCGGCGGAGATCGACCGGCACTTCCGGATGTTCGACACGATTTGCGGCGCGACCCAGGAACGACAGGACGCGCTAATCAAGCTCCTGGCTGAACCGCTCGACATGATGATCGTTGTCGGCGGCTACAATTCGAGCAACACGTCGCACTTGGCCGAAATGAGCGAGGCGCGCGTGCCGACGTATTTCATCCGCAATGCCAGCAAGATGGCCTCCGCCAAATCCATCCGGCATTTCAACCTGCACCACCAGCGCGAAGTCGAGACCGCCGATTGGTTGCCCGCCGGCACACTGTACGTCGGCATCACCGCCGGCGCGTCTTGTCCGAACAACTTGATTGACGACACGGTCCGCCGCCTCTTTGAACTGCGCGGTGTGGACGTGGATGCGTTGATCGCCGGGCTGGATGCCCAGTCGGCCGGCGCGTGACGTGCTTTCGCTGACCCCCAATCCCATGGAAAAATCCACTCTTCAATTCCGGTCCGAACCGTTAGCGGACATCGAACTTCCCAAGCAAGTCACCGGCCTGCGCGACCTCGCGTATAATTTATGGTGGTCGTGGAACCCGCACGCACGACGGATGTTCAGCCACATCAACCCGGCGCTCTGGGCGATCTACCGCAACCCGGTCGAGTTGCTCATCAACATCGAGCCGCATCATTGGGAGGAGTTGCTGGAAGACGAAATTTTTATGACGATGCACCAGTCGGTTATGCACGACTTCACGAAGTACATGACCGCCAAAGACACCTGGTTCGCCAAAAACCACCCGAACTACCGGGGCGGGCCCTTTGTCTATTTCTCCACCGAGTTTGGCCTGCACGAATCCCTGCGCGTGTACTCCGGCGGCCTCGGCGTCCTGTCGGGCGACCACTGCAAAAGCGCCAGCGACCTCGGCCTGCCATTCATCGCCATCGGGCCGCTCTACAAGAACGGCTACTTCGAGCAGGAAATCGAGCCGGACGGTCGCCAACAACATTTCTACCCCGCCTATGACTTCTCGCGCCTGCCAATCCTGCCGGTCCTCGGCGACAATGGCCGGCACCTCCACGTCGGCGTCGAACTGGCCGACCGGGTCGTGCAGGTCCGCGTTTGGATCGCCCGCATTGGTCGCATCAATTTGCTCCTGCTCGACACCGACACCACCAAGAACAACCCCGCCGACCGCCCCATCACCGGTCAGCTCTACGTCAGCGGCCGCGAGATGCGCATCTGCCAGGAACTCGTGCTCGGCATCGGCGGCGCGAAAGTGCTCGACGCGCTCGGCATCCAGCCCGGTTGCTGGCACATGAACGAAGGCCATTGCGCTTTCCTCGGCTTCGAACGGCTGCGCGCGCTCCTCAAAGACGGCGCGAAGCTCGGCGAGGCCATGAAAGAAATCGCCAAGAATTCCGTTTTCACCACGCACACCCCCGTGCCCGCCGGTAACGAACAATTCGACCTCGGCCTCGTCCGCAAATACTTCGAGCCGTACTGCGCCCAGACCGGCGTGGCGCTCGACGACGTGCTGGCCACCGGCCAAGAGAACGGCGCGTACAACCTCACCGTCCTCGCCCTCAAGCTTTCCAGCTACCGCAATGGCGTCAGCAAACTCCATGGCGACGTCAGCAACGAAATGTGGGCGCACCTCCACCCCGGCAAGACCAGCGCCAAACCCATCCATGCCATCACCAATGGCATCCACACCGAAACGTGGCTGGGCTTCCGGCTGGCCGACCTCTTCGATAAATATCTCACCCCCGCGTGGCGCGATAATTGAATGGACGAGCTGTTCTGGAAACGGGGCATCGCCAACGTGCCGGACACCGAACTGTGGAACGTCCACGAACTCCAAAAAGAAACGCTCATGCGGTTCGCCCGCAGCCGCGTCCGCAACCAGCTCGCCCGCCACGGCGCGTCGCCCGACGACTTGCGCGCCGTCGAGGAACTGCTCGACCCGAAGGCGCTGACTATCGGCTTTGCCCGCCGGTTCGCCACCTACAAACGGGCGGACCTCCTCTTCCGCGATTTCGACCGGCTACGACACATCCTGAAAAATCCGAACCGACCAGTGCAGATGGTGTTTGCCGGCAAAGCGCACCCCGCCGACAAACCCGGCCAAGAACTCATCCGCCGCATCTTCGACGTTTCCCGCAACAGCGACCTGCGCGGCAAAATCGTCTTCCTCGAAAACTACAACATGCGCGTCGCGCGGATGCTGGTGCAAGGCGTGGATGTCTGGCTCAACAACCCCCGCCGCCCCCACGAAGCCAGCGGCACCTCCGGCATGAAAGCCGCCTGCAACGGCGCGCCCAACTTCTCCATCGCGGACGGCTGGTGGTGCGAAGCCGCCGACCACGGCAAAAACGGCTGGACGATCGGCGAAGGCAAAGAATTCCCGGACCCCGAGCAACAGGACGCCCACGACAGCGAATCGCTGTACGACCTGCTCGAAGACGAGATCGCGGCCCGGTATTACAAACGCAGCCCCGACGGTTTGCCGGTGGACTGGCTCAAAATCATGAAAGCCAGCATCGCCACCATCACGCCCCGGTTCAGCACCTCGCGCATGGTCCGCGATTACGTCGAAGAAGCCTACCTCCCCGCCGCCAAACGCGGCGGCGCCAGCTTCACCGCCCACGCGGCCGAGCAGACGTGGTGACGGCGCGCAACACTACCAACCGATCACGTAGAACTGGCCTTGGTCGAGGTGGCGCGCTTCCTCGATGGTCAGCCAGCGTTCGGCGAAATCCGGCCCCCAGCTGTCGCTGATGGCGATCTCCTCGGTGGTCGCGTTGTACCCGATGATCAGGCACATGTGCCCGCTCGTGTCTTTGTCGTATTTGAAGCGCCGCGCCTCGCGCCGGGCGGGCTTGATGACCTCCAGCCACTTTGTCCAATCCGTCACCGCCTGCCGGTCGCTGGTGCGATTGCTGATTTCGTAATCCAAATCTTGCTGCTGGAACATCCCCCACATCACCGGCAACCCTTTGTCAATGTGACCGGCCACCGCGCTGATGGACACGCTGCGATTTATCTTTTCGAGGCGCCGTCCCGATCGGCCGATCAATCCGGTCATGGACTTCGCCATCTCGTCGAGGTAGGTCCCGCCGCCGATTTCCGTCTCGGCCGCCATCGCCAACGCATACATATCCACCGGGATGCCGATGTACCGCAGGTACCGCTCCCACGTGGCCGGCACGCAGTAGCCTTTTGCGCCCTGATTCACCATTGGAATTTGCGTCACAACCACATCGCCGTTCGCGCGCCGCACCACCCGCCTGGCGAGTTGCTCGCGTAGTTTCGCGTCCGAGACGCGCGCTGACTTGCCTTCCGCGTCCGCCAGCGTTGTCGGCACGATCCGCAGCGCGATATAATCGTTTTGCGGCGTGGCCAGCAAAAACGAGTGCCCCTGCCAATCCCACCGCCGCACACTCTCGCTGGTCGCCGCCGCCGCGCCAAACCGGTCGCGCACCGACTCGCCCAGTGTCTTGCTCAACGTCTCTGCAATTGCGTCGCGTTCCCGGCGAAACGCGCTGGAGAACCCGCGCAGCTTCTGCCGCCGGGCCTGCTGATACTCGCGCAAGGCGTCCGCGCTCATCCCCGACTGGAGCCGCACGCCGGCATAGTCGCCTTTGTTGATGAAAATCAGCGAAACCTGCGCCACTTTCCCCGTCTCCGCATACAACGCTGCGGAATACACCTGCGCGCCGAACAACTTGTACCCCTCCAACGGATACAGCCGGTAGCTGCTCAGGGTCTCGGTATGCGATTCGGGGTTCCACCCTAGCCGACCGGCCACCTCCCCGGCGCTGTCGTCCCACAACAAACCATCCTGCCACAGACTCACACCAAACGCGGTGTTCAACTCCTGAAACGTGGGCGACGCCGCCCACCCGCTGCCCGCCACCAGCAAACCCGCCAGCCAATTCCACTTCATTCGCACCCCGATGCCTCCAACGCCCGTTCGTAGGCGGTGTGGCGCGACGCGCTGTCCAACTCATGCGACAGCAACGACGCATCGTCCGTCGGCCAAAACGCCCGCGTGCGCGGCAATTCGCACAAGGCCGGCAGATGGACTCGACTGCAAGCGGTCTGCGCACCGGGGTTCTTCTGGAGCACGAACTCGCCGCCTTCGCTCCGCAACGTCACTTGCAGCATCCCCGCCGTCGCCTCCCCGGCGCTCTGCAACTCGACCGGCACCGGCCGCCCCAACTGCGCTCTCAGCCAACCGACATACAACCGCGCCCGCAATCGCGCCCCCGGTCCGCCGCCATGCGCCACCGTGACCGACCGAAGCGTCGTCAATTCCGCCCGGCACTCGGCGGACTCAAACAAGTCCGCGGTCATCGCCCGCCACAAGCCCAACCGGGTCCAACTCAAATCACAAAACGACCGGCGCGGATACCGCCGCAACGTCGCGAGGACGGCCGGCAATTCTCGCTCCGCGTCCGCCCACGTGGACGTGTCGAAGAAGATCCGGTCGGCCACCGCCGTGAGCCGTTCAAACAAGTCGGCCTGCGCGAGAAAATCACAGTTCCACCATGCGAACGTCGGCAGATCCGACTCCAGCAACGGGAGCACCGCGCCGGCGAGTTGTTGGACGCCACGCCCACCGGCCTGCATCGTGATTTGCTCACAGCAGACCTGCTTCCCACCCCCGCCGGCCAGGTGACAATGCGCGGTGATGGACGCCGTCAAGTCGTCGGCGCCCGTCACCTGCGCGCGCAACACGATCGCCCGGCACGGATGGCGGCTCGTCAACGTGCGAATCACATCCGTGACATGCTCCTGGCCGGCTTCCGTCTCGCAGACGGCTACCAGATTGCCCA
>CAZJCX010000123.1:7403-10049 GCA_964544425.1 uncultured Verrucomicrobiota bacterium
GAAGCGCGCGTCACCGCCGCCGATTCCGATTCCGCCGCCATCTGCCACAGCGCCATCAGTTGCCGCTCGATTCCGGCCACGTCCACCGCCGTCGCGACACCGCCGGTAAAACTTTGCAGCGCCGCGCTCACGGTCGCCGCCACTCCCGACCATCGGCGCGAATGAACGCGTCTGCTTCCGGCGGCCCCCACGTGCCGGCCTCATACGCGACCGGCGCGGGCGCGGTTTTCCAGCCCTCCAGCACCGCCTCCATGATCTGCCACGACCGCTCGGCTTCATCGCCGCGGATGAACAACGTCGAGTCTCCCAAAATCGCGTCGTACAGCAACCGCTCATAGGCGTCGGGCGACCGCGCGCCAAAACTGCCGCCGTACCGGAAATCCATCTTCACCGGCTGGATGTGTAAGGCCGTGCCGGGCACTTTCGCGTTCATCCGAATCGAAATCCCCTCGTCGGGCTGGATGCGGATGACGAGCACGTTGGTTTCGAGGGGCGCGCTGGACTCGGCGGCGAACAAAACCGCCGGTGGGGCTTTGAATTGCACCGCGATCTCCGCCGCCCGTTTCGGCAACCGCTTGCCGTGGCGCACCCGCCCACCGCCAGTTATCAATGAAGAGTTTCAACGCCACGTACGTCTCGGTGCGCGACGTGGCCGGCACGTCTTTCTCCGTCAAATAGCCGGGGACAGCCTGCCCGGCCAGCGACCCGCCCGCGTACTGCGCGCGCACCGCAAACTTCGCCACGTCCGCCGGCGCCAGCGGCCGAATCGCGCGCAACACTTTCACTTTTTCGTCGCGGATGACCTCCGCTTCCAACGACGTGGGCGGTTCCATCGCGACCAGCGCGAGCAACTGCATCATGTGGTTTTGCACCATGTCGCGCAGCGCGCCGGACTGGTCGTAATACCCGCCGCGCGCTTCCACGCCGAGCGTTTCCGCGACGGTGATCTGGACGTGGTCCACGTACTTTTGGTTCCAGAGGTGCTCGAAGATTTCGTTGGCGAAGCGCAGGACGAGGATGTTCTGCACCGTCTCTTTGCCGAGGTAATGATCAATCCGGTAAATCTGAGATTCGGCAAACACCTGCGTCAGCGTCCGGTTCAACTCGCGCGCCGTGGCCAGATCGCGCCCGAACGGTTTCTCGATGATAAACCGGTTGCCCGGCCCGTTCAGCTTCGCCGCGCCGACGGAGCCGATGATCTCCGCGAACTGACCGGGCGGCGTCGCCATGTAAAATAAGCGCCGACCCGCCGTGCCGCGCTCGCGATCCACCCGCTCCAACAGGGCTGACAGTTGTTGAAAGTCGCCGGGGTTCCGGTAATCGCCCTGCTGGAAAAAGATGCCCTGCGCGAGCGCGTCCCAGACCGCATCGTTGATGGGCCGAAACCGCGCGTGATCGCCGATTCCTTGCCGAAGTTCGGCGCGAAACGCGGCGTGGGACTTCGCGCGCCGTCCAAACCCGACGATGGCGAAGCCCGCCGGCAGTTGCCCTTCGTGGGCGAGATTGTAAAGCGCGGGGATGAGTTTGCGCGCGGTCAGGTCTCCGGTCGCGCCAAAGATGACCACGGCGCAGGGATCAGGGGAGCGGCGCGCGGTGAGTCCGTCGCGCAACGGATTGGGGGCAAGAGGCTGGAGTTGCACGCTGCGAGGCTAGCACATCGGCTAAAAAAACAGAAAGGGGAAACAAGCAAAGGCTTGTTTCCCCTCTCCGAATGATCGGAATGATTACTTCAGTTCCGCATTGACGGAGCCGAGCGTCTTGTTGACGCCACCGCCGATGCCCCGGAGAACCAGGATCGCGACCACCGAGATCAACGCGAGGATGAGCGCGTACTCAACCAAGCTCTGACCCGACTGCCCTTTGACCTTACGCAACATTTTCTTGAGCGACTTCATGGAATCACCTCCCTCATGGTTTGTGTGTGCCGCCATAGTAACCAGCTTTCGTGCCATCCCTGCCCGTCACGGGGCCGCAAACCCTAATTGGTTGTTAGGTCGGTCATTGCTCACGATTAATCCTCAATTCTTAGGAGGTGTCGAGCGATTTTTGGCCGCATCCTCGTACATGTGAGGGAGCGCACTGTCCAACTCCTGAACACTCGCCCGCCACAACACTCCAGCCGAACCCGGCACCTCCACAGCTGTCTCCCACACCAACCGTCCCCGGAAAATCTCCCGCCCCAAACCCGGCGGCACCACCATCACCAACTGTTTGCCCACCGGCACCGGTACCTCCGCGACAAACCCTAATCGCCCCCCGTGCACGCCCCAATACTCGCGCCCCACCGGCGTCGGCACCGTCGGGTCGCGACCGAACTGGTATTGCTCATACTCCGGGGCGTGAACCTGAAAATGCCGCAATCCCAACGCAAACCAACCGGCCGCATGGTACACCACCGTCTCGTCCGGATCGCAGTGCGCGCGCAACGCCGCCAACGTCCGTTCCATCAGCGCGTCGTGTTCCCGGATCTCCCGCCACGTTCGCCCCGCGCCAAACAACGCGCCATCCCACGCCACCGGCCACGCCAGAAACGCCAACACATTCACCGCCGCCACCGCCACGATCAGCCATGTCTGTCGCATCGCGCTCGCCGCCAGCAAAAGCATCCCCGGCAAATAACTCAGCACGTAACCCGGTTGGCTCGTA
>CAZJCX010000124.1:0-228 GCA_964544425.1 uncultured Verrucomicrobiota bacterium
GCATTTATCGCCATCTGGAGATCGAAATTCCACCGCATTCCACACGGGTCACCGCACTTTGCTTTTCCAAATTGTTTCAGATCAGCAAGCCGGGAATCTACAAGGCCATTGTTAAGCGGCGAGTACCTACACTCGATGGGAGCAACAGTCGAATTATCGAATCCAACGAAGAGACTGTCCAGGTCCTTCGTAATACGAAGGAATAGGCAATCTCAGGCTGCGACAGAT
>CAZJCX010000124.1:238-9995 GCA_964544425.1 uncultured Verrucomicrobiota bacterium
CTCGAAGCCGCCACCGAACTCCACTCCGTCGCGTGATGCGCTCACTCCCGCACCAAACCCGGTTGCTCCGCCAGATTCGCGGCGAGCCGGTGGATCGGATTCCGATGATTGGCGGCTGGAATCTCGGCGTGCGCAACCTCGCCGCGCTGGCCGGCATCACCGTCGCCGAATATCAGCGCGACCCGGTGCGCGGCGTGGTGCGCGCCAATCAGGCGCTCGGCGTGGACGCCGTGGTGCCGCCGATTGTGCCGACGGACTTGGATTCAATTCGCGACGGCAAGCTGGAGGAAAAGGATTTTACCGGCATGGAGCCGGAGGCGTTGGTGGAACGCGCGGCGCAGATACCGGACTCGGAAGCGGCAGTGCTGGCCGGGTTTGATGGTGCAGCAACGACGAAGCACTACCGGGATTGGCTGGTGCAAACGCGCGCCCCGCTCGGCGAGATCGAGTTGCTGACGACGATCTGGGAGGCGACGGCGAATTTCGCGCTCTATTTCCAGTACGGTTACGAGGCGTTTCTGGCGGCGACGGCGTTGTACCCGGACGCCGTCGAAAAGATCTACTGGCAGGACGGTTTGCTGGCGCGCGAACGCAACAAGTGCGTCGTCGGCCTGATGCGCGAGCTGGATTTGATCCCGATGCTCTTTACCGGCCACGACATCTGCGTGAATGCCGGGCCGCTCTGCTCGCCGGAGTTTCTGCGCGCCCGGTACTGGCCGCACGCGAAAACGTCACTCGCCCCGTTCGTCGAGTCCGGTATCCGCGTGATCTGCCATTGCGACGGCAACGTGATGCCGCTGATTGACGACATGCTCGGCGCGGGGTTTACCGGCTTTCAAGGGTTCCAGTACGAATGCGGCGTGGACCCCGTCGCAATCCGCGCGCGCCGGCAGGATTTGCTGTTCCTCACCGGCCTGTCCGTCACGCGCACCCTCCCCTTCGGCACCCCGGCCGACGCGCACGCGGAGGTGGACTACTTCGCGGATTTCACCGCCGGCGGACAAGGGATGTTCCTCTTCACCAGCAACGTCACCGGCGTCGAAGTTCCACCGGAGAACATCACCGCCGCCTACGATCACTTGGCGAATTACCGGCCCGACTACCGGCCCCGCCAGCCTCGCCCGTGGCCGTGGGGCGTGCATCACCCGGGACAATCAGCCGGTCACTCCTCTTCGAGGGCGGTGTCGTAGAATTTCACGATGTCGGTGCCGTCGGTTTCTTCCATGAATTTCATGGCGGTGCGGGGGTGCTGATTCAGGTAGCCGGTCACCAGATAGGGGATGGCGTAACCCCAGCGGAGTTTGGCGCGGAGCGGTTCGACGTGGTGCTGGAGACATTCGAGGACGGGGCGGAGATTGAACTTGGGGTTGTGGAGGAAGCTGAGAAGCAATTCCATCGGACAATTACCGGCGCCGCGACCGAGTCCGCCGATGCTGGCGTCGAGCATGGTGGCGCCGAGGATGATGGCTTCGATGGTGTTGGCGAAGGCGAGTTGCAGGTTGTTGTGGGTGTGGATCCCGATTTGTTTGCCGGCGGGGACGGCGAACTTCTTGAACTTGTGCAGGTACATCTGGATTTGCTCGGCGTAGAGCGTGCCGAAGCTGTCCACGACGTACAACGTGCCGACTTCGGACCGACAGAGTTCCTCGAGCGCGTGGTCGAATTCCAAGTCCGGCACGGTCGAGGCCGCCATGATGTTGATGGTGGTCTCGTAGCCCTTGTCGTGGGCGTCCTTGATCATGTCGAGCGCGGTGGGGATTTGGTGGATGTAGGTGGCCACGCGCACGAGGTCCACGCAGCTTTGCGCTTTGGGCAGGATGTCGGTGTGGTAATCGCAGCGTTCGGCGTCGGCCATGACGGAGATTTTCACGGCGGATTTGGCGTCGCCGATGATGCGGCGCATGTCGTCCTCCGTGCAAAATTTCCACGGGCCGTGTTCGGCGCGGCTGGCGAATTTGGCGGAGGCTTTGTAACCGATTTCCATGTAGTCCACCCCGGCCGCAACGTCGGTCTGGTAGATCGCGCGGACAAACTCGGGGCTGAACTGGTGATTGTTCATCAGGCCGCCGTCGCGGATGGTGCAGTCGAGCACTTTGATTTCGGGCCGGTAGCCGAGCCAGCCTTTGACGCCGGTGGGTGCAGATTCCTTGCTCATGGAGAGGGCAGCGTAGGCAGGGGACGCAGGCGTTGCAACTCCTAATGCGGGGCGGTGACAATGACCATCACGATCACGGTGACCACGCCGATTAACACGGCGAGCACGCCCAGCCACAACCAGAGGCTTCGAACCGTAAGCATCACACCGGCAGCCAAGCACTGGCGGTGCCACGCCGCAGATTGCGCGCGCCGGCCACCTGGTCGGTCGGACGGCATCGCGCTTCCGCGCACCGACCCGCGCGAAAACGCGCCGGCCGGTTGGCCATGAGATTGACTCGACCGCGCCGGCGAGGACCGGCACATGAGTTGCCTATTGAAGAGAAACCGGTAGTCTGCGTCCAAACCAGCAAGCAACAAGGAAAGGAACCATGAAGAAATTGATTTCCGTGTGGGCCGTAATGGCAGCCGTCGCTGTCGCCGCGAGAGCGGATGATGATTTGATCGCGCAGGGGAAGAAGTTGGTGGACGAGAGCAAACCCAAGTGCTCGATGTGCCACCAGATTGATGGCAAAGGCGGCAAGATGGGCAAGCCGATGGAGGCGCTGGCCGCCGATCACTCCGACGAGTTTCTGAAAGGGTCGCTGGTGGAACCGAAGAAGACGTTGAAACCAGACACCAAGATGCCCGCGTACAAATACACGGACGAAGAAGTGGCGGCTGTGATCGCTTACATGAAGAGCGTGAAGAAGTAACTCTTGTTCCACGACCGGGCCGCGTGTGATACCAGCGCACGCGGCTCTTTTTTTGCACGCGAAAGCGCGCAAAGCCATGCGCGTAATCACGCTGCGGAATCGCGCGTCCGGCCCTCCTCCACTCTCGCTCCCCGTTTTTCCCACGCCGTCTCAAGCACTTAGGAGTGGCCTTCGTCGCATGGCATATCCAGTGCGACTTCGCTTGGCGAAGGAGAGAAATTTATGAGATCCCACTCGGCGAGATTGTTGAAGTTCTGCGGTACCGCAGCCCTGTTCGCGTGCTGGTTGTTCGCGCCCCGCGAGGCTTGGAGCGCCCGGCAACCTTCGGCCACTGTGACGCCGGTCTGGGTGGGAGGAACGTTGACTTCGGGCGGCAGCGTGTTTTACCGCGCCAATGTCAACGCCACCAACAGCGCGCCGCTGATTCTCGACGCGCGGCTGACGGGGCGGCGGTTGAATGTGCGCTTTCCGGTCACGACGAACATCACCGCGTTCGGCCAACAAGTCATCACCGGCCCCAGCGTCAATATCCCGACGAACTTTGTCGGACCGGTGCGTTTGACGATGCGCGCGAAGCACGGCAGCCGGTGGTTGCGGACGACCATTACGCGTTTCGACATTGGTCTGCCGCAATCGCGCGTGCCGGCCGCCACCATCTATGAGGCGGGATTTGACAGTCTGGTGACAATGAATGCCAACGTGGCCTCCACCAACGGCCTCGGCGCGTCCCGCACTTACGCGTGGACGCAGACAGCCGGCCCCGCCGTGACTCTCGATGATGCCGCCAGCGCGACGCCGTCCTTCACCACGTTGAGCCTGACGAACTTCGTGGAGTTGGGTCATGAGATGGGGTTGGTGGGGATGGATTCGCTCCAAGTCACGGAAAGCACGTACAAATTCCAAGTGCTGGTCAGTGACGGGACGTTGACGCGCACCGGAACAGTGTCGGTCATCAGTGGCAGCACCAATCCCGCACAGCTCACTCTGCCGCTCGGGGTGCGTCAGTATTTCAAAGCGGACACGGATGAGCATCCCTCGTTTGCGTGGACGCTCGTGTCGTTTCCCAGCGGTTCCGTCGCCACGTTGGGCGGCGCGGACACGCGAACGCCGTCGCTCGTGCCCGACAAGACCGGGGCGTATGTGATTCGCGATGATATTTCGGGCGATCTGATCACCGTGCGCGGCGCGACGTTCGTGGGTGTCGCCACCTGCGCGCTGTGTCACGGACCGAATCCGGTGGTGGCGGACTTGGGATTGCAGGACATGGTGACGCCGTGGAGCCAAACGGGCCACGCCACATTCCTCGAACGCGCCCTCGACGGACAAGTCTCCGCGCACTACAACGAGAGTTGTCTCCCCTGCCACTCGGTCGGCTACAACAAGGCGCCAGGCGCGGTGCATGATGGGTTCGACGACTTGGCCGTGTCCAACAACTGGGTGTTCCCCACCCCGCTGCAAGCCGGCAACTTCGCCGCCATGCCCGACGACGTGAAGACGATGGCCAACATCCAATGCGAAAGCTGCCACGGCCCCGGCAGCGCGCACGTGGGCGCGCCTTCGGAAAGTCTCAACGCGGCCGTGTGCGCGACCTGTCACCAGGACGGCCACTACCACACCCGCGTGGAGCAATGGGAACAGTCCGCCCACGCGGAGCCGTATTACGAACTCTCCGAGGAAGAAGGCACCAATCCGAGCTGCGCGCGGTGTCATTCCCCGGCGGGCTTCCTCGATACACAGAAGGGCAAGGCCACCGTCCGCGCGCAGGTCGGACAACTCACCTGCCAGACGTGCCATGACCCGCACAATGTGAACGGGTACCCGCATCAGGTGCGCGTCTTCGACACCGTCAACGCCTACAGCGGCATGACGTTTAGCGGCGCGGGCACATCGGCCACCTGCATGTACTGCCACAATGCGCGCCGCACCATCGCGCTGACCGGCAGCTTCAGCTCGCCGCACGGCAATCCCGCCTCGGAAATGTTGAGCGGTCAAGGCGGCCAGACCTACGGCGAAACCATTGCCAACTCGGAGCACACCGCGTTGCTGAAATGCGCCGACTGTCACATGGCCGCCAACCCCGGCATGAGCAGCCCCGATCACAACAAGCTCGGCGACCACACGTTCTCGACGAGTTATCTGGACGGCACGAACAAGGTCGAGTATGTCGCGGTCTGCAATGCCTGCCATGGCGATGCGACGAGCTTCGACTATCTCGATCCAGTCACAGGTGGTGATTTCGACGGCGATGGCGTCGTGGCGGGCGTGCAAACAGAAGTGCAGAACCTGCTCGACCTCCTGAAAGCCAAGCTGATCTCCACCGGCATCAGCAACGTTCCGCCCGCGCGCGGCACCAGTCCGTGGAACACCAACTCGGTCATCGGCGTCTCGCAGCGAAAAGCAGTTTGGAACTGGGCGCTGGTCAACAACGACAAGAGCAAGGGCGTCCACAACACCAGCTATGCGGTCGGCTTGCTGCAACGCAGCTACTCCAACCTCAGCACCAACACGGGCGGGAACACGTTCATCGTGGACTACCCGAGTGCCACCCTGCGCTGAACAAAGTCCCCTTCATCACAGACCGCCTGCGGCAATCCCGCAGGCGGTTTTGTTTTCGCCTGCCTGTTTCATAGTGTGGTTGTCGCGGCGGTCACAGACCGCCGCGACAGTTCGTCACCGTTTTGTTCGGGACGTGAAACCGGCAGGTAAAGCCACGCACGGCGCGGTTCCACGCAAAGCGCTGCGTGGAAGCGCGCAGGGAAAAACGTCTCGCGTCACGACCCCGTCGGAGCTATAAACGCAACCAGTTGCTTTCCGCGTGGTTGCATCAGGGATGGATGGCGCTGGTATGGACGTTGCACGAACCCCGAACATGGAGAGAGGTGGCATGTGAGAACCCTGAAGATGAAAACCACTCTGACGTTGGTGGCGATCGGCGCGGCAGCCGGTGCCGCCTTTTTAATTTCCTGCGCGACGATTGATCGAGTGGTCGTCGCCCCTCCCCTGATTCCCGGCGCGAAGTACGTCGGGATGGAGACGTGCGCGGCCTGCCACGCGAAGGAATTCAAAGACTTCGGGCGGCCCGCCCAGGGGCGAGTCCAACTCCGCTCGTTGGATGGCGAGGACGAGGAAGTGACGCAACTGAGTTGCGAAGCGTGTCACGGCCCCGGCAGCCTGCATTCCGAAGCGGGCGGCGGTAAAGGCGTCCACATCATCAACTCCGGCAAGGATCCCGAAGCGTGCTTCCAATGCCATCTGGAAATGAAAGCCCAGTTCAGTCTCCAACACCGGCACCCGGTCAAGGAAGGCAGGATGAGCTGCAACGACTGTCACAACCCGCATGGCGACGACGCGTTGAAACCGAAGGATCTCTGGGTGGGGCGCAATAACGAGACCTGCGCCCAATGCCATCGCGATCAGGCCCGGCCGCGCGTGTTCGAGCACGAAGCGTTGCGGGAAGGCTGCCAGACTTGCCACAATCCGCACGGCTCGATCAACGAGAAGCACCTTGTCGAGCGCGACAACAATCTCTGTCTGAAATGCCACGCCCAAATCGCCTCGCCCACGGCCGCGGCCGGTTCGGTGGTCATCGGCAAACGCGATCACACTGCGTTCCTGCGCCAGGGCACATGCTGGAGTGCCGGCTGTCACACGGCCATCCACGGTTCAGACGTCAACCCTCACCTGCGGTACTGACAGGAGCCTGATCATGAAACGCTTCATTCCCTTGCTCATGTTGTGGATGACCGTTGCGAAGGCCGCCAGTGGCGAAATGCCATTCTCGGTGACGCCGGTGGTGCAATACGTTGCCGGCAGCGGCGACGACCACAAGTTCCAGGAGGATTGGCAGACCGCGTCCGATTGGCTCGGCGGGGTCGAAGACGCCAGCTACATCAAGACCGATGAGAGCGGATGGCAGGTGAACCTCACCGGCCGCGCCATCTTCCCCGACGAAGACTTCCGCGTTCAGCTCGAACTGGCGAAACCCGAAATCGGTTTTGTGCGCGCCGAATGGAAACAGTACCGGCGTTACTACGACGACACGGGCGGATTCTATGCGCCGTTCACCACGACTTCGTTTGACCTCAACCGGGATTTGTTTGTGGATATCGGCTCGTTCAGCATCGAGTTCGGGCTGACCCTGCCGGACTTGCCGCGCATCGTCGTCGGATACGAATACCGGTACAAGGACGGCACCAAATCCATGATCGAGTGGGGCAGCGTGAGCGAAGCCGGCACCACCCGCAAAATCTACCCGGCCACCAAAGCCATCAACGAAGACGTCCACATCTTCAAAGCCGAGGTGGATCACACGTTTCGCAACATCCGCATCGCCGACCAGTTCCGCTACGAATACAGCAGCATCAACGGCACCCGCCTGGACGACGCCCAGTTGACACTGCCAGCCACCGCGCCCGCCAAGACTGTCACGGTGAACGAAAGCTATCAACAAGACGCCTTTTTCAACACGTTCCTGATGGACAGCCACCTCAACGAGAAAGTCTATTGGTCGCTCGGCTATCTCTTCAGCACGCTGGATGGCACGCCCGACATCCAACTCATCACCACCCCCTCCAGCGCCGCCTCCGACCG
Source organism: uncultured Verrucomicrobiota bacterium (assembly GCA_964544425.1). GTDB lineage: Bacteria > Verrucomicrobiota > Verrucomicrobiia > Palsa-1439 > Palsa-1439 > OMJI01. The sequence continues at coordinate 7,678 of CAZJCX010000124.1, forward strand.
GAACTGGACGATTGAGAGCGCATCCCTTGACCAAGATTCGCACGTCCTCAACCTCAACCTGTTCGTTGGCCCCTTTGCCGGGCTTTACCTCTGCGCCGGTCTGCAACTCGAACGCACAGAAACCGACGGCGCCAGCAACGCCCTCCTCACCACTCCGGGCGGCGCGCCGGAAGTCCTCATCAACTCCAGCCGCACGCAGGAACAAATCGAGGAAAACCTCGGCCTCCGCTACATGAAAATCCCGCACACGACCCTCTACGCCGAAGGCCGGTGGACACAGGGCAACACCGATCTATTCGAACGCGAACTCGAAGACGGCACGCTCGACGGGAGCGAGGCTTTTCTTCGCTCCACGGACACCGATGTCTTCCGCCAACGCTACACCGTCGGCCTGAACTCCGCTCCCCTCCGCCGGCTCTCGGTCGCGTTGCGCGCCCGGCGCACCATCAACGACAACGACTACGATCATGACCGCGACGAGAAGACCACCGGCGGCGCACCGACTGATCTGAACGGCTATTCCGCCTTTATCACCGAACAGAAGTTTGAGACGGACGAACTCAGCGCCAAACTCACGTTCCGGCCTTCCACACGGGCGAGCATCTCGCTCCAGTACCAGTTGGTCCAGACCGACTTCAAAACCCAGCACGATGCCGTTCCGCTGGTGATAAATCCCATCCCCGCCGGCAGCCTGAACTCCGGCCAATTCGACTCCCAAATTTACACCCTCAGCGCCACGGTCACTCCCATTACGCGGCTCTACGTCATGGGGTTGGTCTCCTACCAGGACACCCAAACCCACGCGGCCGACAACGATGCCGCTTCCGTGGCGACCTACCGGGGTAATGTCTGGACCGCCATCGGCGCCCTCGGTTACGCGCTCGATAACAAAACCGACTTCAACGTCGAGTACAGCTATTCCGAATCGTCAAACGGTGAGAACAACGCCGCCGCCGGTCTCCCGCTCGGTCTGGATAGTGTCCGCCACGCGGGCCTCGCCACGTTGAGCCGCCGGCTCAACGAACATCTCACCGCGCGGGTCCGGTACGGCTACTACTATCTGCGCGATGACAGTCAAGGCGGGACCGATGATTACACCGCCCACCTGATCAGCGGGAGTTGCACGCTGCAATTCTGATTTACCCCAACCCGAACAAGCGGACAGCGTTGCCAGTCGTCACGCGCGCCACCGCTTCCGGCGTCACACCCTTCGCGTCCGCCAACACCGCCGCAATGGCCGGGATGCGTGCTGGTTCGTTGCGTTTCCCGCGATGCGGCACCGGCGCGAGATACGGGGCATCGGTCTCGAGCATGATGTTTTCGAGCGCCACCTGCCGGGCCACGGCTCGCAACGCCTCGGCGTTCTTAAAGGTCAGAATCCCGGTAAAGCTGATCAACAACCCCAGTTCGATGCATTCCGCCGCCAACTTCACATCCCCGGCAAAGCAGTGCATCACGCCCCACGGTCGAAACCCCGGCGCGTGTGCGCGGAGAATCTTCAACAAATCCGCCTCCGCCGAACGGTTGTGAATGACCACCGGCTTGCGGAGTTCCCTCGCCAGTTCCAATTGCGCCCAAAACAAATCCTGCTGCGCCTGCTGGTGTTCGTCGCCCCGGTAGTAGTCCAAGCCGGTCTCGCCGATCGCCACGACTTTCGGATCAGCGGCCAGCGCGCGGATTTCTTTCAAATCGCACAACGTCACGTCCGGCACATACCCGGGATGAAGCCCCACGCTCGCGAAGACATCCGCAAACCGGTGGGCGATCGCCACCGTCCCCCGCGACGTTTCGACATCGCAGCCGATGCTGATGATCCGAGTCACGCCCGCTGCCGCCGCCCGACTCACCACCTCCGGCAAATCCGCCGCGAAATCGTCGAACACCAAATGGGCATGCGTATCGGTGAACATAGTGCTTGAAATAGCTGGTGGGCTTGTTTACCACACTCCCAAACTGCAACCAACGGAGGATTTCATCATGGGCAGACCTGTCACTCTCTTTACCGGCCAATGGGCCGATCTCACGTTCGACGAAATGTGCGCCAAGGCGAAGGGCTTTGGTTACGACGGCATCGAACTCGCCTGTTGGGGCGATCATTTCGACGTGGATCAAGCCGTCGCCGACAAATCGTACTGCAAGAAGCGCTGGGAAATCCTCGGCGACAACGGTCTCACGGCGTTCGCCATCTCCAGCCATCTCGTCGGCCAGGCGATCTGCGACAACATTGACGCCCGGCACCAGGCCATTCTCCCCCCGGATGTGTGGGGCGACGGCGACCCGGAAGGCGTCCGCAAACGCGCCGCCGAGAAGATGATCAA
>CAZJCX010000125.1:0-7085 GCA_964544425.1 uncultured Verrucomicrobiota bacterium
CGGCTTTGAGGAAGACTTCGGGGCCCTGGACCGAGGAGCCGATATTGAGGATGACGCCGGCGGGGTGGTTCTCACCGGGGCCGGCGGGCGCGCCGAGTTCGCAGGCTTGTCCGTGATAACGGGCCACGGCGTCCGCAGTGCGGGAGATGGCGGCGGGCGTGAGTTGACCCGTCTGCTGGACGTTCTCGCCGAGGCGAGTGGGGGTGTCTGCTTGCGCGAGAATGGTGAAGTTCCCGTGGCACAATTCGGCCACTAGCAACTTGACCGTATTGGTACCGACATCAATGATGGCGCGCCGCACGGGAGGGTTATAGCAGAAAAAGTTTTTGAAAAAAGGTCTTGCGCGGGGTGGGAGATTGTGATTTTTTTCACACGCTTTTCAGCGGCAGTGTCTGACGTGAACGCCTGATGAAAAAGTTTCCGGAGTTACGCGGTGTTGGGTCGTACATGGCGCTGGGCGTCCAGATGGTCGTGGTGACCGCTGTGATTACGGCGATGGGGTGGTGGTTGGATGAGAAAACGGGCAGGGCACCCCTGTTTTTGGTGGTGTTTTTCATTGTGGGAGCGTTGGGCGGGCTGGGTGTAGTCTGGCAGACGGTCATGCAGGAGGGAGGCGGCTCGCGGCCGCGCAAGTAATGGATCCAGCGGCGATCAATGGTTTGGCGGCAGGGGCGGTTTTGGGTGGGGCGTATGCGTGGTGGCAGTTGCGGTCGTTGCGAAGCCAGAACGAAGCGCGATTGCGCGGGGAGACGCCGCCGCTGAGCCGGCAGTTGGTGGACTCGGTGATTCGGATTGGGTTGTTGCTGGGAGTGCTGGCGTTGGTGGCGACGGTGCCGTCGAGCCGATTGAGTCGCGGGTGGTTGGTTGGGGCGGTGGTGTTGTGTTACACGGTGCCGGTTGTCGTGAAGGTTAGGCAGATGTGGTCGCAGAAGTCGGAGTGACAGGTGATTTTATGGAGATTAGTCTGGCTGTAACGCGTGACGTCATCATGGTGTGGCTTGCCGCCTCCGTGGCGTTTGTGATTTTGTTCGCGGGCGCGCGGGTGATTGCGGCTTCGACAGTGGCGACGGGTCGGTACGCGAACTTCGTCGAGGCGATGGTCAACTTCGTGGACGAGAACATCTGCCGCGAGTTTCTCGGACATCACGCCCGGAAGTGGTTTGGATTCTTCGCCTCGTTGTTCTTCTTCATCCTATTTGCAAACCTGCTCGGCAAGATTCCCTTGCCCTTCCTGCACTCGCCGACGAGCAACATTAACGTAACGCTGGCGTTGGCGGTGATGGTGTTTGTGGTGGCGCAGGTGGTGGGGCTGATCAAGCTGGGACCGCTGGGCTATTTCAAGAAGAAGTTCCTCCTGCCTGGCGCGCCGGTCTGGGTGAATTGCCTGGCGGTGTTTATCATGCCGCTCGTGTTGTTGGCGGAACCGTTTTCGCTCTGCGTCCGTCTGTTTGCGAACATGACGGCGGGGCACATGGTGTTGTTCACGTTCGCGACGGCGCAGATGGTGGGCGGCGTGTGGTTGTTGGGGCAGGAGAGCATCCTCGCGAAAGCGGCGGCCGTGATGCCGTTCGCCTTGAGCGTGATCCTCGTCGCGTTTGAGTTGTTTGTGGCGTTCATCCAAGCCTTTATTTTCACGTTGTTGTCGGCGCTCTACTTGAGCGAGTCCCTTGAAGAGCATCACTAGAGAAAACCAACAGGAGAACCAACATGGCAGCAGAAGTCGCAGTGGAAGTCGGTAAAACCGCGTTGAGCAACGCCGCGCTGGCGTACGTCGGCGGCGGTCTGGCGATCGGGATCGGCGCGATGGGTGGCGCGATCGGGATCGGCAGCATTTTCAGCAAAGCCATCGAGAGCGCGGCGCGGCAGCCGGAAGCGTTGCCGCTCGTGCAACGCCTGATGTTCATCGGCTTCGCGCTGGTGGAAGCGCAGGTGTTGTATGCGTTGCTCGTGGCGTTCATTCTCGTGTTCAAATAAACCGATCCGGGAGGCATTGTGAAGAAAGCCGTATTTGTCCTTAGCGGCGCGCTGGCGCCATTCGCGGTGTCCGCGGCGGAAGGGGTGGACGTCATGCCCAGCAACGTCGGACTCCAGATCTGGGTCGTCGCGACGTTTGTGGTGATGTTCGTCCTGCTGGCGAAGCTGGCATTCAAGCCCATCGCCGAGGCGCTCGACCGGCGCGGCCAGACGATCAAGGCTTCGCTCGACGATGCCGAGAAGTCCCGCGCGGAAGCGAAGAAGATGCTGGAAGATTACCAGAAGCAACTCGCCGGGGCCCGCGCGGAGGCCGGCAAGGTGATCGAAGAAGCCCGGCAGTTGGGCGAGAAAGTCCGCAAGGATGTGGTGGACAAAGCCAACGCCGAAGCCTCCGCCATTGTGACGCGCGCGCAGGAGGAAATCGTCCGCCAGAAAGACAAGGGCATTCAGGAGATGAAGGACACCATCGCCGCCCTGTCGGTGCAGATTGCCGGTCGCGTCATCGAGAAGGAAGTCAACGCCGCGACCCACCGGCAGTTGGTCGAGTCGCTGATCCAGGACCTTGCGAAAGTGCGGAAATCGTAATGGCTCACGACCCCATCCATACCGGCTACGCGCGCGCCCTCCTCGAGATGGCGCAGGCCGAGGGTGTCGTCGGTCGCGTGGAGGAAGAACTCCTTCGCTTGCGCGACTTGCTCAAGACGAATCCGGAACTGCTGCAGTTCCTCAAAGACCCCAACATCCAGGCCGAAGGTAAACGCCGCGCGTTGGCCGAATTGTTTCAGGGCCGTGTTCACCCGCTGGTGCTTTCGATCCTCACCACGTTGAGCGATCAAGACCGAGCGGGGCGGACATTGGCGATCATTGAAGAATTCAGCGCTGTCGCCGCGGCGGCGCGCCAGACGGTGACCGGCGAAGTCACCACGGCAGTCGAACTCGACGACGCGACCCTGAACCGGCTGGCCGCGGAATTGACGCGAGTGACTGGCAAGAACGTGCGATTGCTCCAACGCCGTGACCCGGCGATTCTGGGCGGAGCGATCATCACCGTCGGCGAACAGATTATTGATGGCAGTCTGCGCCGCAAACTCGACCAGATGAAAGCCACGTTAGCGCAGTAAGAGGTTTATCATGCCCGACACACTGACACTTGACCCGAAACAAATCTCCGATGTGCTGCAACGCAGCATCCGCGAATTCAAATCTGAAGTTTCCGTCCAAGAGGTCGGCGAAGTGCTCGAATGCGGCGACGGCATCGCCCGCGTAAAAGGACTGCCGAACTGCCTGTCCGAGGAAATGTTGGAATTCCCGGGCGGCAATTACGGCGTCGCGCTCAACCTCGAGCGTGACAACGTCGGCGTGATGATTCTCGGTGACTACACGAAGATCGAAGAGGGCCAGCTCGTCAAACGCACCGGTCGCGTACTCAGCGTGCCGGTTGGCGATGCGCTCCTCGGTCGGGTGGTCAACGCCCTCGGGCAGCCGATTGACGGTAAAGGCCCGATCAACACGCAGACCTTCCGGCCGATCGAAGGCCGCGCCCCCAGCGTCATCGAGCGTGAACCCGTCAAGCAGCCGTTGGCAACCGGCATCAAGTCCATTGATGCGATGATTCCGATTGGCCGCGGCCAACGGGAGTTGATCATCGGCGACCGGCAGACCGGCAAGACCGCGATCTGCGTGGATACGATCATCAACCAAAAGGGCGGCGACGTCCTCTGCATCTATGTGGCCGTCGGCCAAAAGAAATCCACCGTTGTCAGTGTGGTGGAGACGCTGGCGAAAGCCGGCGCGATGGATTACACGATCGTCGTCAGCGCCACGGCCAGTGACGCGGCACCGATGCAATTTGTGGCGCCGTACGCCGGGGCCGCGATGGGCGAATATTTTCGCGACAATGGCCGGCACGCGCTCATTATTTACGACGATCTTTCCAAGCACGCGATTGCCTACCGGCAAGTCTCGCTGTTGCTGCGGCGCCCGCCCGGCCGCGAAGCGTTTCCCGGCGACGTGTTCAACGTCCACAGCCGGTTGCTCGAGCGCGCGGCGAAACTCAACGTGGACGCGCCCAAGCTCAATCCAGTCTATCCCAAAGGGGGCGGCTCGCTGACCGCTTTGCCGATCATTGAGACGCAGGAAGGCGATTTCTCGGCGTACATTCCCACCAACGTCATCTCCATCACCGACGGCCAGATCTATCTGGAATCCGACTTGTTCTACGCGGGCATTCGCCCGGCGGTTTCGGTGGGGCTCTCGGTAAGCCGTGTGGGTGGTGCCGCGCAGACGAAGGCGATGAAGAAAATCGCCGGCACCCTTCGGTTGAGCCTTGCCCAATACCGGGAATTGGCGGCCTTCGCGCAGTTGTCGAGCGACCTCGACAAGAACACGAAAGCCCAGCTCGATCGCGGCCAGCGCATGGTCGAATTGCTTAAACAGCCGCAGTACCAACCGATGACCAACGAAGACCAAGTGGCCATCATCTGGGCGGCGACCAACGGCTATCTCGACAGCGTCGAAGTTCCCGCAATCCGCAAGTACGAAACGGAATTCCTGCAATTCCTCAAATCCAAGTACGCGCCGATGATGGAGCAACTGCGCGCCAAGAAGGAATTGACGGACGAGGTGGTGGCCGGGCTGAAGAAGGCGGCTGAGGAATTCAAGGGGATTTTTTCCAGTAAGTAATGGCTTCCCTCCGTGACATTCGCCGCCGGATCAAGGGCGTCAAAAACATCCGGCAGGTCACCCGCGCGATGAACATGATCGCGGCGGCGCGGCTGCGGCGCGCGCAATCCAAGGCTGAGTCCGCCCGGCCGTACGCGGTGCGGTTGACGGAGATTTTGCAGGACGTCGTGGCGTCGAGCGGCGGCGCAGCGCGGCATCCGTTGATGGCCAAGCGTGAGGTGCAGCGGGTGGCGTTGGTGCTGGTGACGGCCGACCGGGGACTGTGCGGTGCGTTCAATGCCGGTATCATCCGCGAAGCGCAGCGGTTTCTGCGGGAGCAGCGGGCACCGGTGGAGTTGATCACCGTGGGGCGGAAGGGCCGCGACCATTTCCAGCGGCTCGGCGTGACGGTCGCGCAGCATTTTCCCCAACCATCGCGCGAGGTGCGACTCGAAGAAATCGGCGCCATCGCGAAGCTGATTGTCGGCGATTACAGCAGCGGCCGGTACGATCAGATCTTTTTGGCGTATGCTCAATTTGTCAGCGTCTTGAAATCACAGCCGGTGGCCAGTCAATTGTTGCCGTTGGTCACAGCGGCGGCGAGCGACCAACCGGCCAAGGCCGCCTACGAATTCGAACCGAACGCAGCGCAGTTGTTGGACGCGTTGTTGCCGCAATACATCGAAGTGCTGGTGTACCGGGCCTTGGTGGAATCGTTGGCCAGCGAGCAGGCCGCGCGGATGATCGCGATGAAAGCCGCGACCGATAGCGCCTCCGACATGATCACCGGCCTGACGCGCGAGTACAACAACGCCCGGCAGGCCAGCATTACCAACCAACTTTTGGAAGTCGTCTCCGGCGCCGACGCGCTGGCGAAGGAAGAATAGGAGAGTCTCATGAGCACAGCTACCGCACAACGCAAAGGGAAGGTCGCGCAAGTCATCGGGCCGGTCGTGGATGTGGAATTTTTCACCGAGGAAATGCCGGCCATCAATAACGCCATCAAGATCACCGACAAAGCCAAAGACATTGACCTCACGGTCGAGGTCGCTGGTCACTTGGGCGAGAACACCGTGCGCACGGTGGCGATGAGTTCGACGCAGGGTTTGGTGCGCGGCATGGAGGCCGTGGACACCGGAGCGCCGATCACGGTGCCGGTCGGCGCGCCTTCGCTCGGCCGCATTTACGACCTGCTCGGCAATCCGATTGACGGCAAAGGCCCGGTCAACGCGAAAGTGAAGCTGCCGATTCACCGGCCGTCGCCGCCGTTCGAGGAACAAGTGCCGGCCACAAAACAGTTCGAGACCGGGCTGAAGTCCATTGACTTGCTCGCGCCGTTCGCGAAAGGCGGCAAGATCGGATTGTTCGGCGGCGCGGGTGTTGGCAAGACGGTGTTGATCCAGGAACTGATCCGCAACATCGCGAAGGAGCACTCTGGTTACTCCGCGTTTGGCGGCGTCGGCGAACGCACGCGTGAAGGCAATGATTTGTACCTCGAAATGAGCGAGTCAGGCGTCATCGCCAACACCGTGATGGTGTTCGGCCAGATGAACGAGCCGCCCGGCGCGCGGCTCCGCGTCGCCCTCTCGGCGCTGACGCAGGCCGAGTACTTCCGCGACTACGAGAACAAGGATGTGCTCTTGTTCATCGACAACATTTTCCGGTTCACGCAAGCCGGTAGTGAAGTGTCCGCGTTGCTCGGCCGCATGCCCAGCGCGGTCGGTTATCAGCCGACGTTGGGCACGGAGATGGGTGATCTGCAGGAGCGCATCACCTCGACGAAACGCGGCTCGATCACCTCCGTGCAAGCCGTGTATGTCCCCGCCGACGACATCACCGATCCTGCGCCGGCCACGACCTTCACGCATTTGGACGGTTCAATTGTCTTGTCACGGCAGATTGCGGAATTGGGGATTTATCCCGCCGTGGATCCACTCGCCTCGACCTCCCGGATTCTCGACCCGAACACCGTCGGCGAAGACCACTACAAAGTCGCGCGGGCGACACAGCAAGTCTTGCAGCGGTACAAGGATTTGCAGGACATCATCGCCATTCTGGGCATGGAAGAATTGAGCGAGGACGACAAACTTACCGTATCGCGGGCGCGGAAAATCCAGCGCTTCCTCAGTCAGCCCTTCTTCGTGGCGGAACAATTCACCGGCACCCCCGGCAAGTACGTCCGCACCGCCGATACGATCCGCAGCTTCAAGGAAATCCTCGAAGGCAAATGCGACGACTTGCCCGAGCAGGCGTTCTACATGGTTGGCGCCATCGAAGAAGCGCGCGCGAAAGCAGAGAAACTCAAAACGTAAGCCGGTATGGCCGACGAGACGACATTTCCGTTTGAGATCCTGACGTTGCAGAAGGCTTTCCTGCGGACGGACGCTCGCTTTGTCATCGCGCCCGGTCAGGAAGGCCTCTTTGAAATCCTGCCGGGGCACGCGCCGTAT
>CAZJCX010000125.1:7095-9640 GCA_964544425.1 uncultured Verrucomicrobiota bacterium
GCAGACCCTCAAACCCGGCGCCCTGCAGATCCGCAAACCGGACGGAAAGGACCAGTTTATTGCGGTGGGCGGCGGGTTTCTGGTAGTGCAGCCGGAACGGACTTCCTTGATGACGCGCAGCGCGGAGCTGCCGCAGGACGTTGACAAGGAACGGGCCAAGCGAGCCAAGGAACGCGCTGAACAGCGGCTCGCCAACCGCACGGAAGCGGTGGACGCCGCGCGGGCGCAGGCGGCGTTGCAGCGGTCGCTTGCACGGTTGAAAGTTGCGGACTATGCTGCAGCGGAGAAATGAGCCGACTCTCTCACGCCTGGGCCGAGGCGAATCTGCAAGCGCGGATCACAGCCCACGTGCATGCGTGGGAGACGGCCAAGCAGTCGGGCCAACCGCTAGCCGCCGGAACGTATCCGTTTGTCACCATCTCGCGGCCGTATGGCTGTGAGGCCGTGCCGTTGGCTTTGCGGCTGAGCGAAGTGCTCAATGAGCGTTGCCGGCCGTTCTTCACGTGGGTTGCATACGACCAGGAACTTCTCGACAAAGTCTCGCAGGAACTGCATCTCCAGCGCGGTGTGGTGGAAGCGGTGGACGGTCGGCGGCGCAACGAGATGAGCGAGATTTTCGACGCGGTTCTCAACCGGCACGTGGATGAGACGCTCTTGTTCCGCAAGCTGGCCGAAGTCGTGCGTGCGCTGGCCGTTCACGGGCACGCCATCCTCGTCGGACGCGGCAGCCACCTGCTGACGCAGGATTTGAAGACCGGGATGCACGTGCGGCTGGAAGCGCCGCGGGATTGGCGGATCGCCCAGATTGCCGGTAAGCGCCAAGTGGAGCATGCGGCGGCCGCCAAGTTGGTGGACGAGGCGGATCGGGAACGGGAGCAATTCCTCCACACCTTCTTCGTGCGCGACCCGAAACATCCGTTCCATCACGATCTGGTGATTGACAACTCCCGGTTCAATCTCGATCAGGTCGTGGAAATCATCTTCACCGCCCTCGGCGCCCGCTTCGGCGAAACGCTTGTCGGGGCGTGAGCCACCGGCTGGTCATTTCCGCCAGTACGTCTCCGGCACGCCTTCGCGGTGATTGACCCACCGGGCCAGTGTGAACAACGCGTCGCCCAAACGATTCAAGTACGGCAGAACCCATTCTCCGACGGGTTCGGTCTGGGCCAGACGAACGCAAAACCGTTCCGCCCGGCGACATACGGTGCGCGCCACGTGAAGCTGGGCGGCCGCCGAGTGACCGCCCGGCAGGATGAATTCCTTGAGTGGCCCCAGTTCCGCGTTCCAGTCGGCCACGGCTTTTTCCAGTTCGAGGATGTGATGTTCTTCCATACGCGGCATCCCGGCGAGGAACTGGCCGGGGGGGGTGGCTAGTTCCGCGCCGAGGTTAAACAGGTCGTTCTGAATTCCGCGCAGGCGCTCCGCCAACACTGCGTCCGCGAGGAGTGAGCGGGCCACACCCAGAGCGGAATTCAGCTCATCCACCGTTCCGTACGCCCAGACGCGGGGTGAATCTTTGCTGACCCGGTCGCCCCCGACAAGACCCGTTGTGCCGTCGTCGCCCGTGCGCGTGATGATGTTGGTCAATCGCGCCATCGTCAGCACTTCTGAAACTGCGCCGGAATCAGGCACATGAACTTGAACGGCTCCGCGCCGGTATTCTTGAATTGATCCCTCTCATCAGCTGGAATGAACAACACATCACCGGGCTTGATGGTGACTTCCTGCCCGTCCCGCCAAACCGTACCGGCCCCCTGCATCACATAGATTTCGTGTTCGTAGGGATGCTGATGCAGCGGCGTATGACCGGCCGGGGCCACCTCAAAAACCCGCATCGCAAAATTTGGAGCGCCATCTTTTGCCGAAACGGCCACCCGGTACGCACACCCGTTCGCCCCCGGCATCGTCACCGGCTCCAACGGCACTTGCGCGAGAGAAGTGATTTTCACGGGGCAACCTTATAAGATGAGGAACATGAAAAGCTACCGAAAAGAACTTTGGTTACATTTACCGGCGCGGCGAGGGTTTGTGAACATTACGCCGCAGGTGGAGGAGTGTGTGCGGGCGAGCGGAATCCGGGAGGGATTGGTGTTGTGCAATGCGATGCACATTTCGGCGAGCGTGTTCATCAACGACAACGAGTCGGGATTGCACGAGGATTTCGAGCGGTGGTTGGAGAAGTTGGCTCCGGAGAAACCCCATTCGCAGTACGCTCACAATGTCGGCGAGGACAACGCCGACGCGCATCTGAAGCGGACGATCATGGGACGGGAGACCGTGGTCGCGATCACCGGTGGCCAGCTGGATTTTGGGCCGTGGGAACAGATTTTCTATGGTGAGTTCGACGGAAAGCGACGGAAGCGGGTGCTGGTGAAGATTATCGGGGAGTGAACGCGGCAAGGCCGGTCGCCACCGCGTCGGCGTATTCGCGGAAGATGCTCCGGTAGGGTTGGCTTTCGATCACTCGCTCGCCGTCGTAATCGCCCAATTGCAGCCGCTGGTACACGAGCCGGTTGTTCATGTAATAGGGTTCGAGATAGACAAC
>CAZJCX010000126.1:0-9566 GCA_964544425.1 uncultured Verrucomicrobiota bacterium
CAATGAAGCTCCGGCGGTGGAGCACCGGGATACACCGCGGTGCGGGCACTCGTTGGCACGCTGATGTCGAGATACCGGGGCATGTCACTCCTTGCAGTATTCGGCCGACGGCAGCGACCCATCCATCACGTAGCCGCCGTCCATCGTCAGATGTTGACCGGTCATATAGCGCGACTCATCGCTGGCGAGGAACACCGCGCCCGCCGCGATCCATTCGGCCTCGGCGATTTCTTTCAGCGGCACGCGCTCGAACAGCGACCGTTTCACCGCCGGCGTGTACATCGGCACGGTCAACTCCGTGAACGTCGCGCCGGGCCGAATGTAGTTTACCGTGATCTTGTGCTTTGCCAGTTCCGTCGCGAGCGTGCGGCAAAATGATTCGATCCCGCCCTTTGCCGCCGTGTAATGCCCGCAATTCGGTTCGCTCAACACCGCGTGGATGCTGGAAATGCAAATAATCCGGCCGCCGCCGCCCTGCCGGATCATCTGCCGCGCCGCTTGCTGGGAACAGAGAAAGACGCTCTTCAAATTCGTGCGCAGGATCAAATCCCAATCCGCTTCCGGCATGTCCACGACCGGCGCGAACCGGATGATGCCGGTGTTGTTCACGAGAATGTCGAGTTTGCCGAGAAATTGCACCGCCTCGGCAAACGCCCGTGTCACCTGTCCGGCATCGCCCACATCGCAGCTCACAAAGCACGCGCGTCGGCCGAGTTTCTGGATGTCGGCCACGACCTCACCGGCCTTGTCCTGATTGATGTCGAGGATCGCCACGTCGGCGCCCTCGGCGGCGAACACTTTGGCAATCGCCTTGCCAATCCCGCTCGCCGCGCCCGTCACCACCGCCGTTTTGTTTTGTAATCGCATGTTGTTCCTCACTTGCCGGCGCTCCAACCGCCGTCAATCATCAGCGTGCTGCCGGTCACCATCGCCGATTCATCGCTCGCCAGATACAACGCCGCCGCCGCCACTTCGTCGGGCCGAATCATCCGCCCCTGCAACTGCGTCCCCGCCATCTCGTACCGCGCCGCCACCGGGTCCGGGTATTCCTGCAACCGCGCCTCGACGAACGGTGTCGCGACGCGCCCCGGACAAATGCAGTTGAACCGCACCCCGGTCGCCGAGTGATCGAGCGCGAGTGATTTCGTCAACCCGACCACCGCGAACTTCGTCGTGCAATACGCCAGCCGGTCGCGGATACCGACCACGCCGCCAACGGACGCCAGATTGATCACGCTGCCCGCGCGCCGTTCGAGCATGGCCGGCACGAACGCCTGGCAACAATTGAACACGCCGCGCACGTTCACCGCATACAGCCGGTCCAGATCCGCGCCCGTGGTGGTCAACACCGTGCCGACGTGACCGATGCCGGCGTTGTTCACCAACACATCCAGGGGCCCAGTCGCCTGCGCCGTAGCCAGACAATCAGCCTCCACTGTAACGTCGAGCTGCACGAAGCGTCCGCCTATCTGTTCCGCCACGGCCCGTCCCCCGGCCTCATTCCGGTCAGCCACGAAGACGCGCGCGCCGGCGACCGCAAACGTCTTGGCAATCGTCGCGCCAATGCCGGAGGCGGCACCGGTGACAAGGGCGACTTTCGCGCTGAGGCTAGACATGGCGCAGTTGAAACTCCCCGGCACACAACGCGTACCGACTCCCGGGCGGGTTGGAGGTCGTGCCTTTCCAGGTCCAATTGGCGGACCAGAACAGCACCAGCGTCGTGTTGTCGGGGGACAGGAATTTCGACGGCACGCAGACGAAGTAGGCTTGGCTGCCGAAGCGCGGCCAGTAGCCCACCGTGCGAAACGGCCCCCACGGTTGTGGCGCTTCGACGATCCACGTGTCGGTCTCGCCGTAACAGCCGCGCGCCGGGCCGACACAGAGGAACGCGAAGTACCGCCGCAGGCCGGGATGGTAGGTCATGTTCACAATCCCGCAATGTCCCGGCCAGCGAAGGATGGGCCGAATGTCGCGAAAATCCGCCGACCACCGCGGCGCCCCGCCCGCGTCCGTGCCGGCAAAGAAACTGTACGCGTGCGGGTCGTTAATTGTGGCGGGGGAAGGCCGGACGCGGGCGAGAAACGCGGCGTCGCCGCTGCACCAGTTCGCGATACCGGCCAGGTCATCCGTGCCGTGCCCGACCAGATACGCGTGGCCGTCGGGGGAATGTTCCATGTCACGCCCGAAATCGACAAAGTGCGGCGCGCCGAGGCGGATGGGGGCTTCACCCGCTGCGCGGCCACGTTCGGGAAAGAGCGGGCGTTCATCGTCCAACGGTGACGGCGTCCACGAGCGCCCGTTGTCGGCCGAGATGCGGCAGCCGGCGACTGGGCCAAGTTCGTATGTGATGCGTTCGCCGGCCGGATTGAGCCAGCGCTGGACGTAGTAGGAGAGGTAGTACCAGTGGCCCCGGTAACAAAGCGAGCCAGCCGGATACAGGCCGTGGAAACGGGGGGTAATGGTTGGCGTCGGCGGCAAGGCTTGGATTGTCAGGTCCCACGGACTGTCGCCAATCAGCACAGCGTTGCCGGTGGTGGTGGCGCGGTCGGGTTTGGATTGCGAGCCGCCCACGCCCAGCGGCCCGAAGAATTCCGTCAACTCCGCGTCCCATTCCGCGCCGGGCGGGGTGTTGGCGTTCCAGGTGGACAAGGTGCGCACGCCGCCGACTTCGCCATCGGTGTACGGCGAATAGAGTTGGCCGTCCGCCGCCCACGAGGGGTACCACGTGTCGGCGTTTTCGTAGGCGCGCAGCCGGCCGGTGAATTTCAGCCCAGACCAGAGTTCGCTTTGCAGGTTCATGGGATGAGGATGCGACCAGTTTCAAACCGGCGGACATCTTCCAGCCCGGTCACTTCCACCACCAGCGCGACCGTGTGACCAAACAGATACCGCGTCTTCCCATCGCTCTGCCGGCCGAACCAGCCGCCGAACACTTCCACACCCATTGTCGCATCCGTCCAGTCCGCCCCGGGCACGAGCCGGTCGCCGTACGGTTTCGGGTGGTCGCGGTGATCCTTGAACAGCGAACTGATGAACAACCCGTCCTCTGTCCAAAAAAACGCCTGCCCACGGTTGCCGTGCGTGGCGAACACCGTCCCCAACGGCGCGCCGTAATCCGCGATGCCGCTGATGAAGAGTTCGCCCAACGGCTGACCGGGCGGCAGCACGCCGTGCAGGTGCGAGCCTTGCACGCCCAGTCCTTGGGTTTTGTACTTCGCGACCACCCGGCCGGCGAGATCGGTGAACACCCGCCATCCGCTAAACAGTTCGACACCGTCGTCCGTTCGCACCAGATGTTTGCCGACGCGTGTGTGCGGGCCTTGGCCGTTCGGACAATCCGCCGTCAGCCGCTGCACGCGCTGCATGTCATACACCGGAACGCCGCTGGTCGTGAATCGCGACGGGGTGAGCGCGCTAGTCTTCGTGTAGAGCGTGAAATCCGAGCTGAGGTGACTCACCCAACCCGTGACCGGATGGTAGCCGCCTTCCGGCGGAAACGTCTGCACCTCGGCATCCTGCACGAGTTCGTCCTCGTTCAAGTCCGACCACACGTAGAAGGTGCCGGGCGGGTCGTGGGGCCGGTCGAGCACGGGCGGACGACCGGGAAAATTCGTCACCAACGCCATCACGGGCCGGTACTCGCCGTTGCGCCGCCGATACAAAACCGTGTGGCCTTGGTAAGGTTCGAGATAGTATTCGTGCTGGCCGCGGCGGAAGAGACTACCGCGCGTGAACCAATTGGGCATTGACGGCGCTTCGCCCCAAAGAAAGAACGGGCTACCGGGCTTGCGGCCGGCATTCAGCCAGCCAGTCGGCCGGTACGTCTGCGGTTGCGCGGGATCAATCTGGAAGAGGACGTTGTATGCCACGCCGACGGTCGGGTCTTGCTCGTGCAACGCCATGTTGTTCGCGCCGTAATGCGCGTTGCCGATGAACTCGCGCACGAGCGCGCCCGTTTCGTCCCAGACACTGAGCCGGCAGGGATGGGTGTTTTCCACCACCCACAACCACCCCTGCGCGTCCACCGCCAGCGCATCCACCGCCCGGACCGCGAGCCGGTTGTAAGCCAAACCTTTCTGGCCGCCTCGCGCGCCGACGGCCCGCACCAGTTGGCCCTTGTCGAAGACCTTGATCTGTTGGTCCGGGCCATCATCCATCACGAACAACCGGCCTTGCGCGTCGAACGTGACCGCGCCCAGTTTCGCGACGCTCGGCAGGCTCTCGCGCGCCGCGACGAACAATCGACCGGCGGCGTCATACGCCACCGCGCATTTGGCCGGTAATGGTTCCTCACGCACGACGTGGCCGGTGAGTTTATCGAGCAACACCAACTGCGCTGTCTCAGTGCAAATGGCGACGTGCTCCGGGCCAACCGCCAGCCGATGCGCGGGCGCGGGCAAGATGATCTCGGGAACATCGTCGTCCGGCGTTGGCCACGGTCGTACGTGACCGGTACCGAGTTCGAGTCGCGTCAGTTTCGTGCCGCCGATGGCCAGCCACGCCGCGCCATCCGCGACTGCGATGCAGGGCGACCCCGCCCAGCCGATTTTGTAGGCAAAAACCTTTTGGAGATCGTCGTTGAGCGCGAGAATCGGGTCACCGCCTTCCGCGCTCGGTGAGGTGATGACGACGCGCCAGCCGTTGGAGCTGGCCGCGATGCCGCTCGGCTGAGAATGATCGCCCGCCCAACCGCTGCCGGGATACCCCGGCCACGGCGGGTTACCGGGATTATACCAGGCGTAAGCGAAATGCGCTCGCAGCCCCGGTAACGACAATCCCCGCACGCGATATTGGCCGGGCGGAACCGCGCGTCCGTCTTCATCTTTGCCGTCCCACGCAACTTTCAGTGTGCCGTTTGTGACCGCGCCCATGCTGACGAGATTGCGAACGCGGACGCCTTTCGCGTCGTCCACCACCACGGTGACGTAACGGTGTTCGGCCGGAACGTTGATGGTGATCGGATCAGCCGCAAAGGAGGGACTCGCGCTGCCGCTGAACAGCACCAGCCAGAGAAAACGAACCACGCCGCGCATCAGTAGAACGTGAAATCCCACGAGGCCCCTGCGATGCGCCCCATCGTCGGCCACGTATCCGACCATTCCAGCGCGTTCGCATCGTACTGACCAGCCGGCTTCCAAACGGAATGACCATCGCCGTAGAGCAGGTTCGCGCCGTCGAGCGACGGCGGGCCGTAATACGTCGGGCTGCCGGCCAAGGGGTGAATGGAAGGGCCATAGCGGCCATGATTATAGATCCACGGCATACCGGGGTAATTGTTCCAACGGAAAATCTGGTCGGCGAACAGCAGCCGGTCGGCCGTCAACTCCCGCGCCGTAATCTCGTTCGGAAACCTCGCCAAGCCCGGCCACAAATCCTCCCGCGCGAAGTATGAATAGTCGGAGTGGAAAAATTTGTACGTCATGTCGAAGCGAACTTTGCCCGTGCCCGCCGAAGTGGGACACCGCCAGATGCCGCGAGTGGTTTGCGCCGCCACGTCCGCGCCCGGCGCATAGGTGGCCATCAACGGCACCGAGAACTCACCGGGCCCGCTGATCGCATCGGTTCGCACCGTGCTGGGATAGGTGCCCCACGGCAAATACGGCCGGGCGGAACTTAGCAGCTTACCGTTGTCGGTCGCATAGCCGTGAATGGCCAGAGCCCACTGCCGCAGATTGGAAGCACAGACCGCCCGCCGAGCTTTCTCGCGGGCGGATTTCAGGGCCGGCAACAGCAGCGCGGCCAGCAACGCGATGATCGCAATGACCACCAGCAGCTCGACCAGCGTAAACCCCTCCCGGCTGCGGCGAACCGCCATACTACGCCCTTCGGAACCGGCGGTAAACCAAGGTGCCGCCCACCATGAGGAGGAAGATGGTACTTGGCTCCGGCACCGCCGCCAGGTCGTACAGTTCGAGTTCATCAATCGCGATGCTCGAAGTGTCGGTCAGAATGCGGAAGCCCGTGGCAACAATCGGGTCGCCGAGATCAGTCGAGATGTCGAACGCATGGCGCAGCCAGGGAAACTCTCCCGGCGAACCGCCGCCACCGGCTTGCTTGACCACCGTGCCGATGGTCGTCCACGTGCCGCCGCCGCTGGTGTTCACCACGGCGTCCGTCGTGAACTGAATGGTATAGGTGGCCTGAAAGCGGTCGGTCTGTCCCCCGGTCGTGTTGTCGCGACCGAAGGCGAAGTTCGTCAGGCTGAGCGAAGCGGGGAGCACCACGCCAAAGAACGCTTGGTTCGGGGGATTGGGGATCGCCCCGCCGTGAATCCAACTGCTGGCGTTTCCATAAGAGCCGTCGTTGATGTCGGCGGTGATGTGACCGCTGCCCAAGTCGCCGCTTGTGAAAGGAGTGGAACCATTCGATGCCAGCGCCACGTTATCCGGCACGGGGCCGTTCAGGTACAAGCCCTCATTCGAATTCCACGTGATGTTGTAACCCGACGCCGGCGTGATCGGCCCGATGGTGGCGTGCGCTGACGTCACTCCGATGCCCAAGACCCCAACCAAAACGATGATTCGCGTGTTGTACATAGAATTGTCTCCCGTCTAACACCACCACCTTACGAAAACAGTGCCTTCCCAGTCAAAGGGAACAGCGGTGACTCAGTTCGCTGCGCTTGACGCTGCCGCCCACGGCAGGTGTATCCTTCGCGACGATGACGCCGCTGCTGCGCACCCCGCCGGATTTGCCAGCCCTACCCCCGGTTCGCAGCGCACCGTCCGTCGGCCAAACCCGGTCAGCTTGGCTGTTTGAGGAATTGCAGCGAGTGGCGGAGCAGTTGCGGGGACCGGAGCCGCGCCCATTCTACTCCACCCGGATCGTCGCCACCCACTATCGGGTCAGCCAACACATCACCGCGCGCGTGTTTGCCGATTTGGAGCTGGCCGGCATCCTGTTTCTGCGCCGCGCGAGCCGCACCTGGCTGCGACCGACGCGCCCGCAACCCCGTCGCGCCGTCCACGGCGTGGCGACGATTCCGGTTTGGACAACGGGTTATTGCCGGCTGCCGTCGTGGCGGCGTTTCTTGAGCCGCCTCCAGGACCACCTCCGCCTCCACCGGTTCGTCCCCGACCTGATCTTCTACGAATCGCTCAGCGCCAACCCGGTGGAATTCGCCGAGCACGTCCTGATCCATCATCCCGACACGCTCATCTGGTTCACGCCCCTGCCGCAGCACATCCCCGTCCTGCGGCAGCTGCGCGACGACGGGGTGCGCGTCTTTGTCGTCACCGACAACGAGTTTGATTATCCCTTTGCCCGCTATCAACTCCGCTGGGATCGCGCGCTGCGTACCGGCCTGCGTGAGTGGCACGCCGCCGGCATCCGCGAACTCATCGTCCCGCAGAGCGAGCCGGACGCACCCGGCACCTCGCTCATCGAAGAACTCGCAGGCGAGACCGGCCTGCAGTGCCGGTTCGTCCACGCGGCGGACTGGCGCGATCTGTTCACCGCCGCCCCGCGCAGCCAGACAGCCGGCTGGGTCTTCGATGACGATCTCTGGTGCGGCACACTCTGCGAATCGTTCCCGCACGAAATGACCGCCCTACTCCGCGCCGCACGTGTCCTCTTCCTCCGCGAAATCAACATCAGCCGCTACATCCTGCGTGACACCCGCCTGGACATTGCCGCCCTGCCGTGGGAGGCGCTGGCCAAACAAATTGCCGAGGACGTCACGCTCACCCGTCCGCCGAGCAGACCCATCTTCCAGACCTTTCAAGCGAAGTGGCGTCCGCGCGTCCCCGCCGCAAACTACGCGCAGTGACGCAATAAGGGGGGTGACGGAGAGCGGTTGGCGCGGTGCGAGTCAGAGAGGCGCTACGCTTGGCCGTAGTAGGCGTGCGGGCCGTGTTTGCGGAGGAAATGTTTGTCGAGCAGGACGCGCGGGATCGGGCGGGCGCGGGGTTGAATGGCCAGTGTGAGCGTCGCCATCTCGGCCAGCGCTTCCAAGGCGATGGCGTTCTCGAGCGCTTGGGCGGGTGTCGCCCCCCACACAAACGGCGCGTGCCCGGCCACGAGGACGGCCGGCACGTGATCGGGGTTGAGCTGGCGCTTGGCGAAACGCTCGACAATCACCTTGCCGGTGTTCAGTTCATAGTCCCCGCGGATCTCCGCCGCTGTCAACAGCCGGGTCACGGGCACCGGCCCGTGGCAGTGATCGGCGTGCGTGGTGCCGAAGCACGGAATCTCCCGTTGCGCCTGCGCCCACGCGGTCGCTTGCACCGAGTGCGTGTGCACGATGCCGCCGATGTTCGGAAATTTCTGGTAGAGATGCAGGTGCGTGGCGGTGTCGGACGACGGACGTTTCGTGCCGGCCAGAATCCGGCCGTCGGCGAGCGACAGGACCACGATGTCGGCGGGCGTGAGTGCGGCGTAATCCACGCCGCTCGGTTTGATGGCCATCACGCCGGCCCGGCGGTCCGCGCCGCTGGCGTTGCCGAAGGTGAGGACAACGAGACCGGCTTGGACGATGTCCTGGTTGATCCGGCAGACCTGCTCGCGCAGCGCTTGGTGGTTCATGACCGGCGCACCTCGTCGCGGAGGGCGAGCAATTCCTTCATCAGGTCGTGCAAGTTTTCGGCGAGGCCGGTGGTGCCGTGGATGTCATGCAGGCGCCGGTACTGCCGGTACAGCCGCTCGTAGATGGCGACAGGCTTTGGTTTCGGCAGGAATTTCTTCTTCATCGTGCCGGTCATCGCGACGGCGGCTTCGGCAAAATTCGGATGCGCGCCGCCGACCACCGCGCCCGCCATCGCCGCGCCGAGCGCGCAGGTTTGGGCGCTGCGGGAGATTTCCATCGGGCGATTCATCACGTCCGCGTAGATCTGCATCACGAGCGTGCTCTTCACGGAGATGCCGCCGCAGTTGACGACCCGGTCGGCTGTGACGCCGTACTCCTCGAACCGCTCGACGATGCGCCGCGCGCCAAACGCCGTGGCTTCCACCATGGCCCGGTACATCTCGGCCGGAGTGGTGTGCAACGTCAGCCCCAGCAGCAGGCCGGTCAGCCGCTGATCGGTGAGGATGGTGCGGTTGCCGTTGTGCCAATCCAGTCCGAGCAGGCCGCTTTCACCGGGCCGCACTTTTTCCGCGCCGCGCGCCAGTGTTTCGTGGGACTGGCCGCTGCAGCGGACAACCCAGTTGAAGATGTCGCCCACCGCCGACTGCCCGGCTTCCAAACCGTAATAGCCCGGCAGGATGGATTCCGGCACGATGCCGCAGAGGCCGGGAATGTCCGGCAATTTCTCCGCGAGCGGCGCGACCATCATGTCGCACGTGGAAGTGCCGACGATTTTGACGAGCGTGCCGGGCCGGATGCCGGAGCCGACGCCGCCCAAATGCGCGTCGAACGCCCCCACCGCGACCGGGAGGCCGGCCCGCAGACCGAGTTTCCTGGCCCATTCATCCGTCAGCCCCCCGGCGGCATCGGCCACGGAGTAGGCGCGGTTGGGCAACGACTGCCGGATGCGGACCAATTTTGGATCGAGGGCGCGGAGGAATTCTGCATCGGGATATCCGCCCCACGATTCATGGAACATCGCCTTGTGCCCGGCGGCGCAGAT
>CAZJCX010000127.1:0-3664 GCA_964544425.1 uncultured Verrucomicrobiota bacterium
CACCAGTCCGCTCGCGCAATGCCGGAAACTTGATCTGCACCACGTTGAGCCGGTGATAGAGGTCCGGGCGAAACTTGCCGGACGCCAACGCCTCCTTCAGGTTTTGGTTCGTCGCCGCCAGCACGCGCACGTTGACTCGAATCGTCTCGTTGCCACCGACCCGCTGAAATTGTTTCTCCTCCAACACCCGCAGCAGTTTCGACTGCAACTGCGGCCCCATGTCGCCGATCTCATCCAGGAACAGCGTGCCGCCATCCGCTTCCTCAAACCGGCCCACCCGTTGCCGCACCGCCCCCGTGAACGCGCCCTTCTCGTGCCCAAACAACTCGCTCTCCAGCAGATTTTCAGGAATCGCCGCACAGTTGATCCCGATAAACGATTTCTCGGCGCGCGGGCTGCCGAGATGCAACGCGCTGGCCGCCATCTCCTTGCCGGTGCCGCTCTCGCCCACCAACAACACCGTCGCCTCCGTCGGCGCCGTCACCTTGATCAACTCGCGAACTTCGCACATGGCCGGACTGAGTCCCAGCAGGTCGTCCAACGTAAACCGCCGCCCGAGCAACCCTTTGAGTTGCCGGTTCTCTTCCTGCAACAATTCGTCGCGCAGCACCGTCCGCACGACGTGAATCAATTCTTCCGGGTCGAACGGCTTCGTGATGTAGTCGGCTGCGCCGCTCTTGATCGCCTGCACGGCCAGCTTCGGCGTGGCGTACGCTGTCATCATCACCACCGGGATGTGCGGGTAACGCTGCCGGGTTTCGGCCAGCAGCTCAAACCCGTCCACGGCCGGCATCCGCGCGTCGGTGAGGATGACGTGGACGGATTGAGTGGCGAGTTTTTCCAAAGCCGCCCGGCCCGATTGGGCGGCGACGACCTGAAACCCTTCCGCGCGCAAAATGGATTCCACGGTCCGCAGCATGTTTGCCTCATCGTCCACAATCATCACGGTTGCGCGCGCCATCATTCCTCCAATTCCGCCGACAGTTGTGCCGGCCACAATACCGTCACGCGGGTGCCTGCGCCCAGTTTGGAATTCACCCAGATCAGCCCGCTGTACGTCTCGACGATGTTTTTCACGATCGCCAGCCCCAACCCGGTGCCCTTCGGTTTCGTGGTGTAAAACGCCTCGAACACCCGCGGCACATCGTCTGCCGCAATCCCCACACCGGTGTCACTGACCCGCATTTCAATCTTCCCGCCGCCCGCATACCGGCTTTCGAGCGTCAACGTCCCACCCGCCGGCATGGCCTCCAGCGCGTTCTGAATCAGATTCAAGAACGTCTCCTCGATTTGCGCCCGGTGCGCCGCAAACTCCGGCAAGCCCGGCGTGAGACGCTTGACGACCGTGACGTTTGCCGGATCCATCGCCGCCAACGCCTGCGTCAATGCCCGCTCCAGCGCCGCGTTCACCTCCACGCGCTCGATGCGGCCCTCGCTCAACCGCGCGTAATCCATCAACTGCGTCAAAATCTTGTCGCACCGGCTGACCTCCTCGCGAATCACCGCGACCGGCTCCGCCGCGGCCGCGCCCGGCAGTTGGCGTTGCAACAGATAGGCGGCATTGTTGATGATACCGAGCGGGTTCTTCAACTGGTGCGCCATTTCCGCCGCCAACCGTCCGCTGGCCGCCGCGCTCTGTTCGCGCAACTCAAATTCATGGCGGACGCGGCTGCGCTGCCGGTCGCGTTGCACCAACATGTACACCCCCCAGCAACACAGGCTGATCAACAACAACACCATCAACCGCAACCAGTACAACTCCTCGGCAAAAAATCGCCACGTGTCCTCCGCCAGCATCACCGCCAGCGTGTAAAACACCGCCGCCCCAAAATTCAGAATCACCTGCTGCCAAAAAACCGGGAAATTCACCGCGCTGCGCACCATCAAGCCGAGATACAACCAAAACAAAGGGCTTTCCAAACTGCCGGTAAAATAAATCAGCCCTGACAAAAACAACGTGTCGAGGATCGCCAGCCAGAACGCGCTGAACCGCAACAACCGCGGCAACATTCGCCCCAACCGCGCCGCCAGCAGCAACCCCCAGAAAATCAGGTTGCCGACGCCATAGAAATTCAACTGCGTCACATACGCGCGCGCCGCCAGCGCAGTCTCGGGTGTGGCCGTCGGGAGCACTCCGCGCAATTCGTTTTCGTAGAAGTACGCCGCGGTGACGAACGCCACAAACTTGATCGGCAACATCACGTTCGTCTCGACAAGCAGAATGCGCCGCAGTTGCGACTCCCGCTGCTGTTCGGTCAGCCGCGCCTGCACCAGCTTGCCGACAAATTTTCTCAACGCATTCGTGACAACACCCGCTCGAGAATCGCCGCCGCCACATCCCGTTTCGGCAACTCCGGTAATCTCTCCCGCGAACCGTCCGCCGCCAAAATGACCACCGCGTTCGTCTCCGCGTCAAACGCGCTCACCTCGTTCGCCACGATCAGGTCGAGACTCTTCCGCCGCAGCTTGTCCAGTGCGTACGTCTCCACATCATTTGTCTCCACCGCGAACCCGACCAATACCTGCCGGGTCTTGCGCCGCCCCAATTCCGCGAGAATGTCTGTCGTCGGCTCCAGCTCCAGCGTCAGTTCCACCGCTTGCTTCTTCAGTTTGTGCCCGGCCACCTGCCGCGGCCGAAAATCGCACACCGCCGCCGCCATGATCACCACATCGGCTGCGGCATACCGGCGAAACACCGCCTCCGCCATCTCCGCGGCCGAAACCACCGGCACCAACTCCACGCCGGTCGGGGCCGCCAAACTGACCGGCCCGCTCACCAACGTCACCGGCCCATGCGCCTGCGCCGCCGCCGCCAAGGCATATCCCATCTTGCCCGACGACCGGTTCGAGAGGTACCGGACCGGATCCAAATGCTCGCGCGTCGGCCCGGCTGTGATCAGAAAGCGCATCAAGCCAAAAGTTGTGTGGCCCGCGCCACAATTTGCTCCACCGGCCACAGCCGCCCGATCCCTTCATAACCGCACGCCAACATCCCCGTGTCGGGGCCGATGAATTCCACACCGCGGTGGGTGAGCGTTTTCACATTTTCCGTGGTGGCCGGATGCAGCCACATCTTGCCGTTCATGGCCGGGGCGATGAGCACCTTCGCCTCCGGCCGCAGCGCCAGGGCAATCGTTGAGAGCGCGTCATCGGCGATCCCGTGCGCGAGCTTCGCCACGACGTTGGCGGTCGCGGGCGCAATGAGCAGCAAGTCCGCCGTGTCCGCAATCTGCAAGTGAGATGGCCGCCAGTCGCCCTCACCGGCCTCAAACAAATCCGTTGTCACCGGGTGTCGCGACAACGTCTCCAGCGTCAACGGCGTGATGAAATGCGCCGCGTCCCGCGTCAGCACGCCAAACACGTCATGCCCGGCTTTCGTGAGTTGACTGGCTATGTCCGCCGCCCGGTAGGCCGCAATCGAGCCGGTCACTCCTAGAATGACAGTTCTTTTTGTCGCCATGGATTCTCCTTCGGCTGCCGGGCCGTCCGGCATTTCTCGGCGATGAAAATGGATTTGCCCTGCGCGAAATCGTCGTCGAGCGACCCGCTCACGATCACGTAATCGTACTCGCGCCAGTGCGCCATCTCGCGTTCCGCGAGCGCGAGCCGCTTCTTGATTGTCTCGTCGCTGTCCGTCCCGCGCCGCCGCAACCGGGCTTCGAGC
>CAZJCX010000127.1:3685-4433 GCA_964544425.1 uncultured Verrucomicrobiota bacterium
CGTCACCAACGCTTCCGGGTAGGCAAACGCACCGGTCCGCACGCGTTTGATCACCTGCCCGGCTCCCTGCACTTCAATGTCCAGCAACACGTCTTTCCCGACCGCCAACTGGTCTTCGATGAACTGCCGGGGCGTGCCGTAGTAGTGGCCGTTGTACTGCGCGTGTTCCAGAAAATCATCCAGCGCAATCCGCCGCTCGAACTCGGCCGTCGTCAGGAAAAAATAATCCCGCCCGTCCTGCTCCCCGCCGCGCGGCGCGCGCGTCGTGCAGGAGACCGAGTAGATCAGATTCGACGACCAGTTCAGCAACCGCTGGCAGAGCGAACTCTTCCCGCCACCCGACGGCGCGCTGACAACGAAGATCAGTCCTGTCCGTTGGTCGCTCATTCGATGTTCTGGACCTGTTCCCGGATCTTCTCCAGCTCCGCTTTCAACTGCACCACCACCCGCGAAATCTCCGCCGCATTCGCTTTCGAGCCAATCGTGTTGATCTCGCGGTTCATCTCCTGCGACAGGAAATCCAACGTCCGTCCTACCGGCTCCTTGCTCGCCAGGCATTCACGAAATTGCTGGAAATGACTCTCCAACCGCGTCAACTCCTCCGCGATGTCGCACCGGTCGGCAAAGAACACGACCTCCTTCACCAACCGCTCATCGTCGAGCGGCACATTCAAGCCCGCCTCCGCAACGCGCGCCCGCAACTGCTCCCGGTACCGCTGCACCGTCTCCGGCGCAAACTTGCGAATTT
>CAZJCX010000127.1:4490-5620 GCA_964544425.1 uncultured Verrucomicrobiota bacterium
CTCCCGCATTTTCACCATGCCGGCCAGCGCCTTCTGCAACGCCGTCTGCACGTGCGGCCAAACCGCCTCCACATCCACCGTCGTCTCCGCCAGCTTCAACACCCCGGGCGCGCGCAACACCGTCTCCAACGTCACCGGCCCCTCCAGCTTCGTCTTCCTCTGCAACTTCCGAATCGCGCTCACGTACGCCAGCGCCAATTCCTCGTCCAACTCCACCTGCTCCGCCGCCTTACCGGCGCTGCGATGATAGGCCACGACTGCGTTGATCTTGCCGCGCGCCAGTACCGCATTGATCTCATCCCGAATCCGCGGCTCCAACTCCGCCAACTCCTTCGGCAAGCTGATCGCAATATCCGACTGCTTCCGGTTCACCGAGTTTAATTCCACGGTGAACTTGAACCCATCCTTGGCACACTCCCCGTGCCCATAGCCGGTCATGGACCTCATGCTTGCCTCCCCCAGCGGATTGACCACAGAGACACAGAGAACACCGAGCTCAGAATCTCCGTCTCTGCGGCCTCTGTGTCTCTGTGGTTCAAATTGACTTCCCCTCCAGCAAGCCCGCCACCTGCATCACGTCTTTGTCGCCGCGGCCGCTCAGATTCACAATGACGAGCGATTTCTTACCGAGTTTCTTGGCGTGTTTCATGACCCACGCTACTGCGTGCGCGGATTCCAACGCCGGGATGATTCCCTCGATGCGCGAGCAGAACTGGAATGCTTCCAGCGCTTCGGCGTCCGTCGCGTAACTGTACTCGATGCGTTTCTGGTCTCGCAGATAACTGTGTTCAGGCCCGATGGCGGCGTAATCCAGCCCGGCACTCACCGAGTGCGTCAGCATGATCTGACCATCGGCGTCTTGCAGGACGAACGTCCGCGTGCCCTGTAACACACCGAGCGAACCGCCTTTCTGAAATCGCGCCGCATGATCACCGGGCTTGATGCCGCGTCCGCCGCCCTCGACACCCAGCATCCGCACCTTCCGGTCCCCGAGGAACGCGTGAAACAAGCCGATGGAATTGCTGCCGCCACCGACACACGCCACCAGCCAATCCGGTAACCGTTCTTCCTGTTCCAAAATCTGCCGGCGCGCCTCCCGGCCGATCACGCTCTGAAAATCCCGCACGATC
>CAZJCX010000127.1:5662-9521 GCA_964544425.1 uncultured Verrucomicrobiota bacterium
CGAACGCACATTCGTCACCCAATCGCGCATCGCCTCGCTGATGGCCTCCTTCAACGTTTGCTGCCCGGCTTTCACCGCGCGGACATCCGTCCCCATCAACCGCATCCGAAACACATTCAACGCCTGCCGTTCCATATCCACGGCGCCCATGTACACCACACATTCCATCCCGAACCGCGCGGCCACCGCCGCCGTCGCCACGCCGTGCTGGCCGGCCCCGGTCTCGGCGATGATGCGCTTCTTGCCCATCCGCTTCGCCAGCAAAATCTGGCCGATGGTGTTGTTGATCTTATGCGCGCCGGTATGGAGCAGGTCTTCGCGCTTGAGATAAATCTTCGCCCCGCCGAGTTCCTCCGTCATCCGCTCCGCGAAATACAACGGCGTCGGCCGCCCTACGAACTCGCGGAGATAATACTCCACCTCGTCGCGGAACGTCTGGTCCCGCCGCGCGCACTCGTATTCCCGCGCCAAGTCTTGCAACGGCGCCATGAGCGTCTCCGGCACGTACATCCCGCCGTATGGCCCAAAGTGACCGGCCTTGTCGGGAACCGATGTTAGCTGTTTCGGCATGCCTCGAAAAATTTCCTCAGTTTGTCCTCGTCCTTCTTCCCCGGCGCACGCTCCACGCCGCTGGCCACGTCCACAGCGTACGGCTTCACGATCCGAATGGCGTCCGCGACGTTCTCCGGCTTCAAGCCGCCCGACAAGATCACCGGCTTCTGCACAAACTCACCGGCCCGCGCCGCCAGCGCCCAATCAATCGTCTGGCCCGTGCCGCCCTGCGCGCGCGCATCGTAGGCATCCAGCAACAGAGCGTCAACGTCATACTCCGCCGCCACCCGCAACGATTCCTCACCCCGCACCCGGATTGCCTTGATGCTTTTCGCGGGGAATTTCACACAAAATCCCGGTGGTTCCTCGCCATGAAATTGTAACGCCGTCAGCAAGCACTCGTTCAGCGCCTTCTCGATCTCATACTCCAGTTCATCCACGAACACCCCCACCCGCGTCACGAACGGCGGCAACTGATTGCAGATATCCGCCGCCTCCGACACTTTTACGCATCGGGGACTCCCCGGATAAAAGATGAACCCCAACGCATCCGCGCCCAATTCCACCGCCAGCAGCGCGTTGTCGAGGTTTGTAATGCCACAGATTTTGACTTTCACAGTCATACTATTTCTCACGCAAAGCCGCCAAGCCGCCAAGAGCTTGTTTCCCTTGGCGTCTTTGCGCCTTTGCATGAGCCTTCCTCATCCGATTAACTCTTTCACCTTCCCGCCAATATCGCCACTTTTCATCAACGATTCGCCGACCAGAATCGCTCGTGCGCCAGCCTTCATCACCCGCTGCACATCCGCCCGCGTGTGAATCCCGCTCTCCGCCACAATGATCTTGTCCGCCGACAACCGGGCAGCCAACCGTTCCGTCGTCCCCAAATCCACCTTGAACGTCCGCAAATCCCGGTTGTTGATCCCGATCATCTCCGCGCCGACCTGCACCACGCGCGTCAACTCCGCCTCGTCATGCACCTCCACCAACGCGCTCACCCGCAACTGCGCCGCCAGCGCGAGATAATCCTTTAACTGCGTGTCGTCCAAAATCGCCGCGATCAGCAACACCGCATCCGCCCCGCGCGCGACCGACTCGTACACCTGCAATTCATCAATGATGAAATCCTTCCGCAACACCGGCAATTTCACCACCGCGCGAATCTGCTGCAAATACTCGATCCGCCCCATGAAATATTTCTCATCCGTCAACACCGACAATGCCGCCGCGCCCGCCGTCCGATATTCTTTCGCAATGGTCACCGGCACGAAGTTCTGACAAATCACCCCCGCTGACGGTGACGCCTTTTTCACCTCGGCAATCAACGCGACCCCGCGCCCGTTCCGTAACGCCGCCGCAAAATCCCGGTACTCCTGCCGCTCCGCCGCCAGTTCATGGATCGCCGCCTTCTGCGACCGCAACCGCTCCACCTCACGCCGTTTCTCCGCCACGATTTTGTCGAGGATGTTCATTCTGTAAAAGCTGTCACCCTGAGCGCAGTGAAGGGTCTCTGTCGTTCTTGGGCAATTCCCGCGAAAGATTCTTCGCTTCGCTCAGAATGACAATCTGAGGTTGAGCGTTGGAAGTTCGATGTTGGACGTTCGACGTTCAATCCGTTCCTATTCCTCATCCACCACGCCCGCCTGCCGGTGCCGAGGGCGACCGGCTTTGAGCCACGCGCTGATGAACGGTTCCAACTCCCCGTCCATCACGCCCTGAATGTCGCTGGTCTGGCAGCCGGTCCGCAAATCTTTCACCATCTGGTACGGCTGGAAGACGTAGCTGCGAATCTGGTTGCCGAATCCGATCGCGCCTTTCTCGCCGTAATACTTTTCCATTGCCGCCCGTTTCTCGTCCTGCTGTTTCTCGTAGAGCCGCGCCTTCAACATCTTGATCGCCAGTTCCCGGTTCTGATGCTGACTGCGTTCGCTCTGGCACTGCACGACGAGACCGGTCGGCTGGTGCGTCATGCGCACCGCGGTTTCGACCTTGTTCACGTTCTGCCCGCCGCGCCCCCCGGCTCGAAACGTGTCAATCTGCACATCTTCCATCTTCAACTCGACTTCGACATCCGCAATCTCCGCCACCACGTCCACCAACGCAAACGACGTATGCCGCCGCTTGTTCGAGTCAAACGGCGAAATCCGCACCAGCCGATGCACGCCGCGTTCCGCCTTCAAATACCCGCACGCATACTCCCCGGTCACCAGCAACGTCGCGCTCTTGATGCCCGCCTCGTCACCGGACTGGATGTCCACCAGATCCACCTTGAACCCGCGCGACTCGCAATACCGCTGGTACATCCGCAACAGCATGTCCGCCCAGTCGCAGCTCTCCGTCCCACCGGCCCCCGCATGGATGCTGAAGATCGCGTTCGTGGCGTCGTGCGGCTCGTTGAGGAGGTTCTCCAACTCAAACTGATTGAAGCGCTGCTCCGCCGCCGTCAGTTCCTTCTCGATCTCCCCCGCCGCTTCACCGAGTTCGAGCAAGACCTCCGTGTCGGAAATTTTCTGATCAAGTTCCGTGAGCGTTTCCAACCGCCGCCGCACCAGCGTGGCTTCGTTGGTCAACTCCCGCGCCTTGTTCTGGTCCGCCCAGAACGAGGGCCCGGCCATGATATTTTCGAGTTCCCCGAGACGTGTGCGCAGTTTCGCCTCGTCAAAGATACCTCCGCAACGCCGCATGGCGTTCGCGGAGGTCAGCAGCCTTATTTTTGATTTCTTCGAGTAACATGCGCGCGCAGTTGACCAGACCAAAAACCGAATGTCAACAAGCACGCTGTACGCGCCGGTAAGTTCATGCTACCGGTGGCCGCATGAAAACCGTCGCCTGCATCGTCCTCCTGGCCCTGCTGGGCTGCGGCCGCGCCGTGTACCGGAATCATCCGCCCACCGGCGGCGCGAACTGGGTGGCATTTGGTGACAGCCTGACCGCCGGGACCGGCGCCAGCGACGGTTTCGATTACCCCACGCTGCTCGGCCGCCGTTTGGGACGAACCATCTACAACTACGGCTTACCGGGCGACACCACCGCCGCTGCCGTGGCGCGACTGGACGACGTGATCGCCGCCGACCCCAAGGTCGCGCTCGTCTGCCTCGGCGGCAATGACGGACTCCAACGATTGCCGCCTGAAACCACGTTCGCCAACCTCGCCCAGATCATCGAGCGATTCCACGCCCACGGCACGTGCGTCGTTCTGATCGGCATCCGCAGCGCCACGGCGCTGGATCAAAATCACAAACGGTTTCGCCAACTCGCCCGCGACCACCGCGTCGTGTACATCCCCAATCTTCTGGAAGGCGTGCTA
>CAZJCX010000128.1:0-4437 GCA_964544425.1 uncultured Verrucomicrobiota bacterium
AACGAATACGAGTTGGCCAAGCAACTTGACCCGCTTGACCCCACGCCGTACCTCTACAGCGCCTACGAGAAGCTCGCCACCTACCGGCCCGTCGAGGCGCTTTGGGACTTGGAAGACTCGATCAAGCTCAACGACAATCGGGCGATCTACCGCTCACGGTTCCTGCTCGACCAAGACCAAGCCGTCCGTAGCGTCGGCCTGAGCCAGGTCTTCACCCAACTCGGCTTCACCGAAGCCGGCCGCATCGAAGCCATCAAAAGCATCAACCGCGACTATAGTAACTTCTCCGCGCACCTGCTGCTGTCCGGCAGTTACTTCGACAAACCGAGTTTGACGCTGGCGACGACAAGTGAGCAGTTGATCACGCGCTTATTTGCACCCGTCAACATCAACTCCGTGCGCGGCGATGCGTCCTTGAATGAATACTCCTCGCTGTTTGACCGGCAGCGACATCAATTCTTTTTCGGCGGCGAAGCGCGTAGCGGCGATGAGTTTGCCCAAGGCGCCGCGCGGATCACCGGAGCGTTCGACCGGGGCGCGTATGCGCTGGTGTACGGCGCGCGGTATCTCGGCGGGTTTCGCGACAACGACGATGCGGAGTTGCTCCAGCCCTCGTTGTTCTTGCAGTACCAACTGACCCCGGCTGATGTGCTGAACCTGGAGACGATTCAGTTCACCAAGAAACAGGGCGACAACTTCATCGGCTGGGAGCCGGAGACGGGCGACTCGGATTTGGCGACGGAAAATCAGTCCATCACACAACGGCTCGGCTACCGGCACCGGTTCGGGCCAGGATCACAGTTGGTTGGGCAGGCGTTGTATCTGGATCGCCGCGCGCGGCTGGCAGACTTGCAGCCGTCGTTCCCCGTTAACTCGCGCAGCAATACCCAGTTGGTCGAGACGGTCGGGGTTCGCGCTGATTTGCAGTATGTGCAGGAATGGCGCGCCGTCACGATCGTGGCTGGGGGCGGCGTCGTGGAGGCCGATGTCGAAAAAGGACAGCGCAGTCGGTTCCAAGGTTTGGGTACGCGGGCTTCCCGGGCAGAATTCGACGAGCGGACGCAGCGTGGTTATCTCTACAGCACGTGGCACCTGGCGGAACTGGCGGACTTGGTGGCCGGTGGCAATTTCTCGTTCATTGAGTACGGCGCGCTCACGGTGCCTCCGTTCAACAGCCAAACCAAAGACCGGTCGGGGTGGACGCCCAAAATCGGAGTTTCGCTGTATGTGACGCCCGCCATCACGCTGCGGGGCGCGTACCTGCGGACGCTCGGCAGCGCGGGGAGTTCCGATGTGGAATCGATTGAGCCGACCCAAGTGGCAGGCTTTAATCAGGTGTTCGACGATCCGGTCGCGTCGCGAGCGGAGATGTATGGTGTCGGGGCGGACTTCAAATTGGCGAAGCGGACATACGCCGGGGTGGAGTTGGTCCGGCGCGACGTGGATTCACCGTTCGGGGCTGCGGATCAACCGACCCAGAGTGGCGGTGGTCCGGTGTCGTTTGCCACTTTCGAGACGGAACTACGATTGGTCCGGGCCTACATCCATCAGGTGCTTGATGCCCGAACCACGGCGACGCTGGATTACGTGCTCGCTGATGCGGATGACCTTACCTTTCGCACGGAAACGGTGACGCATCGAATTCGGGCCGCCGTGAACTGGTTTCACCCCACCGGCTGGTTCTGGGGCGTGGCACCGGCGTTGCGAATCCAGCATTTGGATGGCTATGGCGCGGCGGACGGGGAGAACAGTTTTGTACTTTGCGATGCGTTCGTGGGCTATCAGTTGCCGAAACGTCATGGGTTCGTGAAGCTGACTTTCGAGAACATCTTCGACAAGAGCTTTCGCTACCTGACAACCGGAGTTGATCCCAACCGCGATGATCGTCGGCTGCAGCCGAACGCGAGTGTGAATCTCCAGTTTTCGCTCAACTACTGATGAAACGCCTCCCGTACCTTATCGGGATTGCGGTAGTGGTGGCGGCCGCGCACACCGCGCTGTTTCTGTCGTCGTGGGGCGAGGCGCTCGAACTGCGGTTTTTTGATCTCTGGTTCAACCTGCGCGGGCCGGTCGCGCCACCAGCCAACATCGTCGTGGTGGCGATGGACGAAGACAGCTACCAGGCGATCGGGTTCCCACTCAACCAAGCCTGGCCGCGGGCCGCTCATGCCCGGTTGTTGCAACGACTGAAAGCGGCTGGCGCGCGGCGTGTGGTTTTTGACGTGTTGTTCCTTGGTGAAAGCGCCGACCCGGTTGCCGACCGGCAACTGGCCGAGGCGATGGCCGGGCTACCGGTGGTGGTGGGCGCGGAACTGGGGCGCGTGGAAGAGGCCGGTATCACGCGCGAAGCGCTCCTCCTGCCGGCGGAGTTACTGCGGACGAATGCGTTGGCGGTCGGGTTGGTCGGCCTGCCGGAGGATGGGGAATTTGTCCGGCGGTTTTTGAACGAGACTTCTGAGTTGGCGCTAGGTTTGCCAACGCTGGCGGAGGCGGCAATCGGGGGAACCCCTCACCCTGACCCTCTCCCCATCGGATGGGGCGAGGGGATCCGAAAGCAGGTTTCCTCTCCTCGTTTGCGGGGAGAGGGTCAGGGTGAGGGGCCGGGGCCACGCGACTTCTTGAACCTGTACGGGCCGGCGCGGACGATCACCACCTATTCGTACTACCAAGTCATTGATCCTGAAATGCCACTACCGGCGGAAAAGCTGCGCGACAAAATTGTCTTTGTGGGCTTGTGTCTGCGAACGGAATTAGGTCCGGCACAGAAAGATTCCTATCTCACGTCGTTTGCCCAGCGCGGCCGGACGTACGGCGTGGAATTGCACGCGACAGCGGCGGCAAATTTGCAGGCGCAGAATTGGATTCACCGGGCGTCGCGCACTCGCGAAGCGGTGGGACTCGCGATGCTGGCATTGCTGGCGGCTTTTCTGCTTCTGACACTGCGCCCGCTGGTGGGCGCGAGTATCTGGGTGGCGTTTGCCGGGACGTGGTCGGTGGTGGCGTATCTATCGTTTCTGACGGGCCAGTTTCGGCCGGGGGCAACGCTGACGTTTGTGGTCCTGCCGGTCACCTATCTCGGCAGCACGCTGTACTTCTACATCATCACCCGCCGGCAACAGCGGCAGTTGGAGAAAGCGTTCCGACTCTATCTCTCCCCGGAGATGGCGCGGGAAGTGGCCCGCAATCCACAGGCATTGAAACTCGGCGGCGAACAGGTGGAAGCCACCGCGATGTTCACCGACATCGAGGGTTTCACCTCCATCGCCGAGAAGATGCAACCGGACGAAGTCGCCCAGATGCTCAACGCCTATTTCACCGAAGTGATGGACGCGATCTTCGAGCAGCGTGGGACGCTCATCAAGTTCATTGGCGACGCCGTGTTCGGCTTGTGGGGCGCGCCCATCAAGACCCCCGACCACGCCCAGTTGTGTTGCGACGCCGCCATGGCAATCCGGACGGAAATCGAAAAGTTCAACGCCTCCGGGCGATTCCCACCGCTTAAAACGCGCTTCGGCATGCATACCGGCCCGATGGTTGTGGGCAATCTCGGCTCCGCCCGGCGGTTCGATTTCACCGCCATTGGCGATTCGGTGAACCTCGCCTCCCGGGTCGAAGGCCTGAACAAACAATTCGGCACCACGATCCTTGTCACCGACTCCACCCGTGCCCGGCTCGCCGCTGGCACGCTGAGCCTGAAACTCGGCCTCATCCGCGTCGCCGGCAAAACCCAGCCGGTCGGCTTGCACACGCTGTTTCAGAACCCGGTTGCGGTCGGCCCCCGGTGGGACGAAGCCCTCGCAAGTTTCTGCGCCCGCGACTGGAACACCGCCGCACGCGCCTTCGATGAGGTCGGCTCGCAAGAGGCCCGGCTGGCGAAAGCGGCGGCGCTGTATCAGAACCAGATCAAGGCGCTGCGCGACACCCCACCGGCATCGGGCTGGCAGGGCGAGATTGTTCTCGACAAGAAGTGAGGAACTACTGGGTGATGGTCAACACGACATTGCCAGCGCTCGCGTCGGGATCTTCAAGGTACTTGTATCCATCAACTGCGATCTGATAAGTGGTGTTAGCGGTGGCAGTAAACTGAACTTGGCTACCACTGGCAAACCCACAGAAGTCATCATCGGAAGCTACTGATTCCAAAGCATTGACAACTGTGCCGGTATAGACCCCAAGAATGGTGTCAAAATCGCTGCCGCAAGTCGAAATGGTAACAGTCCCGCTCGCCGGTGCCGTCCAACTCCACCACACGGACTTGCCCCCAACATTGGCCGCATGATCGGGCTCGCCCGGCTCTTTGGTGGCGGTGACGTTCGATCCGCCGGTCGGTACTGACGATCCACTCAGCGAGAAGCGATCCGCAAAGTTGTCGTTGTCACGCACCGTGATGGTTGCCGAGTCGTACAGGCTGTTACAGTTCCCAAAGTTGAACGCGGT